>JAENJD010000004.1 GCA_016844605.1 Steroidobacteraceae bacterium
AACCGCTCATTGTCCAGCCAGATACGCTGGCGACCGAGACGGAGCGTCGTGCCGGCCGGACCTGCGTACTGCAGATAGACCTGATTCAGGTCGGTGCCTTCGGGATCCGCGACAATCGGATAATTCGTCAAGCCATTTCGCGTGCTGTCGTAATGCTCGCCACCGATGACCTGCACGTGGTCGAACTCGGCAAAGCCGGAGAATCCGTTGACGCTGCCGGACGCCAGATTCAGTCGCAGACGGAGGGTATTGGCACCTGCGGTGGAGGGCTTGTCTGTCTGCTCGACACTTTCGTAGCGGTAGCGCAGGTCGAGCCCCGCCTTTCCGTCCGTCACAAGCGCATCCAGTCCTTCGCCGGCGGCGGAATGCGCCGCGAATAGCAGTGAAAGCAACAAGGCTCTATTCATGGCCTGGTCCAGGAGTCCTGCGTTCAGGTTACGTATTGGCGCAGCCGGTGCCTTGACCTGCATCAATGCCGCTAGAATTAGCCCCATGATCGTGCACAAGCATCCCGTCCCGGCGGCATTCGCCCGGGACGCCCGGGTCAAGGCCGCGGACTACGACGCGATGTACAGGGAATCCGTACAGGACCCGGAAGGATTCTGGGCGCGCATCGCGAAACGCATCGACTGGACGCGCTTCCCGACGCGCATCAAGGACGTTTCCTTCGATCCCGCGGACTTTCGCGTGCGCTGGTTCGAGGACGGCGAGCTGAATGTTTCCGTCAACTGCCTGGACCGCCAGCTCGCGACGCGCGGTGACAAGACGGCGTTGCTGTTCGAGGGCGACGATCCCGGCAGTTCGCGGGCGATCAGCTACCGCGAATTGCACGCCGAGGTCTGCCGCTTGGGCAATGCGCTGCGCGCTGCGGGCGTCGCCAAGGGCGACCGCGTGACGATCTACATGCCGATGATCCCCGAGGCCGCGGTTGCGATGCTCGCCTGCGCGCGCATCGGCGCCGTGCACTCAGTCGTGTTCGGCGGCTTCTCGCCGGAATCGCTGGCGGGGCGCATCCAGGATTGCGAATCGACAATCGTGATCACGGCCGACGAGGGCGTGCGCGGCAACAAGACCATACCGCTCAAGGCCAATGTTGACGCGGCGATCGCTTCCCGCGGGCTGAGAGTCAAGAACGTCATTGTCGTGCGCCGCACGGGAGGCCGGGTCAACTGGGTCTCGGGCCGCGATCTCTGGTACCACGAGCTGACCGCGGCACAACAACCCGTCTGCGCGCCCGAATGCATGAACGCGGAGGATCCGCTGTTCATCCTCTATACCTCGGGCTCGACCGGCAAGCCAAAGGGCGTGCTGCACACCAGCGGCGGCTATCTCGTCTTTGTGAACTTCACGTTCTCCTGTGTTTTCGACTACCGCGAGGAAGACATCTTCTGGTGCACGGCGGACGTCGGCTGGGTCACGGGCCACAGCTACATCGTCTACGGCCCGCTGTCGAATGGCGCGACCAGCCTGATGTTTGAGGGCGTGCCGAATTACCCGGACGTGTCGCGCTTCTGGCGTGTCGTGGACAAGCACAAGGTCACCATCTTCTATACGGCGCCGACCGCGATCCGCGCACTGATGCGTGATGGCGATGCGCCGGTCAAGGCCTGCTCCCGCAAGAGCCTGCGCCTCCTTGGCACGGTCGGCGAACCGATCAATCCCGAGGCCTGGGAGTGGTACTACCGCGTGGTCGGCGACGGGCGTTGCCCGATCGTCGATACCTGGTGGCAGACCGAGACTGGAGGAATCCTGATTTCACCGCTGCCGGGTGCGACCGCGCTGAAAGCAGGTTCCGCGACCCTGCCGCTGCCCGGCGTCGTGCCGGCGCTGGTGGACAACGAGGGCCGCGAACTGGAAGGCGCCGCCGACGGCAATCTCGTATTGAAGGACAGCTGGCCCGGGCAGATGCGCACGGTGTATGGCGACCACCAGCGCTATATCGACACCTACTTCAAGAACTTCCCCGGCAGCTACTTCACCGGTGACGGTGCACGGCGCGACGAGGACGGTTATTACTGGATCACCGGTCGCGTCGACGATGTCATCAATGTCTCCGGTCATCGCCTCGGCACGGCCGAGGTTGAAAGCGCCCTGGTTGCGCATGGAAAAGTCGCCGAGGCCGCGGTCGTCGGCTTCCCGCACGACATCAAGGGCCAGGGCATCTATGCCTATGTCACGCTGATCGCAGGCGTCCAGCCGACCGAACCGCTTCGCAAGGAACTCGTGGCCTGGGTGCGCAAGGAAATCGGCCCGATTGCGCAGCCCGATTTCATCCAGTGGGCGCCGGCACTGCCGAAGACGCGCTCGGGCAAGATCATGCGGCGGATCCTGCGCAAGATCGCAGCGAACGAGCACGACCAGCTCGGCGACACCTCGACACTCGCGGATCCGGCCGTGGTCCAGGACCTCGTGGCCAACCGGCGCAAGGCCGGCGAATGATCCGCCTCGCGGTGTTGGCAATTGCAGTCGCGCTGGCCACGCCGGCGACAGGCGCGGATCGGCTGCGTGTCGGTACCTGGAATCTCGAGTGGATGATGACACCCGAGACATTCGACGCGCTCGCCGGGAATTGCTTCGGCAAGGACCAGCGCGCGGACGGTCACGACCGCTCCTATCCCTGCGACCTGATCCCCAGGGGGCGCTGGAGCGCGAAGGACCTGGCGCGGCTGCGTGATTTTGCGGACGAAGCGGACCTCGACGTCATCGCATTGCAGGAGATCGATGGCCGCGACGTGGCGAAGCGGATATTTCCCCAATACGTCTTTTGTTTCACCAGCCGGCACAACGTGCAGAATGTCGGCTTCGCGGTTCGCCGCGGCATCCCGCATCGCTGTGACCGCGATTACCGCCCGCTCGGCCTCGACGACTACGTGCGTCGCGGCGCGGACCTCACGCTCTATCCCGGCACGAGCCGCGCCATCCGATTGCTGGCTGTACATTTGAAGGCCGCCTGCAACAGTGATCCCCTCAACGATCCGCGCGACGCCTGCCGGCGGCTCCAGCAGCAGGTGCCGATCCTGGAGGACTGGATCGACCGGCGCGCGCGCGCCGGCAACGCATTCGCCGTAATCGGCGACTTCAACCGGCGTTTCGACCTCGAACGGGAAACCGCGCGCGATGCGGAGGGGCGGAACGTGGCAATCTGGCCCGAGATCAACGACGGCGAGCCCTCAGGTGCGGAACTCATGAATCCCGGCGTGGAACACGGCGCGGTCGGCTGCGGCAACGGCTTTGGCGCGCGCCAGCCGATCGATTACTTCGTACTAGGCCGAAAGTTGTCTCGTGCGCTGGTGGCCGACTCATATAAGGTCTGGGACTACCCGAAGGGCCAGCGCTGGCCCGATCATTGCCTGCTGACGATCGAACTGGAACCGGAGCGCCTCGATGACCTATGACCAGGACAACATCTTCGCGCGAATCATTCGCGGCGAGATTCCCTGTCATCGCGTCTACGAGGACGCGGAAACGCTCGCATTCATGGACATCATGCCGCAGGCAGAAGGCCACACACTGGTCGTTCCGAAATCCGCCGGCGAGGACATCTTCTCGACATCGCCGGAGGCGGCTGCAGCCGCGATGCGCACCGCACAGATGGTCGCGCGCGCCGTCAAGAAGGCTTTCGCGCCACCCGGCATCATGATTGCGCAGTTGAATGGCGCCGCGGCGGGACAAAGCGTGTTTCATCTTCACATTCACGTCATTCCACGCTACGCGGGCAAGGATCTCGGAATCCATGCCGCGAAACCGGCGGAGCATGCCGTGCTCGCGGAGCATGCCGCGCGCATCCGTGCGGCGCTTTAGTGGTGCCGCACATGGGTGAATCGGCAGATCTGCGCTTTTACGAACGCGTGCTTGCGATCGCGGGTCTCGCGCTGCTCGCGGTGCTGATGTACCAGATCCTGCTGCCATTTTTCGCGCCACTGGCCTGGGCGATCTTCCTAGCATTCCTGCTGCACCCGGCACAGGCACGCCTCACCGGTTGGCTGCGCGGCCGCGATTCCGCCGCGGCGTCATTGCTGACGATCTTCGTGCTGCTGATATTTGTCGGCCCGCTGGCGGCGCTCGCTGTCGCTTTCGGACAGCAGGCGGCGGGCCTCGCAGTCCTGATTCAACACTGGCTGGAACTGCATCAGGGCCAGGGCATCCCTGATCTCGCCGACCTGCCGTTGCTCGGCCGCGTATTCGAATGGCTCGATCAGTACACCAGCATCAGCTCGGCCGAGGCCCAGGCCTGGGTGCTTGAGCGTGCGAAGGGCGTGTTCGAACAACTCGCCGCGCTCGGTGGCACGGCTTTGCTGGGCGCGCTCGGCACGGTCCTGAACTTCACGGCAATGCTGTTCCTGCTGTTCTTCTTCATCCGCGACGGCAAGGGGATGGCGCGTGCAGCGATCAATCTCGTGCCGATCGAGCCTACCAGGCGTGACGAACTGCAGGACCGGCTCGGGGCCGTAACCCGCGCTGTTGTGCTCGGCACGGTCGTGACCGCGATAGTGCAGGGATTGCTGCTCGGCATCGGCTTCGCGGTGGCCGGTCTCCCCGCACCCGTCGTGTTCGGCGTGATCACAGCAGTGCTCTCCATCGTGCCATTCGGCGGCACGGCGCTGGTCTGGGTGCCGGCGGTCGGCTTGCTCCTGTTCCAGGGCCGCTACGGCGCCGCGATCGTGCTGGCAGTGATCGGTCTTGTTGTCAGTACCGTCGACAACTTCCTGAAGCCGTTCCTGATATCCGGCCGCGCCGTCGTGCCGACGCTCGCGGTCTTCATCGGCGTGCTGGGAGGTCTTTTCGCCTTCGGCATCATCGGGATGTTCCTGGGACCGGTGGTCATCGCGCTGGCAATCGCCCTCGTGAATTTCGCCCAGGAAAAAGGGGACGCTACCCTTTTCCGGGAAACCAAGACTGGAAAAGGGTAGCGTCCCCTTTTTGCTGCGGGGCGCTTGCTAGAATGCGCGCCCCATGCACCGGCACGACCTCCTCGACTCGCTGAACGACGCCCAACGCGCAGCCGTTTCGGCGCCGCTTGCCCCGGTACTGGTGCTTGCGGGGGCAGGCAGCGGCAAGACACGTGTGCTGACGCATCGCGCCGCCTGGCTGATCCGCGAGCACGGTGTGTCGCCGCACGGATTGATGGCCGTCACCTTCACAAACAAGGCGGCTGCCGAGATGCGCGGACGCATCGAGGCACTGCTGGACATGCCCGGTGGCGCGCTGTGGGTCGGCACATTCCACGGCATCGCCCATCGGCTGTTGCGCCGTCATTGGCGCGAAGCAGGCCTGCCGCAGTCCTTCCAGATCCTCGACGAGGAAGATCAGCACCGGCTCGTGCGCAAGATCATCCGCGAGCAGAATCTCGACGAGCAACGCTGGGTCCCACGCGAAGTACAGGGTTTCATCAACGCCCACAAGGACGAAGGCCGGCGCGCCAAGCGCCTGGACGACCGAGGCGACCCGACGCGCCAGCAGCTGATCAGGCTCTACGAGCAGTATCAGCAGCGTTGCGAGCAGGTCGGTGTCGTGGATTTCGCCGAATTGCTGCTCAGAAGTTTCGAGATCCTGCGCGACGTCGCCGATCTCGGCGCGTATTACCGCGAGCGCTTCCGCCACCTGCTGGTGGACGAGTTCCAGGACACCAATGGCGTCCAGTATGAATGGCTCAAATTCCTGGCGGGAAAGCCCGGCATGCCGTTCGTGGTCGGCGACGACGACCAGTCCATCTACCGCTGGCGCGGTGCGCGCGTCGAGAACATGCAGCACTTCCGCAGGGATTTTTCGGCAACCGTCTACAAGCTCGAGCAGAACTACCGCTCGACACCCGTGATCCTCGCCGCCGCCAACGCGATCATCGCGAAGAACACCGATCGCCTGGGCAAGGAGTTATGGACCGCGGCCGAGGGCGGCGAGCCGATCCGCGTCTACGCCGCATTTAACGAGCGCGACGAGGCCGACTTCGTGCTCGAGCGCATTCGCGAACACCAGCGTAAGGGCCTGCCGCTAGCCGCGGCGGCCGTGCTGTATCGCTCCAATGCCCAGTCGCGCGCCTTCGAGGAGGCGCTGATGGCGGCCCGCATTCCGTATCGTGTCTATGGCGGGCTGCGGTTCTTCGAGCGCGCCGAGATCAAGGATGCGCTCTGCTACCTTCGCCTGACCCAGGTGCGCGGCGATGACCTGTCCTTCGAGCGGGTCGTCAACCTGCCCACGCGCGGCATCGGCAACGCGACCATCGACCAGTTGCGCGCAGCTGCAAAGGAAAAGGGCCAGACATTGTGGGATACAGGTCAGGCCCTGCTGCCAACGCTGCCGGCGCGCGCGGCCGGCGCCCTGAAGGGATTCTTCGCGCTGATCGATCGCCTCGCCGCCGAGATTGCGGAACTGCCGCTGCACGAACAGGTGCGCGTGGTCATCGAGAACTCGGGTCTGCGCGCCCATCATGCGCGCGAGAAAGACAACAAGGGCGAGGCGCGTGTCGAGAACCTGGACGAACTGGTCAATGCAGCCGAGGGCTTCGCCCCGGAGAATGACGACGGCCTCGCGCCACTACCCGCGTTCCTCGCTCACGCCACGCTCGAATCCGGCGAGACCCAGGCCGCGACGGGGATCGACTGTGTGCAGTTGATGACATTGCATGCAGCGAAGGGCCTCGAGTTCCCGACCGTGTTCATCGTCGGGCTGGAAGAGGGCTTGTTCCCGTCGGAACGCTCAGCCTTCGACGCCGACAAGTTGCCCGAGGAGCGGCGGCTTTGCTACGTCGGCCTCACCCGCGCGATGCAGCACCTGTACCTCACGCATGCGGAGAGCCGGCGCATTTTCGGGCATACGTCCTACCGTGACCCGTCGCGTTTCCTTGCCGAATTGCCGCCGGAAGCGATCGAAGAGGTCCGGCCCAGGATTTCTGTCAGCCGGCCGCTCTACACCGCCCCCGGACCGGCCATCGTCCGTCGCGGTGCGGAAATCGGCAGCCCGTCGCTGCAACGGCGGTCAGGCGCTGCGCCCCCGCCAGCCGGAGAAGACATGCCCATGCACCTCGGCGCCCGCGTGCGCCATCCGAAGTTTGGTGAGGGCACAATCCTGCGCTTCGCGGGCAATGGGGATAACCGCCAGGTGCACGTCAACTTCGAGCAGGCCGGCCAGAAGTGGCTGATGTACTCGCTGGCGCGGCTCGAGCAGATCCGCTGACGGCGGCGCATCGGGCGCCCGCGGGATCCGGCGGGGTTTCTCGCTCGCAAACTCCGCCGGAACTTACGAGTTTGCTCGCGAGAACCCCGCCACCTCGCGGGCGCCAGTAGCGGCAGCGCCAATTGCGTGCCCGCACGACCGGTAGCGCCACACCCGGCGTGCGAGGTGACGGGGTGTCCCCGAGCGAAGCATAAAGTTCCGGCGGAGCGAGGGGACACCCCGTCGGATCCCGCACGCCGGGGATGACCGCCGCTGTTCGCACGGTCGGCATTCCGGCGCTGCGCTAGAATCCGAGGCCATGAAAATCATCATTCTCGGCGCCGGCCAGGTCGGCAGCACGGCGGCCCAGCAGCTGTCCCGCGAACAGGTCAACGACGTCACCGTGGTCGACACCCGGGACGAAGCCCTGCGCGACCTGCAGGACCGGCTCGACATCCGCACGGTGTCCGGTAATGCCGCGCACCCGGCGGTGCTCGAAGCCGCGGGCGGCGCCGGTGCCGACATGATCGTCGCGCTGACGAGCAGCGATGAAGTCAACATGATCGCCTGCCAGATCGCCTGGACAATGTTTCGCACACCGACCAAGATCGCGCGCATCCGCTCCGGCGACTATCACCACCGTCCGGAACTCTTCGGAGACGCCGCGATCCCCGTGGACCTCGCCATCAGCCCCGAGCAACTGGTCACCGACTACGTCGAACGGCTGATCCGCTACCCGGGCGCGCTGCAGGTGCTCGATTTCGCCGACGGCCGCGTGCGTCTCGTCGGCATGCGTGCACTGAAGGGCGGCAAGCTGGTCGGCCACCAGTTGAAGGAGCTGCGCGCGCACATACCGAACCGCGAGGTACGCGTCGCCGCGATCTACCGCGACGGGCAGAATGTGAAGCCCGGAGGCGACACGATCATCGCCGAGCACGACGAGGTGTTCTTCATCGCCGCGCGTGACGACATGCGCACGATGATGAAGGAACTGATCACCGAGGAAGCGCCGGTGCGGCGCGTCGTCATTGCAGGCGCCGGCAATATCGGTTTCCGGCTTGCACGCGCCCTCGAGGATCGCGCCCAGGTCAAGCTCATCGATCGCAGCCCCGAGCGCTCGCGTCGCGCCGCGGAAACGCTGCGCAACACGCTGGTGCTGACCGGCGACGCAGCCGACGAAGAGCTGCTGCTCGAGGAGAACATCGACGACACCGACGTGTTCGTCGCGCTGACCAACGCCGAGGAGGCGAATATCCTTTCCGCGATGCTCGCGAAGCGCCTCGGCGCGCGGCGCGTGATGGCGCTGATCAACAAGCCCTCCTATGCCGAGCTGATGGAAGGCGGCAAGATCGACATCGCGATCTCCCCGCAGACCGTCACGATCGGCGCGCTGCTCGCGCATGTGCGCCGAGGCGACGTGGTGCGCGTGCATTCACTGCGCCGTGGTGCGGCCGAGGCGATGGAGGCGATCGTCCACGCCGACAGCCGCAATTCGCCGGTCGCCGGCAGGCGCATCGACCAGATCGATCTGCCGGAAGGAACGACCATCGGTGCAGTCGTGCGCGGCGAGCAAGTCATGATGGGGCACCATGACACGGTCATCGAAGCGGACGATCACGTGATCCTGTTCCTGACCGACCGCCGTCACGTGGAGGATGTAGGCCGGCTGTTCCAGGCCGGCTCGCGCGCATGAACCTCCTGATGGTGCAGCGCATCCTGGGGCTGATGCTCATGATGTTCAGCTTGACGATGTTGCCACCAGTCGGCGTCTCACTCGCCTACGCCGACGGCCATTCGCAGCCGTTTCTGACCTCATTCGTGATCGTCGCCGCAGTCGGCGCGCTCTTGTGGCTGCCGGTTCACCGCGTGCGTCGGGACCTCAGGCTGCGCGACGGCTTCCTCGTCGTCGCAGTTTTCTGGATATGCCTCGGGCTCGCCGGCGCGACGCCACTCCTGCTCAGCGATGTGCCGCAGCTCAGCTTCACCGACGCGGTGTTCGAGGCCGTGTCCGGTTTCACCACGACAGGTGCGACGGTGATCGTCGGCCTCGACGACCTGCCAAAGTCCATCCTGTACTACCGCCAGCAGATCCAGTGGCTGGGCGGCATGGGCGTCATCGTGCTGGCGGTCGCGCTGCTGCCCGTACTCGGCATCGGCGGTATGTCGCTGTACAAAGCCGAGACTCCGGGGCCAGTCAAGGACCAGAAGCTGACGCCGCGCATCGCACACACGGCCAAGGCTATGTGGTTCGTCTACACGCTGCTGACCGCGGCCTGTGCGCTTGGCTATTACTTCGCTGGCATGGATGCCTTCGATGCCATCGGTCATTCGTTCAGCACGCTTTCCACCGGCGGCTTTTCACCCTACGACGCAAATCTCGGCCATTTTGGCAGCGCTGCCGTGGACGGGGTCGCCACCGCATTCATGTTCCTCGGCGGGGCCAATTTCGCGCTGCATTTCTCGGCGCTGCGTCATCGCAACCCATGGCTCTACTGGCAGGACACGGAATTCAAGGCCTATTTCTGGATGGTGGTCGTGGTCATCGCAGGCACGGCAATTTACCTGTTGCAGCAGGGCACGTACGGGACGCTGGGGCTCGCGCTGCGCCACGCGAGCCTGCACGTGGTCTCAATGCAGACCAGCACCGGATTCACGACCACCGGATTCGCGCAATGGCCCGGCGCGCTGCCGGTGCTCCTGATGATGCTGACGATCGTCTGCGGTTGCGCCGGCTCGACGGCCGGCGGCATGAAAGTCATTCGCTGGCTGCTCGTGTTCCGGCAGGGTGTTGCAGAATTGAAGCGCCTGGTGCATCCGAGCGCTGAGATTCCGGTCAAGCTCGCGGGACGCCCGGTACCACAGCGCATCATCAGCGGGGTTGCCGGATTCTTCGCGATGTACTTCATCATCTTCGCGACCTTGACTCTGCTGCTGATGATGCTGGGCCTGGACCAGGTGACGGCCTGGTCGGCCATCGCGACCTCCATCAACAACACGGGTCCGGGCCTTGGTGACGTCACGATGACGTTTCGTGACATTCCAGACTCTGCCAAGTGGGTCTGCGCGATCGCGATGCTGGTCGGTCGACTCGAGATCTTCACGCTGGTGCTGCTGCTGACACCGACCTTCTGGCGGCGCTGAGATGGGCCTGCGCGAAAACCTGCATTTGATGCTGGAACGCGGCCAGGATTCGCCGCTTCTGCGCTACTCGCTCGGCCTCGAATGCATCAAGGAGGGAGATTTCCTGGCCGCAATCGATCACCTGCGCAAGGCAGTCGAGCAGAATCCAGGCTACTCGGCCGCGTGGAAGGCGCTGGGCGAAGCCCATACGCACGCCGGCTCGCCCGAACGCGCCGCGGAGATCTACGAACTCGGCATCGCCGCAGCGCAGAAAAGCGGCGATATCCAGGCCGCAAAGGAAATGAGCGTGTTCCTGAAACGCTTGCGCCGCTGATGTACGAGCCCAGGCACAAACCACCCCTGCCCCGCGCGGCATTCATGCGCCGGCTGCTGGGTCATCTGCTCGTCGGCCTCTGCGTCATCGGCGCGTCGTTGTTGCTCGGCATGGCCGGCTACGTCATGTTCGAGGACCTGCCCTGGATCGACGCCTTCCTGAACGCGGCGATGCTGCTGGGCGGCATGGGCCCCGTGGACATTCCACAAACCGAAGCGGGAAAGCTGTTCGCAGGGCTTTACGCGCTCTACGCGGGACTCGTCCTTATCGTCGTCGCTGCGTTGCTCATCACGCCGGTGATCCACCGGGTGCTGCACCGCCTCCACTGGGCGGGGACATCAAGCGATGACGGCAAGTGACGCTTGAATGGCCTGAAATCAAGAAAGGCACCTCGCGCTTTGCCGGCGAGTATCTGGGCGCTCGGCCTGGTCTCGATGTTCATGGATATCTCATCGGAACTCGTTCACAGCCTGCTGCCGGTATTCATGGTCACCGTGCTCGGATCCTCGATGGTCACCATCGGCGTCGTAGAAGGCGTTGCTGAAGCAGCCGCGGCATTCACGAAGGTTTTCTCCGGAGCCATCAGCGACTTTTACGGGAAGCGCAAGGTTTTCGTGGTCCTGGGCTACGGTCTTGGCGCGATCGCAAAACCGCTGTTTCCACTGGCCACCACAGTCGGTTGGGTATTCACCGGGCGATTCCTCGATCGCATCGGCAAGGGCATTCGTGGCGCACCCCGCGATGCGTTGATAGCTGACATCACACCGCTGGAATTGCGCGGAGCGGCCTACGGGCTCCGCCAGTCGCTCGACTCCGTGGGTGCCTTCATCGGCCCGCTGCTGGCTGTGGCTTTGATGGCGTGGCTCGCGAACGACATCAAGGCCGTGTTATGGGTCGCAGTCGTACCAGCTTTCATCGCTGTCACACTTCTTGTTACCACGGTGCGCGAGCCGGATCACATGAATTCCGGTACCGGCCCGCGATTGGCGCTTACGCTCGCCGGTGCCCGGCGACTGCCGCGTCGTTACTGGCTGATCGTCCTGCTTGGCGCGCTGTTCACGTTGGCCCGCTTCAGCGAGGCTTTCCTGGTGCTTCGCGCCATGGACGTTGGTTCCGCCATTGGCTACGTGCCGGTCGTCATGATCGTCATGAATGTCGTTTACGCCGGGATTGCCTATCCCGCGGGGGCGATTGCAGATCGGATCGGCCGGCGGAAGCTGCTCATTGCCGGGCTGGCTACGCTGATTGTGGCGGATGCCGTGCTGGCATCAGCGAACTCGCCAACGCAAGTCCTGCTCGGCGCGGCCCTGTGGGGGCTGCACATGGCGCTGACACAAGGTCTGCTGTCCGCGCTCGTGGCCGAAACCGCACCGTCAGAACTGCGCGGCACCGCGTTCGGAATCTTCAACCTCTTCAGCGGAGCCGCGCTCCTGCTTGCGAGCATCATCGCCGGGGCGCTTTGGACCGCCTACGGCGCATCAGCAACGTTTCTGGCCGGGGCGGTTTTCGCCGCCGTGGCAACAATCGGACTGCTCGGCTATCGAACAAAGGCACGCATTCCATGATCGGACTCCTGCAACGCGTGACTTCGGCTGCGGTCGAAGTCGAGGGCCGTGAGATTGCGCGGATCGGCCCCGGCCTGCTGGTGCTCATCGCGGTCGAGCGCGACGATACTTCGGTCGAGGTCGAACGCCTGCTGGAACGGCTGTTGAACTATCGCGTGTTCGCCGATGCCGAAGGGCGCATGAACCTCTCCGTCACGGACATCAACGGCGGGCTGTTGCTGGTGCCCCAATTCACACTGGCTGCGGACACAAAAAAGGGCCTGCGGCCCGGATTCAGCACGGCGGCCCCGCCGGAAGAGGGTAAGCGCCTGTTCGAGGAGCTGCTGGGGCTCGCAGGGAGGCGGTTTCCGGGCGTCCAGGCCGGTCAATTCGGGGCCCATATGCAGGTGTCGCTTGTCAACGACGGGCCCGTCACTTTCTGGATTCAGGCTCCGCGTCACGGGGCCTGAAAGCCGTTTGGCGTATCATCCCCTACTGCGCCGGGTGCGCTGGCTGGAGTTGCAATTATGGGTATCGGTTTCAGGGAACTGCTGATCATCCTCGCGATCGCGCTCCTGATCTTCGGGGCGAAGAAACTGCGCACCATCGGGTCCGACCTGGGGGCCGCGGTCAAGGGCTTCAAGAAGTCCATGAACGAGGGCGACAGCGAGGAAGCCGGCAAGAAGCTCGCGCAGGATGAGCGTCCGGACGCGGATTTCAGCAGCAAGAAACCCGACAACGCCGACTCCTCGAAGAACACCTGACGCCTGATGTTCGAGGTCGGCTTCACCGAGATCATCCTGATACTCGGCATCGCGCTGTTGGTGCTGGGCCCGGAGAAGCTCCCGAAACTCGCCAGCCAGGTCGGTCGCTGGGCCGGCCGCGCCCGTGCGATGGCGCGCCAGTTGCGCCAGCAGCTCGATGAAGAAGTAACGCTCGACTCAGTCACCAAATCCGACCCGCCTGTGCGCCGCCCGCCGGGTGTTGCCCCGGTGGATCCCCCGGAAAAGACTGACGGACCGGATCCGTCATGAGCGACCCCGCGCCAGATACCGACAAGCTCCCCGAGAGCTCGCTGATCTCGCACCTGCTCGAACTGCGCGACCGGCTGTTGCGTGCAATGATCGCGACGCTCGTGATCGCGGTCCCCTGCCTCTACTTTGCGAACGACATCTTCAGCTGGCTGTCAGCGCCGCTGCTGGCGCAAATGCCTCCGGGAACCAGCCTGATCGCGACCTCCGTCGTGGCGCCATTCATGACGCCATTCAAGCTTGCGCTGCTTGCGGCGTTCTTTTTCGCAATGCCCGTGATCCTGTACCAGATCTGGGCATTCATCGCGCCCGGTCTTTACCGCCATGAGCGGCGCTTTGCGCTGCCGCTGTTCGTCTCGAGTGTCGTGCTCTTTTACGCCGGCGCGGCCTTCGCATACTCCGTCGTTTTCCCCACGGCTTTCCGCTTCTTCGTGAAGACGACGCCGGAAGGCGTGCGGATGATGACGGACATCACGCAGTACATGGACTTCGCCGTGCTGCTGTTCTTCGCATTCGGACTCGCGTTTGAGATTCCGGTCGCGACTGTGCTGCTGGTTCGCACCGGGCTCGTGAAGCTCCAGACACTTACTAGCAATCGTGGCTACGTGTTGCTCGCGATATTCATCATCGCGGCCTTCCTGACACCGCCGGATCCCATTTCGCAGACCCTGATGGCGCTGCCAATGTATGCGCTGTTCGAGGCGGGCATCATCATGGCGCGCTTGCTGGTACGCGCCCGGCCGCCCGACCCGGAAGGTGATCCGGCTTGATGTTGCACCGCAACATCGCCGAGACTCGCCGGACTCTGGAGTAATCAAAAAATGACGACCAACGTCCACGTCCCGCCGGGAACATGGTTGGGACATCCCAAAGGCCTGTTCCTGCTGTTCATGACGGAGATGTGGGAGCGATTCAGCTACTACGGCATGCGCGCCCTGCTGGTGCTTTACGCGGTCGCCGCCACCAACGCCGCGAACCCGGGCCTCGGTTGGGACAGCGCGCAGGCGCTGACGCTCTACGCCTGGTACACGGGGTTCGTCTATTTCACGCCGCTGTTCGGCGGCTGGCTCGCAGACAACTTCATTGGCCAGCGCAAGGCCGTGATCATCGGTGGCATCGTCATGGCGCTCGGCCAGTTCGCGCTGGCCTCGCCGCTCGGCATCATGGGCATGACGCCGGCCTGGTCCCTCGAGTCTCTCGGCATCGCGTTTCCAGAGACGGCAACCAGTTTCTATGTCGGCCTGCTGCTGCTGGTCATCGGCAATGGCTTCTTCAAGCCGAACATCTCGACCATGGTCGGAGACCTGTACCCGCAGGGCGATGCCCGCCGCGACGGCGCATTCACGATTTTCTACATGGGTATCAACCTCGGCGCCTTCCTCGCGCCGCTTTTCTGCTCCACGTTTGGCGAAGATCCGGCCTATGGATGGCGAGTCGGCTTCCTGATCGCGGGTATCGGCATGATGCTGTCCGTGATCATTCAGCTCGCGTTTGCGCAACGCTACATCGGCGATATCGGCCGTGAGCCGGCGGCAAGCCGTTCGCTCGCGCTGGCCGGCGGGCAGAAGAAACCGCTGACGCCCGATGAGCGTGACCGGCTGCGCGTGATCTTCGTGGTCTTCATCTTCGTCGTGATGTTCTGGGCAGCTTTCGAGCAGGCAGGCGGCCTGCTAAACCTGTTCGCAGAAAAGTACACGGACCGCGAGTTAGGCAGTTTCACCGTGCCGACCGGCTGGTTCCAGTCACTGAATCCATTGTTCATCGTGCTGCTGGCCCCGTTCTTCTCCATGCTGTGGAGCAAGCTCGGCCAAAGCGGCAGGAACCCGAAGACGCCGGTCAAGATGTACCTCGGCCTGCTGCAGGTCGCGCTCGGTTTCATATTCCTGGTCGTCGCGGTTTTCGAGATGCAGCGCACCGCCGACGTGAAATCGGGAATGCTCTGGCTGGTCCTCGGGTATCTCTTCCACACGACCGGTGAGCTGTGCATCAGTCCGGTCGGGCTCTCGATGGTCACCAAGCTGGCCCCGCTGCGCCTTGGCTCACTGATGATGGGCGTCTGGTTCATGATCAACTTTGTTGCCAACACGCTCGCGGGCTACATCGGAGCGTTCTCGGAACACATGGGCGAATATCCCTGGATGATTTCCATCGCGACCGACGCGGGCGTGCGCGCCGAGCATGCGGGACTCCTGGGCGTGTTCGGTGGCCTGGCGCTGGCACTGATCGGCTTCAGTATCGTGCTGTGGGCCATTTCCGGCCGCATCATTCACTGGATGCACGGCGCCGAAGGCAAGTAGGGAAACCCATGCTGCGCCACGCCTGCGTTGTCTTTATTGCCGGCGCGATCGCCGCTTGCGGCAGCGAAAAGCCGAAGGAAAGCGCGGACGAGTTCGTCGCCCGCGTCAACAACGACCTGCAACAGCGCGGCCACGAGAGCGCGATGGCAGACTGGGTGCAGCAGACCTACATCACTCCCGATACCGAGCAGCTCGCGGCCAAGGCTGAAGAGCGCCTGCTCGAGTACTACCCGAAAGCGGTCAAGGAATCGAAAGCCTACGCGGGCATGGATATCTCGCCTGAGTCACAACGGGCGATGAAGCTCTTGAAGCAGGGGCTCTCCGCCCCGGCCCCTGACGACGCGGCCAAACGCGAGGAGCTCACGACCATCATGGCGCGCATGCAATCCATGTTCGGCGCCGGCAAGTGGTGCACGGGCAGCCCGGAGACCTGCCGCAATCTCGAGGAGCTGTCCGACACGCTCGCGAAAAGCCGCGACTGGGACGAGCAGCTGGAGGCCTGGACTGGCTGGCACACGATCTCGCCTCCGATGCGCAAGGATTATCGGCATTTCGTGGAACTCGCGAACGAAGGTGCGAAGGAACTCGGCTATGGCGACCTTGGCGAAATGTGGCGCTCCCGTTACGAATTGAGCCCCGCGGATTTCGAGGCCGAGACCGAGCGGTTATATGTGCAGGTGAAACCACTCTACGACGGTCTGCATTGCTATGCCCGCGGCAGGCTGCAGAAGCAATATGGCAAGGAGCGCGTACCGGACGGCAAGCCGATACCTGCGCACCTGTTTGGCAACATGTGGGCCCAGCAGTGGAACAACATTTACGACCTGCTCGAGCCTTACCCGGGCGTGTCGAATCTTGACGTCACCGCGGCGCTCAAGAAGCAGGGTTATGACGCGACACGCATGGCGCGGTCCGCGGAATCTTTCTACGTCTCACTGGGCTTCCCGAAACTGCCGGCGAGTTTCTGGCAGAACTCGATGCTGACGCGACCGCGCGACCGCGACGTCGTCTGCTACGCGAGTGCCTGGAACATGGACACACGTGGCGACGTGCGCATCAAGGAGTGCATCCAGCCGACCGAAGAAGAGCTGTACACGATCTATCACGAGCTGGGCCATGTGTATTACTACCTGAGTTACCTGGAGCAGCCATTCCTGTTCCAGGGCGGCGCGCACGACGGATTCCACGAAGCGATAGGCGACACGATGAATCTTTCGATGACCGATGCTTATCTCGCCGATGTCGGCCTGCTGCCAAAAGGAGCGAAGAGCAGCAAGGAAGCGCTGATCAACCGCCAGATGAAGGTCGCCACCGACAAGATTGCCTTCCTGCCTTTCGGCAAGCTGATCGATCAGTGGCGCTGGGGCGTGTTCTCGGGCGCGATAGCACCGGAGAAGTACAACGAGGCCTGGTGGGATCTGCGCCGCAAGTACCAGGGCGTCGAGGCGCCGGTGGCGCGCAGTGAGGAGGACTTCGACCCGGGCGCCAAGTACCACATACCGAACAACACGCCGTACACGCGTTATTTCCTCTCCTTCATCCTGCAGTTCCAGTTCCACAAGGCGTTGTGCGACGCCACCGGCTGGAAGGGTCCCTTGCACGAATGCTCGATCTACGGGAATAGCGAGGCCGGCCGCCGCTTTCGCGAGATGCTTGCGCTCGGCGCAAGCAGGCCGTGGCAAGATGCGCTCGAGAAGCTCACCGGCACGCGCCAGATGGATGCTTCAGGCATCATCGAATACTTCCAGCCCCTGATGGGCTGGCTCGAAGAACAGAACCGCGGCCACCAGTGCGGCTGGTAAAGGGAAGAAGTCCAATATGAGTTCTCCGGATGCTGCACGGCAGCTGACCGCACGCGCGATCATCCTGTCCCTGATCCTGACGGTGCTGCTGGCGGCGGCAAATGCCTATCTCGGCTTGTTTGCCGGACTCACGGTCGCAACCGCGATCCCGGCGGCGGTCGTCTCGATGGGCGTACTGCGCATGCTGGGCCGCTCCAGCATCCTCGAAAACAACATCGTCGCGACCGGCGCCTCAGCAGGCTCGTCGATTGCGGCCGGCACGATCTTCACGATTCCAGCGCTCGTCATCATGGGTCACTGGACTCACTTCGAATACTGGTGGGTGCTCGCGATCGCAGGTCTCGGCGGCCTGCTCGGCGTGCTGTTCTCCGTCCCGCTGCGCCGCACGCTGATTCTCGACCAGAAACTTCAGTTTCCCGAGGGCGTCGCGACCGCCGAAGTGCTCAAGATCAGCGTGGACCCCGGCCCAGGAGTGAAGTCGCTGGCGTACGCCGCCGGGGCGGCCGCGCTCTTCAAGCTCGCGCTGTCGGGCCTCAAGTTCTCGCCGGAATCATTCATCACCGCGCGTTTCTTCGGCGAACGCACCATCGGATTCTTCGGGATCAGCCTGTCCCCCGCGCTGCTCGGTGTCGGCTACATCGTCGGATTGAACATCGGCGTGCTGATGCTGTCCGGCGGGGCATTGTCCTGGTGGATCTTCATCCCCTGGTACAACACGTTCATGTCGGGCCACGACCCCGTACTCGCGGCGGACCTCGTCGGGCTCTCAGCCGGTGACGCGGCCTACCTGATCTGGAGCCGGCAGATCCGGTTCATCGGGGTCGGCGCGATGCTGATCGGCGGCCTGTGGTCGCTGTGGTCGTTGCGCAAGTCGCTGCTGTCCGGCATCAAGACCGGCCTGAAAGTGCGTGGCATCGCCGGCGCAGACATTCCGGAAACCGAGCGCGACCTGCCGATGAGCATGATCATGACCGGCATCGTGCTGTTCGTGATTCCGATCTTCGCGCTTTATTACGTGGTTGTGGACAGCTTCGGTATCGCCCTGACCATGGCGGTGATCATGGTGATCACCGGTTTCGTGTTTTCATCGGTCAGCGGCTACATGGCAGGCCTCGTCGGCTCTTCCAACAATCCGGTCTCCGGCATCACGATCTCGACGATCCTGTTCGCGTCGCTGATCCTGCTCGGCATCATGGGCAAGGGTTCCACGGTCGGCCCGGTCGCCGCAATCATGATCGGCGCCGTCATCTGCAACGCCGCCGCGGTCGCCGGCGACAATTTGCAGGATCTCAAGGCAGGCCAATTGATCGGCGCCACGCCGTGGCGCCAGCAAGTGATGCTCGGCATCGGCGCACTGGCAAGTGCGGCCGTCATGGCGCCGGTGCTGAATCTCCTGCTCGAGGCCTATGGCATCGGCACGCCGGCGCGTGAAGGCGTCAACGCGCTCGCCGCGCCGCAGGCGATGTTGATGGCGTCCGTCGCGAGCGGCATTTTCGGCAATGGGCTTCCCTGGAACATGGTCGCAACCGGCGCCGTGGTCGGCGCCATCACGATCACGCTGGATGAATACCTGCGCCGAAAGGGCTCGAACTGGCGCTCGCCCGTACTGGCGGTTGCCGTCGGCATCTACCTGCCGCTCGAACTTTCCACGCCGATCTTCGTCGGCGGCCTGATAGCGGAACTCGCCACACGCTGGCACAAGCGCCGCAATCCGAAGGGCGATCCGGAAATACTGAAGCAGAATGGCCTGCTGTTCTCCGCCGGCCTGATCGCGGGTGAGGCGATCGTCGGCGTGCTGATCGCCATCCCGATCGTCGCGAGCGGCAATGCCGACGTGCTGGCGGTCGCGGAATCGATGCGGCCGGGGCAGTGGGCCGGCATTGCGGCACTTGCCGCGTTCGGCTGGTGGATGCACCGGGTGGCGACGCGCGGGGCGCGCGCCTGAAAAAGGGCCTGAAAAAGGGGACGCTACCCTTTTCGGCGCAACCAGGACCGGAAAAGGGTAGCGTCCCCTTTTTCACACCCCGGTCCAGGCTCGCGATCGCTCTCGCGATCATCTACCTCGTCTGGGGATCGAGCTTCCTCGCAGGCAAGATCCTGGTGACCGACGAGCCGCCTCTGGTTGCCGCAGGCCTGCGCTTCACCGCCGCGGGGCTGTTGTTGCTGGCATTTGCCTGGTGGCGTTCCGGCCCGCCGGTGTTCACGCGCATCGAGGTATGGCATCTGCTCGCGATGAGTTTCCTGTCGGTGTTCTTCAGCAATGCCTGCCACATGATCGCGATGCAGTTCGTGCAGTCCAACACGGCTGCGCTGCTGAATGCGACTCCAGCGCTCTGGATCGCCTGGCTCGGGACCTTCGGCCATCGCCGCAGCCAGCTCTCGGGTTCGGCGCGGCTCGGGCTGCTCGTGGGGCTCATCGGCGTGCTGCTGGTGCTCGCGCCGAAGGGTGGATTTCACCTTGCCGGGCTTGGCTGGCAGCTCCTGATCCTGCTCGGCTGCCTGAGCTGGTCGCTTGGCACGATCTACTATCGCAATGCCGGCGCGGCCAACACGCCGCTGATGTTCACGGCGGTACAGATGCTGACGGGCGGCATCGGCCTGCTCGCGGCAGGCGCTGTCGCCGGCGAGTCGTTTGCGTTTCAATGGACGCCGCGCGCAGTCGCCGCCATCCTGTGGCTGACGCTGATGAGCTCCTGCCTTGCCTACTCCGCCTATGCCTGGCTCACGGTTCACGCGCGCCCGATCGTGGTCGGTTCCTACGGCTATGTCTGCCCGGCCGTGGCGGCACTGGTCGGCTGGATCGTGCTCGACGAGACGCTCGCCTGGATGCAGATTACCGGAATGCTGGTGATTCTCCTCGGGATTGCGTTGGTGACGGGGTATCTGAGGCCCATGCCAAGAATGGCCGCCAGGTGAATATCAAGCGACCGGAAGCCGGCAATTACGAATCCTTCTATCGGGAGTTCGACTCGCCGCCGATGCGCCAATTCCGGCGCGACGCCTATGGCGAGGACATCGGCCAGCATTCCTGGGTGGACGCCAATGAATTGCGCGCGGACATCCCGCGTCTCGGACTTTCGTCTTCCAGCCGCCTGCTCGATCTTGGCTGCGGACCCTGTGGGCCGTTGACCTTCATTCTCGCCAATGTTGGCTGTCACGGTGTCGGTCTGGAACAGAGTCCCGCAGCACTGAGGATCGGGCGCGAGCGCGCGGCCTCGCTTGGCATCGAAGCCTTGCTCTCGGTTCAGGTAGCCGACCTGAATGAGCCTCTTCCGTTCGAGCCCCACTCCTTCGATGCCGCGATCTCAATCGACGTGATCCTGCATCTTCGCGATCGTCAACAGTTTTTCCGCGAAGTTGCGAGCATGCTGCGGCCGGGCGGACGGTTCCTGGCCACCGATGCAGGTGTGTTGACGGGCGACGTGTCGAATGAGGAACTGCGCAGGCGCAGCGTCCACGGCTTTACGCAATTCGCGGCCGCCGGCCGGAATGAACAATTGCTCGAAGCCGCGGGTCTTCGGGTGATCGAGATCGAAAACCGGACCACGAGTGCGCTCAGGAACGCCAGCGGCCGGCTGGCAGCCCTGCAGGCGCATCCAGTGCAACCCGGGAAGCAGCAGGAATATCTCGAGACTGTCATCGAGTTGTCACGCAGGGGAGCGATGTCGCGCTTCATGTATCTCGCCGAAGCTCGTGAGCCGTGTACAACATGACTCGCCGCCGATGAATGAAGCCTCTCCAGTCCAGGACGAAACGGCCGCCCGCGGAATGCCGCGGGTCCTGAGGCGCTGGGCGCTGGTAGCTGGCATCGCCGCCGCGATTCTGTGGGTTGGCCCGCCAGCCGGCATCACGCCGCAGGGCTGGCGGCTGCTCGCCATATTTGTCGCGACGATCGCCGCATCCATCGTGCGACCGGCGCCGATGGGCGCTGTCGTCTTCATTGCCGTCTGCGTGCTCGCAGTCACCGGCACAATGACGCCGGCTGACGCGCTCGCCGGTTACGCGGACCCGATCGTCTGGCTGGTGCTTTGCGCTTTCATGATCTCGCGCTCCGTCACGAAGACCGGCCTGGGCCGGCGCATCGCCTACGAGTTCATCAGGCTGCTCGGCGGCCGCTCGCTGGGTCTCGCGTATGCTCTGGTCGCGACCGACACGGTCCTCGCTTCCGTCGTGCCATCCAACGCTGCCCGCGCGGGTGGCATCGTGTTTCCTGTGGCCCGCAGCGTGGCCGAGGCCTACGAGTCCACGCCGGGCCTGACCCGGCGACGCCTGGGCGCCTTCCTGATGACGGCCGTGTACCAGGCCGACGTGGTCGCCTGCGCGATGTTCCTGACCGGCCAGGCGTCCAACGTCATCATCGCGAAGTTCGCGCTGAGTACCGGCGGTGTCGAGCTCTCCTACGCCACGTGGTTCATCGGCGGCGTGGTCCCCGGCATCGCCTCCCTGCTGCTGGTCGTCTACCTCATCTACCGGATCTATCCGCCCGAGGTCAGGCTCACTCCGCATGCAACGCAGCTTGCGCGCGACGAACTCAGGCGCATGGGCCCGATGTCCCGCGACGAACGCATCATGCTCGCGGTCTTCGTGCTGATCGCAGGCCTCTGGATGACGACGGCCTGGCACCATATTCCCTACACCGTGGTGGCACTGTTCGGCGTCAGTGCCCTGCTCCTGACGAATGTGCTTACCTGGGAGGATGCGCTGAGCGACAGGCAGGCCTGGGACACATTCATCTGGTACGGCGGCCTCGTGCACATGGCCGAGGCGCTCGGCGACACCGGCGTCACGCGTCAGTTCGCGGAATTTTCCGCCGGCATGACCGCCGGCTGGGGCTGGGAACTCGCGCTGGCCGTCCTGCTGCTCGTCTATTTTTACGCCCACTACGGCTTCGCAAGCATCACCGCCCACGTCACAGCGATGTACATCCCCTTTCTGGTCGTGATGATCGCGGCGGGTGCGCCCCCAGTGCTCGCAGTGCTCGGGCTCGCGTATGCGTCCAATCTCCAGGCATCCCTGACCCATTACGGCACGACCCCGGCCCCGATCTATTTCGGTTCGGGCTATGTGACGCAGCGGGAGTGGTGGACCGTCGGCTTCGTGATCTCGATCGTCACGCTGACGATCTGGGGGACGCTGGGTCTCGCGTGGTGGAAATTGCTGGGGTGGTGGTGACCCTGCCGCGGATTGCGCTGTTGACGGGTGCGCTGGGCCAGTACATCCTCTTGCGCGAGATGCGCCAACACGATCCCGCACGGCGAATGTTGCTGCGCCAATCGATTGCCATCGCCGGTGCGGCGGTTCTCGGCGGCGCGTCAGGCTGCACGTTGACTGCAACGGTCCGCGGCGCGGACGCCGGCCCGCCCTCGTCCGACCCGCATCCGGCGCTTGGGCGCACATTGACGCGCATCGGCTTCGGGTCCTGCGCGAATGAGGGGAAATCCCAGCCGGTCTGGGACGCGATACTCGCGAGGCAGTCCGACCTGTTCATGTTCCTCGGCGACAACATCTACGGGGACACGCGCGACATGGCGGTGCTGCGCGCGAAGTACGCGCAATTCGCCGCGCAATCCGGCTTTGCCCGATTGCGCGAAACGACTCCGGTCGTCGCAATCTGGGACGACCATGATTTCGGCGAGAACGATGCGGGCGGCGATTACCCGATGAAGGAAGAGACGCGGCGGATCTTCCTCGATTTCTGGAATGAGCCCTCCGGATCGCCGCGCCGGGACCGCGACGGTGTTTACGCGTCCTATGTCTTCGGCCCGCCGGGCAAGCGCGTGCAGGTGATCCTCCCGGATCTGCGCTACAACCGTACGCCGCTTCTCAAGCTCGATCTGGCGGGTGCCGACTACGAGACCTGGGCCAGGGCCAGGCTGGCGGCGGGGCTGCCGGTGCCGGGGCCGTATGCGCGCAATCCGGATCTCAAGGCAACGATGCTCGGTGAGCGGCAGTGGCATTGGCTCGAGCGGCAGCTCGAGGTGCCAGCCGATTTGCGCCTGATCGGGTCCAGTCTGCAGGTGCTCGCCGATTTCACCGGCTGGGAGGCATGGGTCACTTACCCGCGGGACCATCAGCGCCTCATCGACCTGATCCGCCGCAAGAACGCGAATGGCGTCGTGTTCCTGAGCGGCGACATTCACTACGCCGAGCTGTCGAAGCTGGACGTCAACGTGCCGTACACGCTGTGGGACCTGACGTCGAGCGGCCTGACGGAAGAATGGCCCGTGCCGACACCCAATGCGAATCGCATGAGCGAGGTGCTGCCCGAGGCCAATTTCGGGTTCATCGACATCGACTGGCAGGGACCGTCGACGCGTCTCACGCTCGGCATCGTCGATGCCGCCGGCAAGACGCGGATGTCCTGGGATGTCGAGCTGGCCAGCCTGGCCGGCGGCGGCCGTCAGACGTAGCGGAATATCAGGACGGCAACGGCGACCGATACGAGCGTCGCGGGCCACAGCGGCATGCCAATGAACGCGAGCCACAGCAGGTGAACGAACGCCGCCGCCAGCAACGAGACGAACAGCCGGTCACCGCGCGTCGTGTCGATGCCCAGCACACCGCGGCGCGGATTTCCTCCCGGGGCGCGCAACTCCCAGACCGTCATGACGACCAGCATTGCGGCGATGAAGCCGAAGAAGCTGGCCGTCTGCCAGGTCCAGGCCATCCAGTCCATCGCGCCGGGTTCCATCGCCGCCTCCATCAGACCCGCCCGAGGGCGAAGCCCTTGGCGATGTAATTGCGGACGAAATAGATCACGAATGCGCCGGGCACGATGGTCAGCGCCCCCGCCGCGGCCAGCAGGCCCAGTTCGTATCCCGAAGTGCTCGCGGTCCGCGTCATCACCGCCGCGATCGGCTTGGCGACGACCGCCGTCAGCGTCTTCGCCAGCAACAGCTCGACCCAGGAGAACATGAAGCAGAAAAATGCCGCGACCCCGATGCCTGCGGCGATCGTCGGAATGAAGATGCGGATGAAGAAGCGCCAGAACGGATAACCGTCGACGAAGGCAGTTTCGTCGAGTTCCTTGGGCACGCCGGACATGAATCCCTCGAGGATCCATACCGCCAGCGGTATGTTGAACAGGCAGTGCGCAAGTGCCACTGCGACATGGGTGTCGAACAGCCCGATTGCGGAATACAACTGGAAGAACGGCAGCGCGAATACCGCGGGTGGCGCCATGCGATTGCTGAGCAGCCAGAAGAACAGGTGCTTGTCGCCCATGAAGCGGTAGCGCGAAAACGCGTATGCCGCGGGCAGAGCCAATGACACGCTGATGACCGTATTCATCAGTACATAGGCGAGTGAATTGAGATACCCGGTGTACCAGGTCGGGTCGGTCAGGATCGTGCGGTAGTT
Source organism: Steroidobacteraceae bacterium (assembly GCA_016844605.1). Classification (GTDB taxonomy): domain Bacteria; phylum Pseudomonadota; class Gammaproteobacteria; order Steroidobacterales; family Steroidobacteraceae; genus SCUD01. The sequence goes on from JAENJD010000004.1 coordinate 24,637, forward strand.
TTCCAGCGTGAAGTGGTCGGGCCACAGGGTGAACGATCCGAGGATCTCATTGGTCGTCTTGAACGACATGTTCAGCAGCCAATAGATCGGCAGCAGCACGAACACGATGTACAGCGCCGGGACCAGCCACTTGATCCGCTTCATTGCCGCACCGACGCGCACCGGGTTCTCATCAGTGGGCCTCGTCGCGGGTCATCACGGCGTAGAAGACCCATGACAGCAGCAGGATGATCAGGAAGTAGATCAGCGACATGGCCGCCGCAGGCCCCAGGTCGAACTGGCCCAGCGCGATCTTGACCAGGTCGATCGACAGCAGCGATGTGGCATTGCCGGGGCCGCCGCCGGTCAGCACGATGGCCTCCGTGTAGATCATGAAGCTGTCCATGAAGCGCAGCAGCACGGCGATCATCAGCACGCGCTTCATCTTCGGCAGCTGGATGTAGCGGAACACTGCCCAGGCCGATGCGCCGTCGATCTTCGCCGCCTGGTAGAAAGCGTCTGGAATCGAAGAAAGGCCGGCATAGGCGAGCAACACCACCAGCGATGTCCAGTGCCAGACATCCATCGCGATCAGCGTGGACCAGGCCGAAAACGGTTGTCGCGTGAAGTTGTAGTCGAAACCGAGCGCGTTCAGCGAGTGACCGAGAAGACCGATGTCCGGCAGCGCGAAGATATTCCACATCGCGCCGACGACATTCCATGGAATCAGGAGTGGCATCGCCATCAATACCAGGCAAACGGACGCCCAGGCACCACGCTTCGGCATCGCAAGCGCGATGGCCACGCCCAGTGGAATCTCGATGGCGAGGATAATCGCCGTGAACAGCAGCTGGCGCTGCAGCGCATCGTGGAAACGCGACGAATGCAGTATCTGTTCGAACCAGGTCACGCCCTCGAAGAAGAACTGGTTGTCGCCGAATGTCTCCTGCACCGAGTAATTGACGACCGTCATCAGGGGAATGACCGCATTGAAGGCGACCAGCACGACCACCGGCAGCACCAGCCACCAGGCCTTCTGGTTTGGCGTGCGGCCGCTCATCCGGGCTCTCCGCCCTGGCGCCATCCATCCGCGTAGAGGTACGTAAACGAGGGATCAAATCGCAGGAACGCGCGTTCCGAAGGTAGCGGCGTGTCCTCGCCCACCAGCAGCCGGATGGTGGACTGCTCGTGCCGCGTCTCCACCACGCGGAAGCGTCCGGCGTCCGCCACTTTTTCGATATTGACAGGGATGCCGGTTCCCGCAAATGAGACGAACTCCGGCCGCACGCCTATCTGCAGTTGCGCTCCCACGGGTGCCGCTCCCGGCGCAGCGGCCATCTGCACTGCGTGCCCGGCGAATCGCGTCACGCCGCCGTCAAGTGTCGCCGGCAGCAGGTTCATGCCCGGCGAACCGATGAAATGCCCCACAAAGGTGTGCTGCGGCCGCTCAAACAGGTCCACCGGCGTTCCCGCCTGCACCACGATTCCGTCGTTCATGACGATCACGCGGTCGGCGAAGGTCAGCGCTTCCGTCTGGTCGTGCGTCACGTAGATCATCGTGATGCCGAGCCGCCGGTGCAGTTCCTTCAACTTGGAACGCAGGCGCCACTTCAGCTGTGGATCGATCACCGTCAATGGCTCGTCGAACATGATCACGTTGACGTCGGAACGCACCAGACCGCGCCCCAGCGAAATCTTCTGCTTCCCGTCCGCGGTCAATCCGGATGCCCTGCGATCCAGCATGTCCCCCAGATCGAGCATTGCCGCAATCTCGCGCACGCGGCGGTCAACCGCGTCACCCGGCACGCCGCGATTGCGCAGCGGAAAGGCGAGATTGTCGTACACGCTCATCGTGTCGTAGACGACCGGGAACTGGAACACCTGCGCAATTTCGCGCGCATCGGGAGCGAGCGACGTGACATCGCGCTCGTCGAACCAGACCGATCCTTCACTCGGCTTCAGCAGCCCGGAAATGATGTTCAGCAGCGTGGTCTTGCCGCAGCCGGACGGTCCCAGCAGCGCGTTGGCGCTGCCGTCCGGGAATTCCAGTTCGAATCGCTTCAGCGCCCAGTCGGATTCCGCGGCCGGGTTGTGCCTGTAGCAGTGCCTCAGATTTCTTAAGGAGATGCGCGCCATGTGCGTCCTCAGTCTTCCGCCGAGCCAACGCAGCGTCCGTCGGGAGCGAAGTACAGGGCGCGCGAAACATCAAGGCCGAATGCCGCGGTCGCGCCAACGTCATATCCACATACGCCATGCGACTGCGACACCCAGGTTTGCCCACGCAGGTCGAAGTGCACGACGCTTTCCGAACCGCTGATCTCGGCGATCGCGACGCGTCCTTCAACCCTGATTGCGCCATCCGCGCCACCGGCCAGCGGCTGCACGCGATGCGGTCGCAGGCCGCAGGTGTATGGCCCGTCGGTAAGCGCAGCGAGTCCGCGCTCGGCCGGCCAGGAGGTCACGTCGGCCAGCTCGAAGCGCCCGCCGCGCTTCAGCACCGGCGCGCAGTTCATCGGCGGATCGGAAAAGGCGCGCGCGGCAAGCAGGTCGGCCGGCCGGCGATAGACGTCCGATGTCGCGCCGAACTGGGTCACGCGTCCCTCGTGAATCGTCGCCGTGTGGCCGCCGAGCAGCAGTGCCTCGGTGGGTTCGGTCGTGGCATAGACCACGGTGCAGTCCCGATCGGCGAATATGCGTGGCAACTCGTCGCGCAGCGCCTCGCGCAGCTTGTAGTCGAGATTGGCGAGCGGTTCATCGAGCAGCACGAGGCCGGCATCCTTTACCAGCGCGCGCGCCAGCGCCGTGCGCTGCTGCTGTCCGCCGGACAGTTCAGCCGGTCGCCGATCCAGCAGCGGGGACAACTGCAGGAGCTCCGCGATGCGCCCGACCCTGGCCTTGATTTCGTCGCGGCTGGCGCGCGCGACCCTCAACGGCGAGGCGATGTTCTCAAAGACGCTCAGGTGCCCGTAATTGATGAACTGCTGATAGACCATTGCCACGCCGCGTGCCCGCACCGGCACGCCGGTGACGTTGCGTCCGTCAAACCACAGCTCGCCGGCGGTAGGCTTCAACAGGCCCGCCATCAGGCGCATCAATGTGGTCTTGCCGGCCAGCGTTGGCCCGAGCAGGATGTTGAATCCCTGCGGTGCGAGCGCGACATCGACCGGGTGGATGTGCGTCTGGCCATCCACCCGCAGTTCGATGCCGCGAAGTTCGAGTCCCGGTCGGGTCACGAATGTATCGTTCAGGTCACTTCGTCGCCCAGCGTTTCACCAGTTCGTCGTAGTCGATGGTCTGGCCCTTGGGCTTTTCGTTTGCGAGCCTGGCCTTTGGACCGTCGGGCTTGCCCAGCCACAGCTTCGGATCCTTCGGCTTGTTCAGGCGCGGACCGCAGCCACCGTAGGTCTTCGCCCTTTCATCGGCCGACTGCATGCGCGCCATCACGTCATCCATTTCGCCGGCCAGCCGGTCCATCGCCTGCTGCGCCGTGGATGCACCGGAGTTCACGTCCCCGATGTTCTGCCACCAGAGCTGGGCCAGCTTCGGATAGTCGGGAATATTGATGCCGGTCGGGGTCCACAGCACGCGGTCGGGCGAGCGGTAGAACTCGACCAGTCCGCCGAGCTTCGGCGCGCGATCAGTGAAGGACTTGTGCCGGATCGTGCTGTCGCGGACGAATGTCAGGCCGACCTGGCTTTTCTTCACGTCCACCGTCTTCGAGACGGTGAACTGCGCATACAGCCAGGCAGCCTTGCGGCGGTTCACCGGCGTGGACTTGAGCATTGTCCAGGAACCGGCATCCTGGTAACCGAGCTTCATGCCCTCCTGCCAGTACGGTCCGTGCGGCGACGGCGCCATCCGCCACAACGGCATGCCCTTGTCGTCGACGGTGTTGTTGCCGTCCTTCCTGGGCCTGACCATCTCCGAAGTGAAGGCCGTGTACCAGAAGATCTGCTGCGCGACGTTGCCCTGCGAGAGGGCCGGCAGTGACTGGTAAAAATCGTAGTCGGCCGCGCCGGGCGGGGCGTACTTGCGCAGCCATTCGTCCCACTTCGCGATCGCGTACACCGCGGCCGGGCCATTGGTCTCGCCACCGCGCGTAACCGACGCACCGGCCGGATTGCAGGACCCCTTTTCCATCCGGATGCCCCACTCGTCGATCGGGCGGCCGTTGGGCAGGCCTTTGGAACTCGCACCGGCCATCGATAGCCAGGCATCGGTCATGCGCCAGCCGAGATCCGGCGCGCGCTTGCCGTAGTCCATGTGGCCATAGATGCGCTTGCCGTCGATCTGCTTCACCTGGACGCTGAAGAACTCGGCGATGTCCTCATAGGCGGACCAGTTCACCGGCACCCCCAGCTCGTAGCCGTACTTTTCCTTGAACCGCTTCTTGAGGTCGGGGCGCTTGAACCAGTCGTAGCGGAACCAGTACAGATTGGCGAATTGCTGGTCGGGCAACTGCCAGATCTTGCCGTCGGGGCCGGTGGTGAACGAGATGCCGATGAAATCCTTGATGTCGAGCGTCGGCAGCGTCACTGCCTTGCCTTCGCCGGCCATCCAGTCGGTGAGGTTGATCGCCGACTGCAGGCGGGAGTGCGTGCCGATCAGGTCGGAGTCATTGATGTAGCCGTCATACAGATTGCGGTTGGTCTGCATCTGCGTCTGCACAGCCTGCACGACCTCGCCTTCGCCGAGCACCTGGTGATTCACCTTGATGCCGGTGATCTCCGTAAAGGCCCTGGCCAGGGTCCTCGATTCATATTCGTGGGTCGGGATGGTCTCCGACAGCACGTTGATCTCCATGCCCTTGAATGGCTTCGCGGCGTTGACGAACCATTCCATCTCCTTCAACTGCTGCTCTTTCGTCAGCGTGGAAGGCTGGAACTCCTTGTCAACCCATTGCTTTGCAGCCGCCATGTCGGCGTGGCTCGCCGTGATGCTTGCCGTCGCCAGGACGGTCGCGAGAAATCCTGCCGCCAGCCGCTTTTTTCTCATGATGGCTCGGGTCCTGTATGCGCCGGATGTTCCGCGGCATCGTATCAGCGAACCGCAAATGAATGTAATCACCGCGAAGTTGAGATGATATCCCGTGCCGCCCTTCACGGCCTGCGCGGATTCGCGCATGATCGGACATCTGCAGCCGAGCCCGCAATGACCAAGTCGTCTGACGCCGAGACCTTCCAGGCCGAGATCATCAGGCGCTACGACGCCCCGATGTACCGGGCCATGCTTGAGGTCTATGGCGACCAGATTCATCCGGGGTTCCTGGAGGGCGACGACGACGACATCCGGGAGGCGGCGCTGCGCGCAACCGCGCGGCTGGCGCAACTGGCGAACATCACTGCCGGCGCGAGCGTGCTTGAAACCGCGTGCGGCGTCGGCGGCACGGCACGATATCTGGCGGCAGCGCGCGGCGCGACGGTGGTCGCCACCAACATCGCGCGCTCCCAGCTCGCCACCGCCGAGGAATGGACGCGGAATGCCCCCGGCGCCGGGCGCATCCGCTTTGAGTTCGCCGATTACCACGCGCTGCCCTACGCCGATTCCAGTTTCGACGTCTACTGGTGCCAGGACTCATTGCTGTTCTCGACGGACAAGCCGCGCGCGCTGGCCGAGGCGGCGCGTGTGGTTCGCCCCGGCGGCATCATTGCGATCTCGGATCTGGTCGTCGTCGGCACACCGGTGCCGGATGCCGCCGCACTCCTCACCGCAATCTCGGCGCCCGGCTTCTGGTCTGCCGAAGATTATCGAAATGGCCTCACGGCGGCGGGATTCGAAGGAATTGTGGTGGAGGACTGGAGCCGCCACGTGCTGCCGTCATTCGATCTCCTCACCGCGGAGATCGCGGCCAAGCGCGCGCAGCTTGCCGCAATCGCGAGCGAAGCGGACGTCGCGGAGACCCTGGAACGCTATGCGCTGTGGTGCAAGGCGTCACGCACCGGCAATCTTGGCTGGGTCGCGCTCGTCGGAATCCGGCGGACAATGCCGTGACCAGTGCGGCCGACCGCGCCGCTGCGCGGGCGGCGATTGCAACTGTGCCCGCACTCAGTCGCCTCGACGCGGCCGCACTCGACATCGTGCGCCTTGGTGGGCTGACCAACCAGGTGTTCAGCGTGCGGGCCGGTGCCGAAGCCTACTGCCTGCGCGTTCCCGGGAAGGGCACCGATGCCTACATCGATCGCCGTGTCGAGGCGGTCAACGCGCGCGCCGCAGCAGCAGCCGGCGTCGGCCCCGAGGTGCTCTACTTCGGGGATCACGGCATCATGGTCACGCGGTTCCTCGCCGGCTGCGTCACGATGACGCCTGAAACCCTGCGTACGACGCCAGGCGCCCCGGTTCGTGCCGCCCGCGCATTCCGGCAACTGCATTTGTCCGGCCGGGTGTTCGCGTTCCGCTTCGAACTGTTCGCGATGATCGACGGTTACCTCGCTCATCTCGAGACGCTCGGAGCGAGCTTGCCAGAGGACTATCACGAGACCGTGGCCAGTGCGCGAATCGTACGCGAGGCGCTGGCGGCACGCCCGCTGCCGCTTGCGCCCTGCCACTGCGATCCCTTGTGCGAAAACCTGCTCGACGACGGCCGGCGCATGTGGCTCGTCGACTGGGAGTACTCGGGCATGAACGATCCGATGTGGGACCTTGGAGATCTCTCGGTCGAGGCCGGATTCGGGCCCGAGCACGACCGCGCGATGCTCGAGGCCTATTTCGACGGGCCCGCGCGCCCCGCCGATCTGGGCCGCATGGTCATCTACAAGGCGATGTGCGATCTGCTGTGGACACTCTGGGGGCTGATCCAGCACGCCAACAGGAATCCCGCCGACGATTTCTGGAGCTATGCCGTCAAGCGCTTCGCGCGCTGCCGCGGGTTGATGGCAACCCCCGCCTTCGCCGCCCACCTCGCCGCGATCAGGTCGGCCGAATGACCACCGATCGCGATGCGCGCTATCGTGACGTCATGCGTCAGGTGCAGGCGCACAACTGGCGCGAAGCCGATGCACGCGGCCGTGAGCTGAACATTGCCGACCCCACATTCGCCCCGGGCTGGTTGCTGGCGAGCGTGATCGCCCAGCATCTTCATGACCACGAACGTGCGTTGCAACTCGCCGAGCGCGCCGTCGCTGTCGCCCCGGACGACGCGTCCGTGCTCCTGCGCCAAGCGCAATGCCTGGATGGTCTGCGGCGCCGGCCGGAAGCGCTGAGCGCAGCGGCAGAGGCCGAGCGCGCATCCGGCGACAACCCGCGCGCCCTCGCAGCAATCGGCCTGTTCTACAGCGCAGCAGACGAGCACTTTCTTGCGTTGGCCACCTACGACCGCGCCTGCCGCCAGGCGCCCGACAACACGCAACTGCTGTTCAGCCGTGCCGTGGTGCGCAGGACCGTCGGCCAGGTCGAGGAAGCGGAAGCCGACTACGACCGCGTACTCGAGCTGGATCCGAAGTATTACGAGAGTTACGCGAATCGATCCAACCTGCGCACGCAGACGCCGGATCGCAATCACGTGAACCTGCTCGAGCAGTTGCTCGAGCACGGTGGCGCCGACGCGAATGGAGAAGTGCAGCTGCGTTACGCGCTCGCGAAGGAGTACGCGGACCTCGGGCGGCATGCCGAATCGTGGATGAATCTGGAACGCGGCGCGCGGCTGCGACGCGGCCAGCTCGCGTATGACATCAATACCGACCTGAATACCGTGGACTGGCTGATCGAGACCTATCCTGCCGGTCCGTTGCGGGCGGCCGAAGGAGCGCCGGCCGATGCACCGATCTTCATCGTCGGCCTCCCGCGCGCAGGGTCGACGCTCGTCGAGCGCATTCTGTCGAGTCATTCACAGCTGCACGCGGCCGGCGAACTGCGGCACTTCACGCTGGCGATCACCGCTGCCGCGCGCTTGAAAAGCGGCCTCGAGGATCCGCCGCTGCGGCAGATCATCGCGCTCTCGGCACAGCACGACTTCGCATCACTCGGCCGGGAATACCTGGCTCGTTGCCGTCCGGTCGCGGGCGACACGCCACGGTTCATCGACAAGATGCCGGTCAACTACCTGCATTGCGGCCTGATCCGCCGCGCGTTGCCGAATGCCAGGATCGTCCACGTCGCGCGCCAGCCGCTCGCCGCCTGTTACGCGATGTACAAGATGCTGTTTCGGGACGGCTACCCGTTCTCCTACGACCTCGACGAGATGGCGCAGTACTACATCGCCTACCGCCGGTTGATGGATCACTGGCACAGCACGATGCCGGGCGTTATCCACGAGCTGTCCTATGAACGCCTGGTCGCCGATCAGCCCGGCGAAACGCGCCGGCTGCTCGCGTTCTGCGGCCTCGAATGGGAAGACGCCTGCCTCGACTTTCACCTGAACCCCGCCGCGAGCACGACGGCGAGCGCGCACCAGGTGCGCCAGCCGATTTACCAATCGGCCGTGAATGAGTGGCGCAACTACGCCACGCAGCTCGCCGGACTGCGTGCCAGACTCGAGGCGGCAGGGATCGCGGTCTAGACACCCGAATGACCCGCGTCTCCCGGGTATGCGAGGATGGGTCCATGGGTCCCAGCGCGAGCGTTCATGTGACCGGGGTCCGGCCAGTGCGTGCTGTGCTCTTCGACCTCGACGGCACGCTGGTAGACAGCGAGATACACACGGATCAGTCGATCAGCGCGGCGCTTGCGCAGTACGGGCTCGCGGACTTCAGGCTTCCGCACACGGATACCCAGGGCCGCACCTGGATCTATATCGCCGACAAGATCCGGGCACGCACGAATATTGATCGCGCCTCAAGCTTGATTGCCGCCGACCTGTTGACTCACTGGAATGACGTTGCGACCGACGTGAAGCCGATACCCGGTGCACCGGAAGCCGTGCGCGCCGCCGCGGCACGCGGCCTGCAACTCGGTGTCGTTTCCTCGAGCCCGCGCTCCGTGATCGACTCTTTCCTCGACAAGCTCGGCGTTGACGACTGCATTGGCCCTGGCGCAAGAATCGGCGGTGACGCCGTCACCAATACCAAGCCCGACCCGGAAGGTTTTCTGCTCGCGGCGAGCGCGCTCGCGGTCGATCCCGCAGACACGCTGGTGTTTGAGGACAGCCAGGCAGGCCTGCTTGCGGCAAGGGCTGCCGGCATGCGCTCCGTTTTCGTGACCTGCTGCGCGTCGGACATCCCCGCGAACACGGCGCTCGCCACCGCCAGCTGCACCCACTACCGCACATTGCCTCCGCGTTTCTGGGACGAACTCGCGGACGGCAGCTGCGATTTCGCCAGCAGGTCATTCACATGAGTGCGACGAAACAGGAGCAGTTGCGCCGCTATCGCATGCAGTTGTTCACGGCGACCTGGCTTTCCTACGCCGGTTTCTACTTTGCGCGGAAGGTCTACGCGGTCCTGAAACATCCGCTGAAGGAGCAGTTCGGCCTCGACGATATCCAGATCGCCTATCCATGGACCATCTATCTCGTCACCTACATGCTGGGCCAGTTCCTCGCAGCGTGGCTCGGCAGGCGCATGGAGAGCCGGCGCGTGCTCGCGTACGGCATGTGCATCGCGGCCGCGTGCAACATCGTGCTGGGGCTGCTCGTCGACTCGCATCTCGCGAGCGTGTTCCTGTGGATGTGCGTGACGATGGGAATCCACGGCCTCGCGCAGGCGACGGGCTGGCCGCACAATGTCGCCCTGTTTGCGAACTGGACGCTCCGCTCGGAACGCGGAACTTTGTTCGGCATCTGGGGCACCTGCTACCAGATTGGCGGAATTGCAGGAAAAGGCCTGGCCGGATTCCTGCTCGGCTGGCTGGGAATGGCGTGGTCGTTCTTCGGCTCGAGCATCGTGCTGCTCGCATTCACGCTGTATTTCGTCCTGTTCGCGCGCGAGCGGCCACAATCGGTCGGACTGTCGCTTGAAGACGATGCGGAACCGGACGCCGCCGTACCAGGCTCGCGTGAAGCAGTCGCGGCCCGCGATGCACTGTTGCCACCGGGATTCATGGCATCGATCGTCGCGATGGGCCTGATCTACTTCGGCTTCAAGTTTCTCCGCTACGCGCTCGACAGCTGGTCCACGCTGATCCTCGGCGAGCAATTCGGAATGACGACATCGGTTGCCGCCTACTGGTCAACCGCGTTCGACTGGATCGGCTTCCTCGGCGTGATCGCCGGCGGGATCTGGTCGGACCGCCTGCCGGGCTCACGACGAACGCCGGTGATCTTCTGGATGACGGCCGGTTGTCTCGTGTTCACGTCGCTGATGTGGTTCGTCGGCCTGTCGTCGCCGGTCCTGTTCGTCGCGCTGCTGGGCCTGATCGGATTCACGGCGATGGGGCCCGACTCGCTGCTTTCCGGCGCCTGCGCGATGGATGTGGGCAACCGGCGCCAGGCTGCGCTCGCCGCCGGTGTCATCAACGGCTTCGGATCGATCGGCCCGATACTGCAGGAGCCGATCATCGGCTGGCTGAAGCAGACCCGTGGCCTGGATTCGGTCTTCCTGCTGTTGGTAGGTGTCGTATTCCTGACTACAGTCGCCACCGGGCTGCTTGCCCGATTCGAGCGGCGTCGCGGGATCTAACCGGGCCCAAAGGAAAGTTCGCGGGCGAGGTGCTGCACGAGCGCGCGATTGCCGAACAACGAATCCACCTTGTTCGGCACTTTTGAGCGGAAGATCAAGGCCGTCCCGCCAGCCTCCTCGATCAATGCCTGCGTCGGCAGGACGTCCCAGGGATTCAGCGCGGGGTCCATCATCGCCCCGAGCGCGCCGCTGATGACCAGGCCGTGGCCGAAACAGTCTGTGTAGCCGCGCACGTATCCATGCAGGGCTGACAAACGGCAGTAATCCTCAAAGCGGCTGGCGGCGACAAACTGCGCAATGTCGCCCACGCCGATGATGGCATCCTCGATCGCCACGGACTCCGGGAGCCGCAGGGTCTCACCATTGCGGGTGACCCCCTGCCCCCTGGCGGCCGCATACGTGACCCCGAGCATCGGCAGGTGAATGACACCCAATACGGGCCGCTCATCATTCATGTCCTGCAAGGCGATCATCGTCCCGCAGAGCGGAATGCCGTGAATGAACGAGCGGGTGCCGTCGATCGGGTCCACGGTCCATCGCCAGCGTGTGCCCTGGCCCGTGAAACCCTGTTCCTCGCCGAGGATGTCCAGCGGTCCGGTCGAAGCTTTTGACAACAGGTGCGCACGGATCACCGCTTCCGCCTCCTGATCAGCGAGAGTCACCGGTGACCCATCGCGCTTCTGCTGCACACCGAGTTGCTGACTGCCGAAATACTTCCTGATGCCGACTGCCGCGGCCAGCGCGGCATCGACGGCGGTTTGCAACAGTTGCCTCAGTTGTTCATCGGTCATCGGATCCGTCTCGCCGAATCGTAGCTTCCGGGTCTTCTGTAGCCACCCGCCCCGTCCATGAAGCGCCCCGGAGCGCTATCCTAATCGGACCGGTCGCGCGCTGCAGAACCGGGTAAATCCTGTGCTACCATTTGCCGGTCATCAGGTTGACAGTCCCTGCAGGGTCCGCGGACCCTAAAAGTCCGCAGCATAATCAAAACTCCGCTTTGTCGGGGGGTGGGTGTCGCCATGAACCAGCGCCTGAAGAACTTTGCCGTCGCGGCCGCCGTTGCCGTGTTGGCCGTCGCATTGGCCAGCTGCGCCAAGACCAAGGAGCCGATCAAGCTGACGCTGCACGATTGGACCGGCCAGCTCATCACCACGCGGATCATGGGCTCGGTGCTGGAGAAGGCGGG
>JAENJD010000056.1 GCA_016844605.1 Steroidobacteraceae bacterium
GCTGCCTGCCGTCGCCGACGATGTCGACCATGACCGGCAAGTCGCGAAGCAGCACAATCGCCTGGAGCAGCACGTCGATTCCCTTGCGCGCGATCAATCGGGAAACACACAGGATGCGCACCGGGCCCCTGGTCCCGCGGGGCTCGCGCGGCACGGTCTGAGCGAGAGCGGCATTCGGGATCACTTCATAATTGCCGGCGGGATGAAAAGTCGTTATCAGCCGCAACAGGCTCTCGCTGTTGGGCACGACGACGGAGGCGCCCGAAAGGATCCTGTGTGTCAGCGGGGCCACCCACCTGTGCAGGGAATTCAACCACGGGTTGGTCGGGTCGTAATTCGGCACATCCGATCCACGCAGTGACAGGACATAAGGCAATCCCGAACGATTTGCCGAATGCAGCGCCAGTGGACCACATGGCAGGGCGAAATAGCAGTGCACGAGCTGGTATGAACGGTGTTTGAGCAGCCAGTTCAATCGAAGCAGGCCGAACATCAGGAAGGTAGCCGCGCCAAAGGTGCCGCAATCGTGGACGCTTCGCCGCCAGCTCCAGGCGCGGTGAATGAGCACGCCATCGACCTCCTCGGTCCTCGGCTGTCCGGCGACCCGCGACGTGAGCACATCGACATAATGGCCGCGCGTGACCAAGTGGCGGGCCAATGATCGGCAGGAATAGCTGGCGCCGCCGCCAACAGGGGGATACTCGTAGTTCACCAATAAAAGTCGCACGGTGAATCCTACGATTTCTCGGGAAATATAAACACAATAAGCGTCACACGATGAAAGGGCTTGACGACACCTGGAGCGGAACCGCCTTTTCCATCAAGGGACTGGACGCGGGAGGCGGGGGGTACTCTCGCGCTAGGACGCATGATTGCCATTATCATGGCATCAATGACGATGCGGAGCCGGTTGTGAACGAACTGCTGGAATGCGTTCCCAATTTTTCCGAAGGGCGCGATACCGCGGTCATCAGCGGCATTACGGCGCAGATAGAGGCAGTGCGCGGCGTGACGCTGCTCGATGTCGATTCTGGTGAAGACACGAACCGCACGGTGGTCACCTTTATCGGCGCGCCCGAAGCCGTGGCGGAGGCTGCCTTCCGTGCCGGAAAGCGCGCGGCCGAAACCATCGACATGACGACGCATCATGGTAGCCACGCGAGGATGGGCGCGATGGACGTCTGCCCCTTCGTGCCGGTCGCGGGCGTCACCATGGGCGATTGCGTGGCGATCGCAAAGGAAACCGGCCGCCGCATCGGTGAGCTCGGCATCCCCGTGTATCTCTATGAGCAGGCTGCATCGAGCCCCACCCGCAGGAATCTCGCGGCAGTTCGGGCCGGCGAATACGAAGGGCTCGTGAGGAAACTGGCGGATCCTGTGTGGAAACCCGATTTCGGTCCGGTAAAGCACAACCCGCGCACCGGCGCCTACATCATCGGCGCGCGCGAGTTTCTGATCGCCTATAACGTCAATCTCGCAACGACCGACAAGCGTTACGCGGACGACATCGCCTACAACCTGCGCGAGCGCGGCCGCCACAAGCGCAGCGGCAATATCGCGCCCTTCTACTACAAGGGCGACGCGGTAGTGTTCGCCAGGGACCATTTCCCCTGCGGGGGCTGCGATCATGTCGCGAAATCGTGGGACGCACTCGCGGCGCATTACCGCAACACCCACGGCAACGACCTTGCAGCGCGCTACGCCGCGCTCGGCTACCCGGCGGGGGAGGTCGAAGGAAAGCCGGTCTACGCGGATGGCCGCTTTTCGCACGTCAAGGCGGTCGGTTGGCTGGTGGAGAAGTACCGCCGCGCGCAGATTTCCATCAACCTGACCGACTTCAAGGTAGCTTCGGCCCACGCGGTCCTTGAGGCCGCGCGCGAGGAAGCCGCGCAGCGCGGAATTCCCGTCACGGGTTCCGAAATTGTCGGCTTGGTCCCGTTCGATGCGATGCTGGAATCCGGCCGCTACTATCTGCGCCGGATGCGCAAGTCCACCGGGCTGCCGGTCGGCGACATCATCGAGACTGCGGTGCAGGCCATGGGCCTGCGCGACGTCGCGCCATTTGAAACGGAAAAGAAGGTAATAGGTATGCCCCGCCAAGCCGGAGATCTGGTACGCAAGTCGGTCGGCGAATTCGTCGACGAGGTGTCGCGTGACTCGCCCGCCCCGGGCGGCGGCTCAATTGCCGCGCTCGCGGGCTCGATCGGTGCGGCCCTCGCCGCGATGGTCGCGAACCTGACGGTCGGCAAAGCCGGGTTTGAGGGTCGCTACGAGGAACTGGACGCCCTCGCGGCAAAGGCGCAAAGCATCAAGGATCAGTTGCTCGCCGCCGTGGACGACGACACGCAGGCCTTCAATGGCGTGATGGACGCGCTGCGCATGCCGAAGGACACGCCGACCCAGAAGACTGCGCGCAGCGAAGCCCTGCAGTCCGGGTACAAGCGCGCCACCGAGGTTCCGATGCAGACTGCCCGGCACTGTCGTGCGGCGCTGGAACTGTGCCTGATGGCTGCGCGCTCTGGAAACGACGTCATGATCACGGACGCCGGTGTCGGCGCGCTGGTTTCCCTGGCGGGTGTGAAGGGTGCGGCCTACAACGCGCGCATCAACCTGAAGTCGATCAAGGATGCCGATTACGTCGAGCGCACCAGCGCTGAGATCGCGAGCCTCGTGGATGAAAGCCGGAAACTCGCCGAGATTGTCGAACGCGAGGTGGAGCGGGTGGTAAGCGGATCATGAGGAAAATCATGCGCTGGCCGTGCGCGTACGAATTTGCCTCGCTGGAGGAACAGGCGCGAAATACCTGGCAGGTGCCTGAACCGTTGCGGCCCACATTGCAATCCTCGATGTGCTTCGTCGCGTTGTCCCAGGCGCTGCTGCGAAACGCGAACCTGAGGCGGGCATGACACCGCCGCGCTTCCAAACTTTGCACGGTATGATAATGCTCCTCGGGGCCTTGCTCCTTCACAAATGGCTCACTTGAAATGTGTGGAATAGCCGGACTGGTCCGCGCGAGCGGTCGCGCTACGCGTGAAGAACTGCATCGGATGCTACAGGCGGTCAGACACCGCGGTCCGGAGCGGCTGGGCGGCTACGTCAGCCACGCCGTGGCTCTCGGCAATGCCAGGCTCAGCATCGTCGACCTCGAAGGAGGAATTCAACCGGCCGTCAGTCATGATCCGGAAATCGTGCTGGTCTTCAATGGGGAAATCTTCAACTATTGGAGCATTCGGGAGTCACTCATAGCGAAAGGCCATCGATTTGAGACGAAGTCCGAGGCGGAGACCCTGCTGCGACTCTATGCGGATATTGGCGAGGAAATGTTCCGCCGAATTGACGGGCAGTTTGCCATCGCGATATGGGATGGGCGCAATAAGAGCCTCATTCTTGGCCGTGACCGTGTTGGCATCCGTCCTTTGTTCTGGTTCCAGAATCGCGAGCTTCTTGCATTTGCCTCGGAGGTTAAAGCGCTTTTCCAGCTTCCTTCGATTCCGCGAAAACTCGACTATCGGGCTTTGGTTCAGACTTTTCGCTTCTGGACCGTCGCAGGCGATTCGTCCGGGTTTGAAGGTGTTCGACAGGTCCCCCCTGGCCATTACGCAGTCTTTGATGCCGTCAATGCCAGTCCCCGCCTGACGCGTTACTGGGAATGGCCTTTCCCTGGGGATCTCGAATGTCTGCGGCTTGCGAGCGACGAGGAATATTTCCAGGTGTTCGCGCAGGAGTTTCGGGAATCCGTTGACCGGCAGCGAATGGCGGACGTGCCTGTTGCCAGCTACCTGTCAGGCGGTATCGACTCAACAGTCGTGGCAATGTGCCTTGCGGACCTTGTGCCGGGCAAGCTGCGAACCTACGCGGTGACATTCGAGGACCCCGAGTACGATGAGTCGAGCGCCCAGCGCGTGGTGGCTGACCATTTCGGATTTGAGCACGCGTCCGTGCACATTGGACCAACCGACGTCAGTGATCACTTTCGCGACGTCGTATTCCACGCGGAAACTCCGCTCTTTCGAACGGCGCCGACTCCGCTTTTCCTCCTGTCGAAACGTGTACACGAGGATGGAATCAAGGTCGTTACGACCGGAGAAGGAGCCGACGAGATTCTGCTTGGCTACGATCTGTTTCGCGAAGTGGCGATCCGGAATTTCTGGGGCCGACAACCGCAGTCCAAGTGGCGAGGACGCCTCTTCAGTCGGCTGTATGCATACCTCCCGCAGTACCGGAATCCAAGGTACCTCAACCTGCTCCTCGACTTTTACAGGGCGACGTTACTCCACGATGGCGACCCGCACCATGCGATGGCCGTGAGATGGAACAACGGGAAGGCTCTGGAAGTCTTCCTGAGTCCTGATATGCGACAGCGGGCGGACTCCTATAACCCCGTAGCCGACCTGGAAAGCTGGTTGCCGCAGGGCTACATGGCTGCGGATGACATCGCTCGCGCGCAGTGCATTGAAATGCAGACGCTGTTGGCCAATTACCTGCTGTCCAGCCAGGGTGACCGGATGTCCATGGCCCACGCAGTGGAGGGCCGTTACCCGTACCTGGATCATCACTTCATTGAGTTTGCCGCGCGTCTTCCGAGGAGGCTGAAGCTCCGGGGACTCAAGGATAAATTCATCCTCCGGAATGCCTTTGGCAACCGCATTCCGGAGCAGATTCGCAAGCGCCCTAAGATGGCGTACCAGGCTCCGGACTTGAAGGGATTTTTCGTGAATGGCAGGGCGCCGGAATATGTCGAAGCGCTGCTGAACCCGCAGCGACTGGCGGAGGTCGGCCTGTTTGATTCGGCGCAGGTCACTCAATTGGTAAAAAAGGGCAGGGAATTCAAGTTGGCCCGGGTCGGCATGAGAGACAACATGGCCTTTATTCTCGTCATTTCGACGATGTTGCTGGACGATTTCTTTGTGCGGGGCAACGGGTTATCCTTCGCGCAGCAGACCTCGGCATCAAGGCTCGAACTCATCGAAGCGGGAGCACATGGACCATCTTGAAACGCCTGACTCTGTCCGGGACGACATCGTGAATTTCGTTCTCACGAATTTCCCCACGGACCACACCGCGTCGACGCTCCCTCTTCACGAGTCGCTGGTGGAGCGGGGGATCATTGATTCGATGGGCGTCGTAGAGCTGGTGGAGTTTCTCGAAAAGCGATGGTCCATCGTGATAGACGAGTCGGAAATCACCCGCGAGAAGATGGGCGGCGTGATCAAGATGGCGAACCTGGTTCTCGAAAAGCTCGGGAATCCTGCGCCGAAGTCGTGAATCGGCCCTACGTTTCGCCGCCCGAAAATGGAACGGCTGCACGGTAGCGCCCGGCACCGATAAAATCGTCCAGGTCCGCAATTCGATCGACCTGGTGAAGGGCTGCAAAGCGGCCGCGAAGATATTCCTGGTCAATCCCTCGGTCGATGCACAGGGCCAGGACGCCTTTTCCAACCTCTGGATCGCCGATCTGCGCACGCGTCTTGCGTCGCTTGTACACGTACTCAGGAATGCGATCGCCGAAAACAAGCCGGGTGAGTCGTTCCTTGTTGCCTTCTGCCGCGAGGAAGTCGGCGGGTAGAGAGCAATACAGGTGGGCGGCAATCGAGTACAGCTGGACGACCGGAACATTCCATGCCTCGAAGATTCCGATCTCCCGGTGGGATGTTTCAGCGCCTCTGACCAGGACGCGTTGCAGCGATTTCGGTCCGAGGCGTGGAAGGCGGTAATAGACTTGTCCGCCATAGCGCTCCTCGTGGTAGTCGACCAGGAACTCGTTCATGAGGTCGCCTGTGAACACCAGGCCCGGTTCACCGGTGCTGGCAAGCTCGGCGGCGATAGCGCGTGCCAGCGCGGCGTTGACGAGCGCGGCATGAACGTTGAAATCGCGCCAGTCGATTCCTTCCGTTAGTACCGTATCGAGCGGCTCGAGCAGCTCCTTTTCCGTTACCGTGACCTCCAGTAGCGGGACACGCCAGTCGGCAGCCAACCGCCGGGCCGTCAGGCGGTCTTCGCTGATCGCTCCCGATGGCCTTTTCAGGTCGAAGCTCACTGCAGTCAGATTCTTGAAATGCTCCTTCACCTCGACGGCAACGCCGGTGCTGTCGAGTCCACCGGATGCGCACACGAAAATTCGCCGGTCGGAGTATGCCGCGGCGAGGACATCGCAATAGGCAGCCAGGGCGCCGGCAATATTCGCGGATGTCGCCTCAAGATCGCCGGCGGGCGCGTCCGGGTCTCCAAACAGGCGAGGCAACAAGCCCTCCTGGCTGCTGACGCGACGACCAAGATCAAGATCCACGAGTTGGCCAGGGCCCAACGAGTAAATCGATGAGAGGGGGCACCCGGCCGTTATGAGACGATGGGGTCTCGAGGCGACAAGAATCGACTGGTCGCTCGATTCGGCCCAGAAGATCTTGTTGATGCCGAGCGAGTCCCGTACGAGCCGATATCGGCCGGGAGCTGTTTCACTTATTGCGGCCGCTGAGCCGCGCAGATCAACCGGACGTCGCGGATCCGGGCCCGCGAGCGGGTTGTCAACAAGCTTGCCGTGAAGCAGACTGAAACTGTGGTCGAGCGAGCCAATGACTTGAATCTTCAACCGTCGATCTCCAGTGCTTTGGGCGATGGCCTGAGTAAACAGGTTGCATTCAATTTACGTGAAGTGGATGGCAATCTCGATGATGCGGCAACTCTGGCCCGCTTGCACCTGGCTCTGGTCGGTTATGGTCCTGTCGCGGGGCTCGGCAAGGGGTTCCTGGCCCATTTCTGTTACTCGAAGTTGATCGTGGAAGGGCTGATGCGCGCCGCGATCGCCGAAGTTGCCGGCGAGCCAGCCGGGTTCGTCGCCTATACGGCGCGTGCCGCGACCTTTCATCAGAAGGCCATTCGCAACTACCCATTTTCGGCGGCACGCGCCCTTTGCCTGTCGGTCGTCACTGATCCCCGAGCCATTCTTGGCGTGCTCAAGGCGCTTCGTTTGATGGTTTCGCGGCAATCGGACACCGAACGAATGATCGCCGACCCATGCGCGGAGATATTGACATTCGGTGTACTCCCTGCGTACCGCGATCGGGAGTTCGTGCGCGCGACCGGATTGAAAATATCCGAGCGGCTCGTGCAGCATGCCGTGAGCTACTTTCAACCCTTGGGGTTGACCGAGGTGCAGGCGGTTGTCTACGCAACGAATCGCCCCACCCTGATGTTCTACCGGATGCTGGGAGCTTCAATCGATTCGTTCGTTCAGGCCGGCATTCAGTCCAGACTCATTCGGTTGCCGATAGCTCCGGAGACAGGTGCCGTTACGCGGCCCTGACCATCCACCTTACAGCAGCGGCACCAGCAGCAGCGCCACGATATTGATGATCTTGATCAGCGGATTGATTGCAGGGCCCGCGGTGTCCTTGTAGGGATCGCCGACGGTGTCGCCGGTCACGGCAGCCATGTGCGCGTCCGAGCCCTTGCCGCCGAAGTTTCCTTCCTCAATGTACTTCTTGGCGTTGTCCCAGGCGCCGCCGCCCGTGCACATGGAGATCGCGACGAAGAGTCCCGTCACGATCGTGCCGATCAGGAGCCCGCCCAGCGCGCGGATACCCGCACCCGGGCCCATCGCCCAGTTCATCGTATAGGCCAGCACGACCGGCACCAGGATCGGCAACAGCGACGGCACGATCATTTCGCGAATCGCGGCCCGCGTGACCATGTCGACCGCGCGTGAATAATCGGGCTTCGCCGTGCCTTCCATGATGCCCTTGATCTCGCGGAACTGGCGCCGCACCTCATTGACGACCGCACCGGCGGCGCGACCGACGGCCTCCATGGCCATCGCTGCGAACAGGTAGGGGACGAGACCGCCGATGAACAGGCCGATGATCACGGCGGGATCCGCAAGCTCGAAGCCCTGGACCAGTGCGCCGCTGCCGAGCTTGCCGGCTTCTTGCAGCTTGTGCGTGTAGTCGGCAAACAGCACGAGCGCCGCGAGACCGGCGGAGCCGATCGCGTAACCCTTGGTCACGGCCTTGGTCGTGTTGCCCACCGCATCGAGGGCGTCGGTGATCTTGCGTACATTGCCCGGCAACCCCGACATCTCCGCGATTCCGCCGGCGTTGTCGGTGATCGGGCCGTAGGCGTCGAGCGCAACGACCATGCCGGTCATCGACAGCATGGCGGTCGCCGAGACCGCGATGCCGTAGAGCCCGGCCAGTTCATAGCTGCCCCAGATCGCGATGCAGACCGAAAGTACGGGCAGGGCGGTTGACTTCATCGAGACGCCGAGGCCGGCGATGATGTTGGTCGCGTGACCGGTCTTCGATGCCTCAGCGATATGGCGTACCGGCGCGTACTCGGTCGCCGTGTAGTACTCCGTGATCACGATCATCGCGGCCGTGAGCCCGAGGCCGATCAGCGCGCAATACCAGAGATCCATGGCGGCGTCACCCATGAGCGTCTGGGTGATCGGGTAGAACGCGGCCGCGGCGATGACGCCGGCAACGATTACGCCACGGTACAGCGCCGGCATGATCCGGCCGCCGTCTCGCACGCTGACGAAGAACGAGCCGATGATGGATGCGCCGATCGAGACCGCGCCGAGTGCCAGCGGCAGTATCACCGCGCTGGCGCCATGATCCTGCATCATCAGCGAGCCCAGCAGCATGGTCGCGACGATCGTGACCGCGTAGGTCTCAAACAGGTCCGCCGCCATGCCGGCGCAGTCGCCGACATTGTCGCCGACGTTGTCGGCGATCACGGCGGGATTCCGGGGGTCGTCCTCCGGGATGCCGGCCTCGACCTTGCCCACGAGATCGGCGCCGACGTCGGCACCTTTCGTGAAGATTCCGCCACCGAGGCGCGCGAAGATCGAGATCAGCGAGCCGCCGAAGGCGAGGCCGATCAGGCCGCGTAGCGCCTCTTTCTCTCCCAGGATCGGCGCGACTAAATGGTAATACGCTGCGACGCCCAGAAGCCCGAGGCCGACGACCAGCATGCCGGTCACGGCGCCGCCGCGAAATGCGACCTTCAGCGCAGGATTCAGGCCCACGCCCGCCGCATGCGCGGTGCGCACGTTGGCGCGCACGGAGACATTCATGCCGATGTAGCCGGCGGCGCCCGACAGGATCGCGCCCACTGCGAAGCCGATCGCGGTCGGCCATCCGAGCAGCGGCCAGAGAATCGCGAACAGCACCACACCGACGATGGCGATCGTCGAATACTGGCGGTTCAGGTAGGCCTGGGCCCCGGCCTGGATGGCCGCGGCAATTTCCTGCATGCGCGCGTTGCCCGCGGGTTGCGCCAGGATCCAGCGCACGGCAAAAACACCGTAAATGATGGCGATCACGCCAGCCAGCATCGCAAGCCACAGTGCATCTTGCATCGACATTAATATCCTCCCAGGGAACGAAAAATCATATCACGAACGGTTGCAGTTTCCGGCGCACGCGAGCGTTGGAAAGTTTCGCGTAGACCGGTATTCCGCCCTTGAATGGCGGATAGTCCTCGCCGCCGATCAGCGGCTCGAGATAACGCCGGCAGGCTGCGGTGATGCCGAATCCGTCCGCCGTGATGTAATTCCTCGGCAGCATCTTTTCGCGATTGGCGACCGCGGCGATCGACACCGAGCCGATATTCCAGCGGTACGGCTTCGAAGATTTGCGCACGATCACCGGCATCACGGCGTTTTTTCCCGCGAGCGCCAGTTCGACGGCCGCGCGGCCCACGGCATAGGCCTGCTCGACATCCACGCGCGAGGCGATGTGGCGCGCGGAACGCTGCAGGTAGTCGGCCAGCGCCCAGTGATACTTGTAGCCGTGCGCATCCTTGATCATCGCAGCGAGCGTCGGCGCCACACCGCCGAGCTGCACGTGGCCGAACGCGTCGCGCGTGCCCATGTCCGACAGGAACTTTCCCTCGCCATCACGCGCGCCCTCGGAAGCGACGATGACGCAAAAGCCCTTCTGCTCGACGGTTTCGCGCACGCGCGCGAGGAAGCGCTCGCGGTCAAAGGCGATTTCCGGGAACAGGATGATGTGGGGCGCGTCCCCGGCCTTGCGGGCCGCAAGGCCGCCGGCCGCGGCGATCCATCCTGCGTGGCGACCCATGACCTCGAGGATGAAGACTTTCGTCGAGGTACGAGCCATCGACGCGACGTCGAGCGAGGCCTCGAGCGTCGAAACCGCAACGTACTTGGCGACGGATCCGAAGCCGGGGCAGCAATCGGTAACCGGGAGGTCGTTGTCGACGGTTTTCGGTATGCCGATGCAGGCGACCGGATGACCCAGCTGCTCGCCGAGCTGCGACAGCTTCAGCGCCGTGTCCATCGAGTCGTTGCCGCCGTTGTAGAAGAAGTAACCGATGTCGTGCGCGCGGAAAACATCGATCAAGCGCTTGTACTTGGGCAGGTCGCGTTCCAGGTCCTTGAGCTTGTAGCGCGCCGAGCCGAAGCTGCCTCCCGGCGTGTGGCGCAGCGCGCGGATGGCCGCCGGGTCCTCGCGGCTGATGTCGATCAGGTCCTCGGTCAGTGCACCGACGATGCCGTCGCGGCCCGCGTAAAGATGCCCGATGCGATCACGATGAAGGCGGCAGGCCTCGATGACTCCGAGGGCGCTCGCATTAATGACGGCGGTCACGCCGCCGGATTGCGCGTACAGGGCGTTGCGAGGCGCGGGTTTCTTATTCATGCGTCTTGCCACTCGTGCGTCGTGCGACCCGGCAGGTCCGGTTTTCCGGGCGGCGGCACCGCCCCGGGGGGGCGAAGCATAGCCGATCCGCCGCGGTTTGACGCAACTCGAAGCCGCGGGCACGATGGGCGCCCCTCGAAGGGGCCCCGGGCCCGCGGAGTGCGTTGGGATGAGGCTGGTATTGCTGGGCGCGCCCGGTTCGGGCAAGGGCACGCAGGCGCAGAGGATGCAGGCGCGTCACGGCGTGCCGCAGGTGTCCACGGGCGACCTGCTGCGCGAGGCCGTGGCCGCCGGGACGCAACTCGGACGTGCCGCGCACATCGTGATGCAGGCTGGTGGCCTGGTTGCTGACGACATCATGCTGGGCATTATTCGCGAGCGGCTTGCGCGGCCGGACGCCGCGCGCGGCTTCATCCTCGACGGATTCCCACGCACGCAGGCGCAGGCCGATGCACTCGCTGCGTTGCTGATGAGACTCGGGACCCCGCTCGATACCGTCGTGCTGCTGGAAATCGATCCGGAAGTGCTGCTGCGGCGTGTTGCAGGCCGTCGCAGTTGCCGCCGCTGCGGGCGCGTGTTCCACATCGAGACGAACCCGCCCAGGCCCGGCGAACGCTGCGCGGACGGCAAGGAGCACGACCTGTTCCAGCGTCCCGACGACAACGAGGCGACCGTGCGCCAGAGACTCGCGGTGTATTGCGAACGCACTCAGCCGCTGATCGAGCATTACGCGCGATTGGGCCTGCTGCGCCGGATCGACGCCAATGGCACGCTCGATGAAGTCGATGCGCGGCTCGAGGCGGCGATTATGCCTGGCTGAGTTTCTACAGCGCGGCGAGCAGCGGCTCGCCGACGACGGCCCTGCGCCAACCGCTGAGGATGGGCAGTTCGCGCTCGCCGCGCACGAGTGCCGTCAGATCGCGTCGCGTCGCCAGCACCTCCGGCTGGATCTCGAGTTCGCCCGCGATCGTGAGCAGCCGTTGCTGCAGGGTCTTGAGCTGGCGCAGCTGCTCGGGGCCCGCACGCGATCCGTCGTCCGCGATCAAGTTATCCGTGACACCGGACTCGTCGGCAAGGGCCTTGAGAATTTCACCCCCGACGCGGTCGGCCGCCGCGCGTGACACGCCGGCAATCCGCAGCAGGTCCTCGCGCGTGCGTGGCCGCGCCTGCGCAATTTCGTATAACGCCGCATCCGGGAGCACCCAGCCGCGCGGCAGGTCGCGTTCCATGGCACGTTCCTCGCGCCAGCGCGCCAGCGCGCGAATCGCATGCTGCACGGCTGGCTGCAGGCGTTCGAGGCCTTTCAGGCGCCGCCAGGCTTCGGCAGGCTCGACGCGATAGAGCCTGATGTCCGTGAGCGCTGCGGATTCCTCTTCCATCCAGCCGCGGCGGCCGGCGGCAGTCAGCCGCTCATCGAGCAGCGCTGCCAGCGCCGGCAGGTAGCGCACATCATCGGCAGCGTAGGCCAGTTGTTCGGGCGACAGTGGGCGCCGGGCCCAATCGGTACGTGCATGGCCCTTGGCGAGTTCGACGCCCAGCACCAGGCGCACCAGTTCGGCATAGCCGATCTGCGCCGCAAACCCGAGCAATGCCGCCGCGAGCTGCGTGTCGAACACAGGTGCGAGTGGCGTGCCGGTGAGCGGCAGCAGCGCTTCGACGTCCTGGCGCGCGGCGTGCAACAGTTTCGGCCGCCCCGGGTCCATCAGCGGCCCGACGAACACGCGGGCATCCGCGATTGCAAGCGGGTCGATCAGCGCCAGGCTATCGGCCACCGAAACCTGCACCAGGCACAATCTGGGGTAATAGGTACGCTCGCGCACGAACTCGGTGTCGAGCGCAATACCGGCACCCGCCGGCCACGCGCCGACCAGGGTGCGCAAGGCCGATTCGTCGCCGATCAATGCATCGGCGGTCATGCCGGTCGCCTGCTTGGATACAATCGCCATCGTCCTCATTATGCGGAACCCGCCGCCGCGGCCCAAGGCAGAATGACCCAAGTGCTGATATCCCTGGTGGAGATCGCGCGATTGCGACGCGACCCGAGTGTCCTGCCGGCATCGATCGTGCTGCTCGTTGTCATGGCCGCCGCCTATGCCGGCAGCAGTGCAATGCAGTCCTGGATGCTGTACAGCGATGACCGGCTGCTGGCGCGCACGGCGGCCGACCTCGGCCTGACTCTCGCAGTATTCTGGATCCTGCTGGCCGCGGCGCGCCGCCCGCACCGCTATCTCCAGACGATGAGCGCCGCATTGGGCACGACGGTCTTGCTGACTCCACTCGTCTTGATGCTGTTCGGACTGCGGCAGCAGGCGGCGGCAAATGAAACGGTCAAGCTTCTGGTCGGAATGAGCTCGATAGCCGTGATCGTCTGGTATGTGTTGATCATCGGCCACATCCTGCGGGGCGCGCTTGAGATTGGTTTCGTCACCGGCATCGCACTCGCCATGACCTACCAGATCGCCAGCGATGCGCTGCTGGCAAGATTGTTCCCGGGAGCCGTGTGATGCACATCCACATCATCGGCATCTGCGGCACATTCATGGGCGGCATCGCGGCGCTCGCGCGCGCCGGCGGCCACCGCGTGACGGGCTCCGATGCCA
>JAENJD010000057.1 GCA_016844605.1 Steroidobacteraceae bacterium
GTCGACGGTTGCCGAGCAGTTCGGCCGCGCCAGCCAGTTCAAGACACCGAAAGTCGAGAGCACCGGCACGGGTGGCGGCATGAAACTCTTTTGCGCCGGCGTCGGCGTGCAGCACCCAGACTTGACCAATGCATCACGCCGTATCAAGGCCTCGGAGCTGGCCGACTGCAAGAAGAACGGCGTCAACGACGTCGTCGAGATCAAGATCGGCTTTGACGGCATCGTGCTGGCGAACGCAAAAGCGTCGCCGGTTTACAAGCTGACCCGGAAGGACATCTACCTTGCGCTCGCCAAGCAGGTCCCGGATCCAGCGACGCCCACTCAGCTGATTGCGAATCCCTACAAGACCTGGAAGGAAGTCAATCCCGCGCTGCCGGTCGTGCGCATCGAGGTGCTCGGGCCGCCGCCGACCTCCGGGACCCGGGACTCGTTCCTCGAGCAGGTCATGGAGCCGGGCTGCACGACCTACCCCTGGCTCAAATCGCTGAAGGACGTGGATGAAAAGCGCTACAGGCGAGTCTGCACGACGATCCGCGAGGACGGTATCTACATCGAGGCCGGCGAGAACGACAATCTGATCGTCCAGAAACTGGCTGCAAATCCCAGTGCGATGGGCATCTTCGGCTACAGCTTCCTCGAGGAAAACCTCAATTCACTGCATGGCTCGACCATCGAGGGCATCGCGCCCGACTTCGAGACGATTTCGGCGGGCAAGTATCCGATCTCGCGCGCGTTGTATATCTACGCCAAGAAGGCGCATGTCGGCGTGATCCCCGGCATGAAGGAATTCCTCGCGGAGTACACCAGCGAGAAAGCCATTGGTGACGAGGGCTACCTGGCCGACAAGGGCCTCGTGCCGGCACCGAAGTCAGACCGTGACAAGGTCCGGAAGGATGCCGTGGCGTTGGCCACGCTGAAAGGCGTTTGAGATTACCGACGGTCCAAAGACAAGAAACACTGGAAGCAAATTTATGCGAAACATCATGACGGCGAGTGCGCTCGGTCTGGTCCTGAGTGCCCCGGGCCTGGCGCTCGCGGCGACATCCGATCAGGATCGCGCCGAAATCGAGGCACTGAAGCAGCAGGTCGCAATCCTGCCCGCGCTGCTGGCCCGTATTGAGCAACTCGAAAAATCGAATGCCGCGTCGCAGGGACAGGCAGCGCCCCAGGTAGCCGCACTTGAGTCACGGGTGGCGGCCGTCGAGGAGTCGAATGACAAGCAGACGGATCAGCTCGCGCAGGGGCAGGCGTCCTCGACCGCGATGGACTGGGCGCGCAACATCAAGTGGAAGGGCGATTTCCGCTATCGGCACGAGCAATTAGACATCGAGGGAGTGACCTCGGATCGCGTTCGTCACAGGATCCGCGGGCGTCTGGGCCTGGAAGCCAAGCTCAGCAGCACTCTGCTGGCGGGTTTCGAGATCGCGACGGCCGACATCTTTGATGCGCGTTCGACCAACTCGACACTGGACGATGGAAACGCGCGCAAGACGGTTGGCCTGAACCTGGGATATGTCGACTGGAGGCCGCGCGAGGGCATGCTGTTCACCGTCGGCAAGCAGAAACAGCCCTGGACCAAGGCCGGCTACAGCCTGTTCTTCGACGGCGACGTGAATCCCGAGGGCGTCGCCTTTCAGTACGGCGGCAAGACCGGGCCCTTTGCCAAGGGCTGGGGCCTCTGGTTGGACGAAGCTTCAGCGGGGGCCGACGGCAATCTCGTTGGCGCGCAACTGGGTTACGTCTTCGGCGGGGGCCTGACGCTGGCGGCGGGGTATTGGGACTACGGCGCGATCCAGGACCAGCCAATTCTGCCATTTACCGGTTCGCCGGCCGGCAACAGCAGCTACACCGCGAGCGCCGCCTGCGCTGCCAGTCCGACCGGCACGACGCGCTGTTACACCTACGACTACAACATTGCGGTGGCTGACGTGCAGTGGTCGGGCAGGGTAGGGGCCGTGCCGATCATGCTGTTTGGCTCGTACATTGAAAACATGGACCCGAGCACGCTGAACACCGGCTACCAGCTCGGCTTCATGCTCGGAAAGGCCGCCGATCCGCACACCTGGGAATTCGGCGCCCTGTATGAGGAGCTCGAGCGCGATGCGCAGTTTTCGGCATTCGTCGATTCGGACTTTGCCGATGGCTTGACGCAGGGCAGGGGCTACGCGGTGCAGGGGACCTGGGCCCCGGTCAAGAACATGAACCTCAAGGCCACTTACTTCATTAACGACCGGAACTACGAAACGGCGTCGGAAGTCGAATACAAACGACTGCAGTTCGATCTGAACTACAAGTTCTGATCGCGGCAGCGCTGCGATATGATGGACCAGAATCGGCTCGGACGAGCAGGAGTGCGGGGCATGGAAGCGGCTGACCTGGGCCAGCATATTTCGCGGCGCTTCAACGAGGACATGGAGCGTGTCCGCACGCGCGTCATGCAGATGGGCGGCTTTGTCGAGCAGCAGCTGCAGCAGGCCGTCATCGCGCTGGTTGAGGGTGACAGCGAACTGGGCGAGCAGATCGCCCGCGACGATTACAAGGTCAACCGGATGGAGGTCGAGATCGACGAGGAGTGCGGCCGGATCATCGCCACCCGCCAGCCGACCGCATCCGACCTCCGGGTCATGGTCGCGATCATCAAGACCATCACCGACCTCGAGCGCATCGGCGATGAAGTCGAGAAGGTCGGTTTCATCGCCGCCAAGCTCGCCTTGATGGAAAAACCAGCGGATCACTATCGCGAGATCCGGCACCTTGGCAAGCTGGTCACCGAGATGGTGCACGATGCCTTGCACGCTTTTGCGCGCCTGGACGCGGACGAGGCCTTCGAAGTGGCGCGCCGCGACCGCAAGGTTGATGAGGAATACGAAGCCATCCAGCGCCAGAGCATCACATTCATGATGGAAGACCCGCGCTCCATCCGGCGCGCGCTTGAAGTCATGTGGGTGGTTCGTGCCATGGAGCGCATTGGCGACCACGCCAAGAACATCTGCGAGTACACGGTCTACATGGTGCACGGCAAGGACATCCGGCACCTGTCGCTCGACGATGCGGAGCGGCAGATTCGCGATTCAGCCCAGGAGCGCCAGGGCTGAAGATGCCGTCCCGGCGCAGCGCCAACGGGCTCGGATTCCTGGCATGCGCGCTGGCGCTCGGCGTCGCGTTCTACAGCCAGTACGTGCTCGAGTATCAACCCTGCCACCTGTGCATTTTTCAGCGTTTCTCGGTCGCGGCTCTCGGCATCGCATTCCTGCTCGCCGCGGTTTTCCCGGCCGGCGGTTTTCGTGGCGCGCTCTACGCGCTCCTGATCGGCGTCACCGGGCTTGCGACACTTGCGACAGCGGGTCGCCATGTCTGGATCCAGATGCAGCCACCAGGCTCGGTCGCGTCCTGCGGTGCGGATCTGGAATTCATGCTCGAGCTGTTTCCGCTGACCGAAGTGATCCTGAAGGTGTTCAAGGCCGGCGGCGAATGCGCAAAAATTGACTTCACGCTACTGGGCCTGTCGATGCCCGCGTGGGTGTTCGTCTTCGCGCTGGTGCTCACGATTGCGGGGATCTGGAACAACCTGCGCCGCGTTCCGGCGGCCGGGAGCGCTACAAGAGGCGTGTGAGCACCGCCTGATAGACGCGTTGCAGCGTTTCGAGCTCCTCGATGCGGCAGCATTCGTCGATCATGTGAATGGTCTCGTTGACGATTCCCAGTTCGATGACCTCGGCGCCCATCGGCGCGATGAAGCGCCCGTCGGAGGTGCCGCCACCGGTCGACAATTCCGGCGTGCGGCCGCTGATCTCGCGCACCGCCGCGACCGCCGCCGCCGCCAGCTTTCCCGGCGGCGAGTAATACGGCATGCCGGATACGAACCATTCAAGCGAATAACGCAATTGATGGCGGTCGAGGATCGCCGTGATCGTCTTCTTGAGGCCCTCAAGAGTCTGCGCGGTTGACCAGCGCAGGTTGAAGCGCGCCTTCAACTCGCCGGGAATCACGTTGGGTGCCCCGGTCCCGGCGTTCAGATTGCTGACCTGGAATGTCGTCGGCTGGAAATGTTCGCTGCCGGAGTCCCATACGCGCGTGGTCAGCTCGACGAGCGCCGGTGCCAGGCGGTGAATCGGGTTATCCGCGCGGTCCGGATAGGCGACATGCCCCTGGACGCCATGCACGGTCAGCCGTCCCGACAGCGAGCCGCGCCGGCCGATGCGTATCGTGTCGCCAAAGACCTGCAGGCTTGACGGTTCACCGACGAGGCAATAATCGATGCGCTGGCCGCGCTCACGCAGGACCTCGACCACGCGCCGCGTGCCGTCGACCGATGGTCCTTCCTCATCGCTGGTGATCAGGAATGCGATCGAACCATCGAATTGCGCGTGAGCGGCGACGAATTCCTCCGTCGCGGTGACCATTGCCGCAAGCCCGCTCTTCATGTCGGCGGCGCCGCGCCCGAACAGCTTGCCGTCGCGGACGACCGGCTGGAATGGGTCGGATTGCCATTGCTCGAGCGGCCCAGGCGGTACGACGTCCGTGTGGCCGGCAAAGCAGAGGACGGGCCCCTGGCCCCCGCGGCGCAGCGCCCAGAAATTGTCGACTTCGCCGAATCGCATCCGCTCGACGACGAAACCCAGAGGTTTGAGTCGCGCGATCAGGAGTTCCTGGCAACCACCGTCAACCGGGCTTACCGATGCGCGGGACACCAGCTGGCGGGTCAGGTCGAGGGTGGACGACATCGGTGCGGGAACTCCAGGGCGCCGTGCGGACGCGGCTCTTTATACCAACTAAAAAGGGGACGCTTCCCTTTTTGACCTGGAAAAAGGGAAGCGTCCCCTTTTTAGCAAGCCTCCGCCTGAAACAATTCGGTAACAAAGCAGGCGTAGAAAGAGCGGGTTACCGTCCTGGGGCAGGGCGGTGCCTGCCGTCGTGAACCCGCGGGGATGGGGATGCAGACCTCTACCTTGATTCTGGCGCTCCTGGTGCTGACAGCCATTGCCTATCAGCTCGGACGTGCGCGCTCGCTGCGTGTCGCCGGTGGCCCGCGCGGCGCGCGCAAGCTGCATTCGCTGCCGGCCTACTACGGCCTGCTGACAGCGATCTGGTGCAGTCTGCCAGCCCTTGTCGTCGTACTGGGCTGGCAGGCGCTGGAGGATCGCATCATCGCCGGCCAGGTGGTCCAGTCGATGGGAGGCGGCGTCCAGGAATTGGCCCCTGGCGAGCTGTCGCTGGTCCTGAACGACGTACGCAATGTCGTCGCGGGCAACGTGAAGCCGGATGCGGTGGCGCCCGAGATTGCCACGGCCGCCCTGCGCTGGCAGCGGCTCGACGGACTGAGCCGCACCAGTGCCGCGGTGCTGGCGCTCTGTGTGGCCCTCGCCGGCGGATGGATCACGCTGTCGCGGATCAAGCCGACGATGCGGGCACGCAATCGCGTCGAGCAGATCGTCCGCGTGGCTTTGATGGGTTGCTCGTTGATCGCGATCCTGACGACCATTGGCATCGTCCTTTCGGTCCTGTACGAATCGCTGCAATTCTTCCGGTTCGTCCCGGTCACCGAATTCATATTCGGCACGCAATGGAGTCCGCAGCTCGCCATCCGCGCCGATCAGGTGGGTTCTTCCGGCGCCTTTGGCGCGGTGCCTCTGTTTGCCGGGACCCTGTTGATCTCCTTCATTGCGATGGCGATCGCCGTGCCGGTCGGGCTGTTTTCAGCGATCTACCTGGCCGAGTACGCGAGTCGCGGATTTCGCGCCGTGACCAAGCCGATGCTGGAAGTACTGGCCGGCATTCCGACAGTGGTCTACGGCTTCTTTGCAGCACTGACTGTCGCGCCGCTACTTCGCGGCGTCGGCGAGCGTCTCGGTCTTGAAGTGGCTTCCGAGAGCGCGCTGGCCGCGGGACTTGTGATGGGGATCATGATCATCCCATTTGTGTCTTCGCTTGCCGACGACATGATCACGGCTGTGCCGCAGTCGATGCGCGATGGCTCCTATGGACTGGGTGCCACGCGTTCGGAAACGATCCGCAAGGTAGTGTTGCCGGCTGCGCTGCCGGGGATCGTCGGCGGCGTGCTGCTCGCCGTGTCGCGAGCGATCGGTGAGACGATGATCGTCGTGATGGCTGCCGGGTTGTCCGCAAACCTGACCGCAAATCCGCTCGAGGCGGTCACGACCGTGACCGTGCAGATCGTGACCCTGCTGGTCGGCGACCAGGAGTTCGACAGTCCGAAGACGCTTGCGGCATTCGCGCTCGGGCTCGTGCTGTTCCTGGTCACGCTGCTGCTCAATGTCATCGCGCTCAAGGTCGTGCGCCGTTACCGGGAGCAATATGAATAAGCCGGATCCGTTGCGGACCGCACAGGAGCAGGGGCGGATCCGCGACCTGGTCGAGCGCGGGCTGCGCCGGCGCTATCGCGCCGAACGGCGGTTCCGGGCTTATGGCCTGGCCGCGGCAGTTTCCGGTCTCCTGTTTGTCGGCTTCCTGTTTCTGTCGATCATCAGCACGGGCTATACGGCTTTCGTGCAGTCGTACATACAAATTGACATTAGGTTTGACGCAGAACTGATTGATCCAGAAGGAAAACAAGTTGAAGAAATCCTTCGAATGGGTGATTACTCCGGTGTCTTCAAGGCGGCTCTTCGCGAAAAATTTCCGCAGGTCGAGGGAAGACGCGAACTCCGGCAACTCTACGGACTGATCAGCGACGGCTCTGCGTTCGACCTGCGCGACATGGTTCTCGACGATCCCCGCCTGATTGGCCAGACGCGAGAACTCTGGCTGATGGCTTCAGATGACATCGACCAGCTCGTCAAGGGCAAGATCGATCGCAAGCTGCCGGAAGACCAACGCGTGGTCTCCGACCTTCAGCTCGGCTGGCTCGATGCGTTGACCGCGGAGGACCGCGTTGAAAGACGATTCAACCGCGTGTTTTTTACGGCAGGTGATTCACGCGAGCCGGAGCAGGCGGGAGTACTGGGCGCCGTGGTCGGCTCGTTTCTGACATTGGCAGTCACACTGCTGCTGTCTTTCCCGATTGGTGTCGCGGCGGCGATCTATCTTGAGGAGTTCGCGCCGGCCAACCGATTTACGGACATGATCGAAGTCAACATCAATAATCTGGCCGCGGTGCCATCCATCGTCTTCGGCCTGCTGGGCCTCGCCGTATTCATCAAGTTCTTTGGCGTGCCGCGTTCCGCGCCGCTGGTCGGCGGCCTGGTGCTGACGCTGATGACATTACCGACAATCATCATTGCGAGCCGCGCGGCGATCAAGGCGGTGCCGCCATCAATACGCGAAGCCGCGCTCGGCATGGGCGCATCGCAGGTGCAGGTCGTCGCCCACCATGTGTTGCCGCTGGCGATGCCCGGTATGCTCACCGGTGCGATCATTGGCATGGCGCGCGCACTCGGCGAATCGGCGCCGCTCCTGATGATCGGCATGGTGGCGTTCATAGCAGATATCCCGGGCAGCCTGACCGATCCAGCCACGGTGCTGCCGGTGCAGGTATTCCTGTGGGCGGACAGCCCGGAACGCGCATTTCTCGAGCGCACCTCGGGCGCTATCATGGTGCTGCTGGTTTTCCTTCTGGTCATGAATGCGGCGGCGGTAATCCTGCGGCAGAAATTCGAGCGGCGCTGGTGAGCGTCATGGATTCCGGAGTACCTGGCATGGCAGTCGAATCGAAAACGCAAAGCCGCAGCGCAGCACTTGAGACCGCGACAGCTGCGGCCGGCGGCAGCGAGCCGACGGCCCGCCGCACGGTCGGCGACGTGAGCGTGCCGAATCCGGTGATGACCTGCCGCCAGGTGAATGTGCATTACGGCGACAAGCACGCGATCCGGGACGTCAGCCTCGATGTCGCGCACAACGAAGTCATTGCGATGATCGGGCCTTCGGGCTGCGGCAAGAGCACTTTGCTGCGCTGCCTGAACCGGCTCAATGACACGATTCCGACCGCGGTCGTGACCGGCACTATCACGCTGGATGGGCAGGATATCTACGAACGGCGCCAGGATGTCGTGCAACTGCGCGCCCGTGTCGGCATGGTGTTCCAGAAGCCGAATCCATTCCCGAAATCAGTCTACGAAAATGTCGCCTATGGGCCGCGAATTCATGGGCTCGCCGCGGATCGCACCGAGCTCGATGAGATCGTCCAGACCAGCCTGCAGCGCGCGGGCCTCTGGGAGGAAGTGAAGGATCGCCTCGACCAGCCCGGCACGGCTCTGTCCGGCGGCCAGCAGCAGCGGCTCTGCATCGCGCGGACGATCGCCGTTGGCCCGGAAGTGATCCTGATGGACGAGCCCTGTTCGGCGCTCGACCCAATTGCGACCGCGAGGATCGAGGACCTGATCGACGAGTTGCGCCAGAATTACGCGATCTGCATCGTGACGCACTCGATGCAACAGGCGGCGCGCGTGTCGCAGCGGACGGCGTACTTCCACCTGGGGGATCTCATCGAAGTCGGCTCGACCGATATGATCTTCACGAACCCGAAGCACCGGCTCACGGAAGGCTACATCACCGGGCGGTTCGGGTAGGAAAAGAGAAGAGTCAGAGCGCGGGCCTGGCTGGGCGCGATCTCGCTCGTTCGCTCAGAAGAACAGCGTAAAAGGGGACGCTTCCCTTTTTCTGGAAGAAAAAGGGAAGCGTCCCCTTTTACTCGCGCTCCGCCGGCCCGCGCGGAGTGCCTTCACATGCGTAGCAGGTCGTTGATGGAGGTCTTGGCGCGTGTCTGGGCGTCAACTTTTTTGACGATCACTGCGCAATACAATGAGTGAGAACCATCCGCGGCCGGAAGATTGCCAGGCACGACGACGGAACCTGCGGGCACGCGACCGTAGGTTGTGATGCGCGTCTCGCGATCGTAGATGCGGGTGCTGGAGCTCAGGAAGACGCCCATTGAGAGTACGGAGCCGCGCTCAACGATTACGCCCTCGACGACTTCGGAGCGTGCGCCAATGAAGCAGTCATCCTCGATGATCGTCGGTTGAGCCTGCAGCGGTTCGAGCACGCCGCCGATGCCGACGCCACCCGACAGGTGCACATTGCGGCCGATCTGCGCGCAGGAGCCGACGGTCGCCCAGGTGTCGACCATTGTGCCCGGGCCAACATGTGCCCCGACATTGACGAAGCAGGGCATCAGGACGGCATCTGCGGCGACATGCGCGCCCGCGCGCACGATCGCGCCCGGCACCACGCGCACGCCAGCGGCGCGGAACCGGGCCGCGTCATACGCGCCGTACTTCAATGGCAGCTTGTCGTAGAAGCGCAGGACGCCGGCGTCCTGCACGGCGTTGTCGTGGGTGCGGAAGTAAAGCAGCACGGCTTTCTTGAGCCATTCGTTGACGCGCCAGCCGCCACCGTCGGGTTCGGCGACGCGCGCCTGACCGCTTCCCATCAGCGCCAGGCAATGGTCGAGGGCATCCAGCAGTTCCCGCGACGCGTTTCCGGGTGAAATGCCGGCCCGCCGTTCGAAGGCCTGTTCGATGATTGCGCGAAACTTGTCCATGGATGGATGGCGCTCAGGCCGCGGCATCGCGCGCATCCAGCGCGTGCTGCAGCGCCTCGGCGAGTGCGGTGCGCCGTTCCTCTTCGAGCGGACGACTCATTTCATCGGTCACGTAGAAAACGTCCTCCGCGCGCTCGCCCACCGTCATGATCTTGGCGCCGTGCAATTCGACGCGCTGGTCCCACAGCAGCTTGCCGATTTCGGATAGCAGGCCCGGCCGGTCCCCTGCGACAACCTCGAGGATCGTACGCCCATTCTTCGCGTCATCGCTGAATGTCACTTGTGTCGGTGTTGTGAACATGCGCGCCTGACGTGCCATGCGCCGGGTCACGGCCGGTGCCGCTGCGTTTCGTTCGGACAACGCCTGGGCGAGCTGGCGCTCGATGCCGGCCATGCGCTGACGATCGGTGATCGGCATGCCGGTGTCTTCGAGCACCAGATAACTGTCGAGACTTGCGCCGTCGGTCGTCGGCGTGATGCGCGCGTCCTGGATGCTGAGGCCCATCTGGTCGAGCGCGGCAGTCGTGCGGGCGAAGCTGTGGTGACGGCCGCGCGTATGGACCAGCACGACGGTCGCGCCGCCGCGGCCCGGCTGTTCGGCGACCGCGACCAGCGGACTCGTGTCGGCGGCTTCACGTACGGCGAGCCGTTCGGTATGCCAGGCGATTTCTGCAGCGGAATGCCGAAGAAAATAGGTATCGGTGTGGACCGACCAGATGGGATCGATGGTCGCGGCATCGACACCCGCGGCGGCCAGCAGTTCGCGCGCCTGCGACTGCGTCTCGGCAACCAGTTGCTCGCGGTCAATCGGGCTCTCGAGGCCGCGGCGCAGCGCGCGCTTGACGCGTTCGTAGAATTCGTCGAATAGCGTGGCTTTCCAGGAATTCCACAGCTTGGGATTGGTGCCACGCACGTCGGCGACGGTCAGCAGGTAGAGGTAGTCGAGACGGGCCTGGTCGCCGACTTCGCGCGCGAAGGCGTTGACGACCTGCGGATCTGCGATGTCCTGTTTCTGCGACGTCACCGACAACATCAGGTGATTGCGCACCAGCCAGGCGACCAGCCGGGCGTCGTAGCGCGAGAGTCCCTGCTCGAGGCAGAAGGCCTCGGCGTCCACGGCGCCCAGTTCGGAATGGTCGCCACCGCGACCCTTGGCGATGTCGTGAAATATCGCGGCCAGGTAGGCGAGCTGGGGTTTCGGTAGCGAGCGGAAGATCTCCGCCAGCTTCGGGAATTCGTGGTCATAGCGCTCGAGCGCGAAGCGGCGCAGGTTGCTGACCACGAACAAGGTGTGCGCATCCACCGTGTAGGCGTGGAACAGGTCGTACTGCATGCGGCCGACGATGCGCCCGAAAGCAGGGATGTAGCGGCCCAGCACGCCGTAGAGGTTCATGCGGCGCAGTTCGTGGGTCACGCCCGCGGGAGCTTCGAGGATCTCGAGGAACAGGCGGTGATTACGCGGGTTCTGCCGGAACTCCTCGTCGATCAACCACAGGTTCTGGGTGACGAGGCGGATCGTGTTCGCGCGCACGCCCTTGAGTGCCGGATTCTGCTGCAACACGAGAAACAACTCGAGGAGCGCCGAGGGATTGCGCACGAACACGTCTTCGCCCGTCACTTCGAGATATTCGTCGCGCTCCTGAAAATAGCGGGAGAGCGGCACGGCCGGCGCGTCCCGGTCGGCCAGGATCTCCTCGCGGAAATGCTGCAGCAGGAGCTCGTTCAGCCAGCTGACGAACATCGCCGTGCGGTAATAGCGCTGCATGAACTGCTCGACCGCGAGCGTGTAGGTCGCATCCTCGTAACCGAACATGCGCGCGAGGCGGATCTGATGATCGAACAGCAGGCGGTCTTCGCGGCGTTGCGTGACCAGGTGGAGCGCAAAGCGGATCCGCCACAGGTAGGACTGGGCTGACTGCAGTTGCGCGAGTTCACGCACGGTCAGGAATCCATGGCTCGCGAGTTCCTGCAGGGTGTCGGCGCCGAAATGGCGCTTGGCGACCCAGCCGATGGTTTGCAGGTCGCGCAAGCCCCCAGGACTCTGCTTCACATTCGGTTCGAGGTTGTAGGCGGTGTCGTGGTAGCGGTGATGACGCTCCGCCTGCTCGCGGACCTTGGCATCGAAAAAATCGCGGGCCGACCACAATCGGTCCGGTGCCAGCGCGCGACGCATTGCCGAGAACAGCGGCTCGGGCCCTGCGAGCAATCGCGCCTCGATCAGTGTGGTCGCGACACCGATGTCAGCCAGCGCCTCACGCTGGCAGTCGTCGATCGTGCGAACGCTGTGGCCAATCTCGAGGCCGATGTCCCACAGGAATGTCAGGAATCTTTCGAGCGCCGTGGTCCAGCCCGGCTGCTCGCTCTGCGGCAACAGCACCATGACGTCGATGTCGGAGCAGGGCAGCAACTCGCCGCGACCGTAGCCGCCGACCGCGACCAGGGCGAGATCGCCTGCAATTGCGCCTGCATGCATCGCCCAGGCACGCACCAGCAGCTCGTCCACCAACAGGGCGCGGTCGCGCACCAATGTCTCGACGGGTTCGTCCGCGTGGAAGCGGCGCGCCAGCTCGCGATCGCCTTCCTCGAGTGCCGCGCGGAATTCGCGCAGTGGCTCACTGGCGGCAGGAAGCCGGTCTTTCAGCCCAGCGACAAATGCCCAGGGAATTGCCGCGGCTGCCGCGACGGGTAGCGGTCCCTCGCTTGCCTCAGTGAAACCTGGGCGCATCGCTCAAGTACTCGCGCGGTCAGCGCTGCCCAGTGTGAGCACCTCGAATCCGTCTGTCGTGACCAGCAAGGTGTGCTCCCACTGGGCGGACAGCGAGTGATCCTTCGTGACGACTGTCCAACCGTCGCCCAGGAGCCGCACCTGGCGTCGGCCCGCGTTGACCATCGGTTCGACCGTGAATGTCATGCCAGGCTCTATCTCAAATCCGGTGCCCGGCTCACCGTAGTGCAGCACCTGCGGGTCCTCGTGGAAAACGCGGCCGATGCCATGGCCGCAGTATTCGCGCACCACCGAATAGCCCTGGGACTCGACATATTGCTGGATGG
This sequence comes from Steroidobacteraceae bacterium, assembly GCA_016844605.1. Classification (GTDB taxonomy): domain Bacteria; phylum Pseudomonadota; class Gammaproteobacteria; order Steroidobacterales; family Steroidobacteraceae; genus SCUD01. The sequence continues at coordinate 12,548 of JAENJD010000057.1, forward strand.
CGTGACCCAGGTCGCCGAGTCGGTGGCCCGGCGCAACCTGGCGGATGCCGAGCCACATCGCCTCAAACCCGATGCTGCAAAGCCGCCGGGCCTGGACCGAGCAATCCCCGACCAGGAACATGCGGCTGGTGTCCCCATGAAAGCCGTCCTTGATGACGGTGATGTCCAGATTGACGATGTCGCCACCGCGCAACTGCCGCTCGCCCGGGATGCCATGGCAGACGACGTGGTTGACCGATGTGCAGATCGACTTCGGAAATCCCTTGTAATTCAAGGGCGCCGGGATGGCGTGCTGGACCCCGACGATGTAATCGTGGCAGATCTGGTCCAGCTCGCCGGTGGTCACCCCGGGCAGTACACGGGGCGTGATCATGTCCAGCACGTCGGCGGCCAGGCGGCCGGCGACGCGCATCGCCTGCTGTTCAGCGGGCGACTTGATGGTGACCTGGGCCTGACGTGCCATTAACACGGGTGCGAATCGCCTATCACATTGTTTCGACGGGACAAAGATGGTATAAAGCGCGGCGTTTTTTCTCAACCAAATCCACACGCGAAATCGTCACGTGCGGCCGGGTGCCGGACCTTCGGGTCTGGTTGCCGCATGCGGATTCGCGGAGGGCTAACCCG
>JAENJD010000112.1 GCA_016844605.1 Steroidobacteraceae bacterium
AGCCGATCGGACACGGGTGAAGCAGATTCTGATCAACCTTCTTTCCAACGCGGTCAAATACAACAAGGTGGGAGGCGCGGTCGTCGTGGACTGCACCGCGAGCACCGCGGAACGCGTTCGCATCAGCGTCAAAGACACCGGCGAAGGATTGACTCCGGATCAACTGACGCAGCTTTTCCAGCCATTCAATCGTCTCGGAAAAGAGACCGGTAGCGAGGAAGGCACAGGCATCGGCCTGATGGTGAGCAAGCGGCTGGTCGAATTGATGGATGGCGAAATCGGCGTGGAAAGCACGGTTGGTGTGGGCAGTGTGTTCTGGATTGACCTGAATGTGACGGGTGGACCACAACATGCCGCCGTCGCGACTGGACCCACTGCGTTCGACCAAACGCAAGTTCAAGAAGGCACACATTTGCGCACTCTGCTCTATGTCGAGGATAACCCGGCCAATCTGATGCTGGTCGAAGACCTCATCGCGCGCCGGCCCGATATCCGCTTGCTGAGTGCGATGGACGGCAACAGCGGCGTCGAAGTTGCGCGCGCGTCCTTGCCGGATGTAATCCTGATGGACATCAATTTGCCTGGCATCAGCGGTATCCAGGCGCTGAAAATCCTGCGAGCAGACCCGGCAACAGCGCACATCCCGGTGGTTGCCCTCAGTGCCAATGCCATACACCGCGATATCGAGAAAGGCCTGGAGGCGGGATTTTTCCGCTATCTCACCAAACCCATCAAAGTCAACGAGTTCATGGATGCGCTGGACGAGGCGCTGAATTTTGCGTACACGGAGTCGGACCGCGCGAAGAAAGGGGAAAAAGCATGATGCTTGGTGAGTCAGACATTCTTGGCGCCAGCATCCTGATCGTTGACGATCAGGAGTCCAATGTCATTCTGCTCGTGCAATTGCTGAGTGAGTCCGGCTACCTTAACGTTGCTTCGACCATGGATCCGTACGAAGTCTGCGCGCTGCATCGCAGGAACCGCTACGACCTGATCCTGCTCGACCTGCAGATGCCAGGCATGGATGGATTCGAGGTGATGGCAGGCCTCAAGACCAACGATGCGGACGGCTACCTTCCGGTCCTGGTGATCACCGCCCAGCCCGGTCACAAGCTGCGCGCGTTGCAGGCCGGAGCGAGGGATTTCGTCAGCAAGCCGTTCGATCTGGTCGAGGTCAAGACGCGCATCCGCAACATGCTGGAAGTGCGGCTGCTGTATAAGAAACTCGAGAATTACAACAAGTTGCTGGAACAGACGGTGCAGGAACGGACCGCCGAACTGCGCGAAAGCGAAGCCCGCTATCGCAGCCTGACCGAACTGGCCTCCGACTGGTACTGGGAGCGGTCGACGCCCTGGCGGGAGATGCAGGCGGCGTTGGGGCGACAGGATGGAATGAGGCGGAGCAGGAGACGCTGCAGGCAACCATAGCCGCCCGGCAGCCCTTCCTGGATTTCATCTTCAGCCGCGTCATTGCCGATGGCTCGACGCAAAGGTTTCAGGTGAGCGGGGAGCCGATGTTCAACCAGTCCAGCCGCTTCATCGGTTACCGCGGCATCGGCGTGGAACTCACCGCAAGGAAATAGAACCCGGGATCCCGACGATTTTCGATGTCTTCACTACATAGTCCGAGTCAAAACCATCTTCTCGCCGCCCTGCCGACGGCGGAATTCGAGCGCCTGGCTGCGCATCTGGAACTGGTCCCGATGCCGCTCGGTGAGATGCTCTACGAGCCCGGCGGACAGCTGCGGCACGCCTATTTCCCCACCACCGCCATCGTGTCGCTGCACTATGTCATGGAGTCCGGCGCATCGGCCGAATCCGCCGGGGTGGGCAATGAAGGCGTAGTCGGTGTTTCGCTTTTCATGGGAGGGGATACCACGCCAAGCTCGGCCGTGGTGCAGACCGCGGGCCAGGCTTACCGGTTGGAGAGCCGCGCGCTGATGCAGGAATTCAATCGCGCCGGCTTGCTGCAACGCTTGTTGCTTCGCTACACCCAGGCGCTGATGACACAGATGACCCAGACGGCGGTCTGCAATCGGCACCATTCGGTGGAGCAACAGCTGTGCCGCTGGCTGTTGTCGACCCTCGATCGAATCCCTTCGCATGAGTTGGTCATGACGCAGGAATTGGTCGCCAGCATGCTCGGCGTGCGCCGGGAAGGTATTACGGAGGCCGCCGGGAAATTGCAGCACGCCGGTTTTATTCGCTACCGCCGTGGCCACATCTCAGTGCTTGATCGCTCCGGACTGGAGACCCGTGCGTGCGAGTGCTATGCCGTGGTCAGGAAGGAATTGAGCCGCCTGCTGTCCGATGTGCAGTACCGCCAGGGCATTTCCAACGTCGCCCAATAGCGGCCTCCGGCTAACAATCCCGCCCGGCGAAATCGTCAAACAGGATTTCGCTCGCTGATCAGTCTGAACAGGATGACCACGATCGCGATCGGGCGGCAGCACGGTCGGTACGGTCGGCGGCGTTATCGCCAATCAAGTCGGCAAAGGCAAGTAGCGCCAATCATGACGCGCGAGAATATCGCAGTTTATGTGTGCCGGCGTACCGAGCGGATTTGAACTGCCGTAGGGCCACGGATGCTCTCCAGCCCTTGATAACTACACATCACCAAGTTAGCAGTGGTGACCGTGCGCTCACGCTTCTTCTGTTTTCCTTCCTAGTTCGTACGGCAACGTACGGAATTTCCTGCGACGGAGGGGGATAGTCGCGATGGCGACACTCTGCACCAAAACCTTGGTGCAGTACGCCGGAATTCTCTGCCGAAATGCAACGGCCGAGCACCGCTGCCTTTCTGCAACCGATGATCAGGAGAATCAGATGAACAGTTTCGGAATCCATTTCAAACCACAGATGTGGTCTGTGGCATTAATGCTGGCCGCTTTTGTGACCGGCTGCGGCGGAAGCGGTGGGAACGGGAATTCTCCCGACACCACCGCCCCCACCGTGAGTTCCACAACCCCTGGTGATCTTGCCACTGGTGTGGCCATCAGCGGGAACATAGCCGCTACTTTCAGCGAGGCGATGAACGTTGCAACGATCACCACCGCAACCTTTACCTTGAGGCAAGGGGCAACGCCTGTTCCAGGCGCTGTGACTTATGCGGGCACCGTTGCGACCTTGAACCCGACCAACGATCTCGCAGCCAATACCGTATTGACTGCGACGATCACCACTGGTGCCAGGGACGTGGCAGGCAATGCATTGGCTGTCAATAAGACATGGAGCTTTACAACAGGGGCAGCTGCAGGGGCAGGTCCCGCGCCGGTAAGCCTTGGCACCGCCGGCAATTTTGTGATTCTCGCGAAATCAGGAATCTCGACCGTTCCAAGCTCCGCAGTGACTGGCGATATTGGCGTGAGTCCAATCGACTCGACTGCAATAACGGGATTCTCGTTGGTATTGGACGCCACGGGCACATTTTCGACAGCCAGTCAGGTTGTCGGAATGGCGTTTGCAGCCGACTATACGTCGCCAACGCCTGCTAACCTGACCACGGCTGTAAGCAACATGGAAGCTGCGTACACCGATGCTGCCGGGCGATCATTACCCGATTTTACCGAGCTGGGCAGCGGAGATATCAGCGGGCTGACCCTCGTTCCTGGGCTCTACAAGTGGGGCACCGGAGTTTTGATATCAACGGATGTCACTCTCAATGGCGGCCCCAATGATGTCTGGATCTTCCAGATAGCGGGCGGTATTACCCAGGCTTCCGGTGTACGCGTACTCCTGGCCGGTGGTGCACTGCCCAAGAACATCTTCTGGCAGTCCTCCGGTGTTGTCGCGCTAGATACGACCGCGCACATGGAGGGGGTGATACTGGCGCAAACAGCGATCACCCTGGCGACTGGTGCAACAGTGAACGGCAGACTGTTGTCACAGACTGCCGTGACATTGGACGCCAGCACCGTGACGCAGCCGGCCCTTTAGGCTGAGTGATTCGGTTTCCTGTCGGGGTAGGTCATAACCAAGACAGGACGGAAAAAACGGGGCTTCGGGATGTTTCCCGAGGCCCCGTTCTCGTGCGCGACGATCCGCGGGCTCAGCGTGGCGAGCGGTATCCCGGTTTCAGGCGCGGTGGCCAGGGAATGAAGGAGCTGGTCCGGCGCTGGTACTCGGCGTACTTCGGGTTGGATACGACCAGTGATTTCTCGAGCAGCGTGACGCCTGAGACCCGGAACAACAGGAATGTCATCAGCGCCGGGCCGATCGCGGTCCACCACAGTCCCGGTGCATCGCAGGCGACCAGCCACAGGCCCCACCAGAGACAGGCGTTGCCGAAGTAATTCGGGTGGCGCGTGTAGCGCCACAGGCCGGTGTCCAGCAGCTTGCCGCGATTGGCTGGGTCGGCCTTGAACCGTTGCAGTTGCCAGTCGCCGATGGCCTCGAAAAGAAAGCCGACGAGCCACAAGAGCATCCCCGCCAAGGCAAGCGTGCCCAAAGGCATGTTGGTCGCGGCGATCTGTCCGGCCTGGATCGGCAGCGAGACGATGATCACCAGCAGCCCTTGCATGGCGAACACCATGATCAGGCTATGCCAGGTGAAATTCCTGCCGGCGTCCTCCACGCGCTTGCGCCAGCGGGCATACCTTGCGTCTTCGCCGTGCCCGAGATTGCGCAGCGCAAGGTACATGCCGAGGCGGAATCCCCAGGCGGCGGTCAACGCAGCCAGCAGCGTTCGCCGGTCATGATCGCCGTCGCCGAGAAACCAGCCGACCAGTGCCACGATGGCGAATGCAGGACCCCAGAAAATGTCGACGATGCTGGCGTTCCTTACGGGGATGCTGATCAGCCACAGCAGCAGCATTGCGCCGGCGATTACAGCGAGGTTGGTCAGCAGCAGTTGCACAAGCGTCATTCAGTCACCCTAGACGCCGTCCTTTCATGACGCGCGCCTTCTCGCGTTGCCAGTCCTTGTCGCGTTCATCGGCACGCTTGTCGTGCTGCTTCTTGCCGCGCGCGAGGCCGATCTCGATCTTGGCCTTGCCGGCCACCCAGTAAGCTGCCAGCGGAATCAGCGTGTAGCCTTTGCGCTCCACGGCGCCGATCATGGCGTCGATCTGGCGACGGTGCAGCAGCATCTTGCGGTTGCGCGTGGGGTCCGCCACCACGTGAGTCGATGTGGTCGGCAGCGGCGAAACATGGGCACCAAACAGCCAGGCTTCGCCGTCCTTCAACAGTACATAAGCCTCCTGCAGCTGCAGCCGTCCGGCACGCAGGGCCTTGACCTCCCAGCCCTGCAGCGCGACACCCGCCTCATAGCGCTGGTCGATGAAGTATTCGTGCAGCGCCCTGCGGTTATCGGCAATGCGGCCCGCGGTGTCTTCTTTTTTCCTGGCCATCGCGCATTCTAGCGGCAACGCGTGGTTGTCCGCGCCAGCCCCACCGGTGACAATCAGCTGGTGAGGTACGCGATCCATGCGTGAGGTGCACCGCAGCGCCCTGCTGCCGTACACGGCCGGCCAGATGTATGGCCTGGTGATCGACGTCGAGCGCTACCCGGAATTCCTGCCGTGGTGCAATGGCGCTCGCATCCTCGCCGCCGAGGGCGAATTCGTCACGGTCAACCTGGGGCTCGCGCGCGGCCTAGTGCGCGGTAACTTCACGACACGCAACCGGCATGTGCTTGATCGATCGGTCGATATGCAGCTCGTCGATGGTCCGTTCAACCTGCTCGAAGGGCGCTGGGACTTTCACCCGATCGAAGCCGCTGGCACGCGGGTCGAACTGCAGGTTCGCTTCCAGACGCACGGGCTGATCGACGCAATTGCACTGGGACCGGCGTTCGAAGCGATCTGCAACCAGATGGT
>JAENJD010000058.1 GCA_016844605.1 Steroidobacteraceae bacterium
ACGGTCAATGGCGAGAAGATGTCGAAGTCGCGCGGCAACTTCGTCACCGCAAGGCGTTATCTCGACCTGCTGCCGCCGGAGTATTTCCGCTACTTCCTGGCGGCGAAGCTGGGCTCAGGTCTCGACGACATCGACATGAACCTGGATGAGTTCGCGACCCGGATCAACGCCGAGCTGGTCGGAAAGCTGGTCAATATCGCGAGCCGCTGCGCCGGCTTCATCCATCGCAGTCACGGTGGCCGGCTCGCCCCGGCGCTGCCTGATCCCGACCTCTATCGCGAATTCGTCGAGGCCGCCGACTTTATCGCTGCCAACTACGAGTCACGCGAGTACGCGGCAGCGGTTCGCGAAATCATGGCGCTCACCGACCGCGCGAATCTTTACATCGACCAGCACAAGCCGTGGCTGGCCGCGAAGGACCCGGCGCGCGCCGCAGAGGTCCAGGCGACCTGCACCCAGGGACTCAACCTGTTCCGCCTGCTGATGACCTGCCTGAAACCGGTGATGCCGGCGATGGCGGAACGTGCCGAGGACTTTCTCGGCAAGCCGGTAAGCCTCTGGAGCGACATCGCAAAGCCGTTGCTCGACTCGACCATAAAGGAATACCAGCCACTGGCGACGCGCGTCGATCCGGCGCTGGTCCGCAAGCTGGTGGAGACACCGATGACGACAACCCAGGAAATCAGCGTGGAAGAATTTGCCCGAATCGACCTGCGGATTGCCCGCATCGAGGCGGCCACCCTGGTCGAGGGTGCCGACCGGCTGCTGCAGCTGACCGTCGACCTCGGCGGTGAGCAACGCACGGTATTTTCTGGCATCCGCAGTTCCTACGAGCCCGGCCAGCTGGTTGGCCGGCATGTGGTCGTGGTCGCGAATCTGAAGCCGCGCAAGCTGCGCTTCGGCGTGTCACAGGCGATGGTCCTCGTCGCAGGCGCCGAGGGCGGCGATTCCCTGTTCCTGCTGGGGCCGGATCCAGGTGCCAAGGCCGGCATGAAGGTCAGTTAGCAATGCTGGCGGAACGCATCGACGCGTTGCTGCCGCAGACCCAATGCCGTCGATGCGGGTTCGACGGCTGCCGCCCCTATGCCGACGCTCTGGCACGTGGCGAAAGCGCCCTGAATCGCTGCCCGCCCGGTGGGCGTGAGGTTGTCGCGCAACTGGCGGTACTGCTGGGGCGGCCGGTGTTGCCGCTCGATCCGGACTGTGGCCACGAAGGCCCGCAACTCGTCGCGCTGATCGACGAGGAGGCCTGCATCGGTTGCGCCAGGTGCCTGGACGATTGCCCGACCGACGCAATCGTCGGTGCGCGCAAGCGTATGCACACGGTCATCGCCCTGGACTGTTCCGGCTGCGAACTTTGCCTGCCCCTCTGCCCGGTCGACTGCATACACATGGTCGAAGTACCCGCCCTGACCGCATTGCCGCTCACCGCGCCTGAACGCGACGCCCGCGCGGCTCATTACCGGCAGCTCTACGACACGCGGCGGGCAAGGCTTGCGCGCGGGCAGGCTGAATGGCGTTACGCCCTGCGCGCCAGCCTGGCTCAAGATGGCACGCCGGCGGATTGAGTCAAAGCTGGACGCCGCCGCGCGGCGGCAACTGTTCGAACGGCTGCGCGCGGCCAATCCGCGGCCTTCGACCGAACTCGTCTACCGCTCGCCATTCCAGCTGCTCATCTCGGTGATGTTGTCGGCGCAGGCCACGGATCGCAGCGTCAATCAGGCGACGAAACAGCTGTTTCGCGTCGCCGCGACACCCAGGGCCATGCTCAGGCTCGGCGAGGATGGCGTGGCCAGCCACATCCGGACGATCGGCCTCTGGCGCGTCAAGTCACGCCATGTCATCGCCGCGAGCCGGCTCCTGATCGAGCGTCATCGGGGTCGCGTGCCGCGCGAAAGGGAAGCGCTCGAGGCCCTGCCCGGTGTCGGGCGCAAGACCGCGAATGTCGTGCTGAACACCGCCTTCGGCGTCGCGACGATCGCGGTGGACACGCACATCTTTCGCGTGGCCAATCGCACCGGACTCGCGCCGGGTCGCACTGTTCGCGAGGTCGAGGATCGGCTGCTGGAAGCCGTGCCCGGGGAATTCCGCGCGAACGCGCATCATTGGTTGATCCTGCACGGCCGCTATGTCTGCAAGGCACGCCGGCCCGACTGTCCGGGCTGCCTGATCGCCGATCTTTGCCGCTACCGCGAAAAGACGGTGGCGCCTTGATGCCGCAGCTGTCGGGAAACGCGGGGCGAGAGGATCTCAGGCGGACATGGCTACTGGCCTGGCAGAAAGCCCGCGAGCGGCTGCCGATGACGCCGCTTGAGGAGATGCTGGCCGATGTACTGCGATTGCACCCCGAGTATCAAGTCATGCTCGAGGATCCGGATGCGCTCGCGCGTGATTGGACGCCCGAGGGTGGAGAGTCCAACCCATTCCTGCACATGGGACCGCACATGGCGCTACGCGAAGACTCTGTGGGAGGCCGAACGCGCGGGCCAACCACCCGATGAATTGGCGTTTCTCGCGCGCGCCCGGCGCGTGACAGGCTGACTGGTGCCGGGTCGCAGGTTCGACATTGCCGCACCTGCGACCCGGCACCAAATCAGGATTTCTTCGGCATGTAGAGATCAGTCAAGGTCCCGTCGAATGCTTCCGCGGCAAATGCAACCGTTTCCGACAGGGTCGGGTGCGGGTGAATCGTAAGACCGATGTCGGCGGCGTCAGCACCCATTTCGATCGCGAGTGCGACCTCCGAGATCAGGTCACCCGCATTGCTGCCGACGATGCCGCCACCGACGATGCGGTGCGATTCCTCGTCGAACAGCAACTTCGTGAATCCGTCGTCGCGATTGAGCGCCAGCGAGCGGCCGCTGGCCATCCAGGGAAACAGGCCCTTGCCGAGCTTGCGGCCGAGAGCCTGCGCTTCGGTCTCGGTGATTCCGGCCCAGGCGATCTCGGGATCCGTGTAGGCCACCGACGGAATCACCAGCGCATCGAACGCCCGCTTGTGGCCGGCGATGACCTCGGCCGCCACCTTGCCTTCGTGCGTCGCCTTGTGCGCCAGCATGGGCTGGCCGACAATGTCGCCGATCGCGAAGATGTGGCGGACATTGGTCCGCTGCTGGCGATCCACGGCAATGTAGCCGCGCGCGTCGACCTCGATGCCCGCCGATTCTGCATTCAGCACGCGACCGTTTGGAACTCTGCCGACTGCACACAGCACGCGATCATAAATCTGCGGCTGTGGCGCGTCCTTCGCGTCAAAGCTGACCTTCAGGCCAGAGTCCCCGGCCTCGACACCCATCACGCGCGTGCCTGTCATGATCGACGCATAACGCGAGCGCAGGCGCTTTTCCAATGGTCGCACCAGGTCGCGATCACAGCCCGGCATCAGCGTGTCGGTCAGCTCGACCACGCTGACCTTCGAGCCGAGCGCGTCGTATACGCAGGCCATTTCGAGCCCGATGATCCCGCCGCCGATGACGAGGAGTTGTCCCGGGATGTCCTTGAGGTCGAGTGCCGCGGTCGAATCCATGACCCTTGAGTCGGTCGGCAGGCCCGGGATGCGGGCGGGCTCCGACCCCGCGGCGATGATGCAGTGCTCGAAGCCAATCACGCGTGTCGTGCCTTCCGGGACGCGCAGTTCGACGCGATGCGGCGAGATGAAGCGCGCGAAGCCGCGCAGCACGTTAACCTTGCGCTGCTTGGCCAGTATCGTGAGACCGGCCGTCAGCTTGCCGACGATCTTGTTTTTCCATTGCTTCAGCGCCTCGGTATCGATCTGCGGCTTGCCGAAGCGGATGCCGTGCGTGGACATCGCTTCAGCCTCCTCGATCACGCGCGCTGCATGCAGCAGGGCCTTGGACGGAATGCAGCCGACATTGAGGCAGACGCCGCCGAGCTGTGGCCAGCGATCCACCAGGATCACGCCGAGTCCGAGGTCCGCCGCACGAAATGCCGCCGTGTAGCCGCCGGGTCCGGCGCCGATCACGAGCACTTTTGCGGTCAGGTCCGCCGCGGGCTCGCCGGCCGCGATGCCGGCGTCATCCGCCACCGGCGCGCCCGCGCTTTGCCTGCCCGGCAGCACGACAGTTTCGCCGTGGCCCGCCATCACGACCGTCGTCTCGGTCAGCGCCGGGAGCCGTACGGTATCGCCGCCAGCAGCGGTGACCACGGCGATCAGGCTGCCCTTTGACACCCGGTCGCCCTTCACGACGCGGACTTCCTGGACGACGCCGGCCGCCGTCGCCGGCACGTCCATGGTCGCCTTGTCCGTTTCGAGCGTGATCAGCGGGGATTCCGGCTCGACATTGTCGCCGGGCTTGACCAGCACTTCGATGACCTCGACGTCCCGGAACTCGCCCAGATCCGGAACGCGCTGCTCGATGATGCGGCTCACGGGACTGCCTCAACGAGGGTGTCCGGATGCGTGAGCGCGTCGGCGAGCGCGACGACAAAACGCACGGCCTCGGCTCCATCGATCACCCGATGATCGTAGGAAAGCGAGAGCGGCAGCAGCAGCCGTGGCCGGAATTGACCGTCCCGCCAGACCGGTCGAGTCTGCGAGCGCGAGACGCCCAGAATCGCGACCTCGGGCGCATTGATGATCGGCGTGAATGCCGTGCCGCCGATGCCGCCGAGACTCGAAATCGTGAAGCAGCCGCCCTGCATCTCGGCCGCCGTGAGCTTGCCGGCGCGCGCGCGCGCGGCGAATTCCGCCAGATCGCGCGCAAGTTCATAAATGTCCTTGCGGTTTGCGTCGCGGATCACCGGCACGACCAGGCCATTTGGCGTCTCCGCCGCAAAGCCCAGATGCAAATACTGCTTGAACACGAGGTTCTGCCCGCTGGCATCGAGTGAGCTGTTGAAATTCGGAAACTGCGCAATGACACGGACGCAGGCCCGTGCGACGAAGGCAAGTGGTGTCAACTTGATGCCGAGGCTGGCGGCACGCTCTTTCAATGACACACGCAGCGCCTCGAGCTCGGTGATGTCGGCCTGGTCATGCTGCGTGACATGCGGGATGTTTATCCAGCTGGCCTGTATTCGCGCGCCGGAAATCTTCTGGATCCGGCCGAGCGGGCGAATCTCGACCGGTCCGAATGCGCTGAAATCCACGTCCGGAACCCGGGGCAGCGCGGCGGCACCCATTGCTGCCGGTGGCGCCGAGAGCGCACGCTTGACGAAGGACTTGACGTCGTCCTGCGTGATCCGTCCCTTGACGCCCGCGCCTTTTACCTTCGCCAGGTCCACGCCGAGTTCACGCGCAAGCTGTCGCACGGCGGGACCGGCATGGGCACGCGTGGAGCCAGATTCGACAGCCGGTGTGTGTGCAGGTCCGCGACCATCGGTGGACACGGCGATCGCTGGTCGCGGTGTCTGTGCCGGGGCACTGACCGCAACGGCAGCGCTTGTGGCCGTGCCCTGCACCGTCGCCACCAGATCCCCGGCGTTGACGCGGGCACCCTTGGCCACGTGTATCGTCACGATCGTGCCAGCGGCAGACGAAGGCACGTCCATGGTCGCCTTCTCGGTTTCGAGCGTGATCAGCGGCGACTCGAGCGCGACACGCTCGCCCTGCGCTGCCAGGACTTCGATGACCTCGACATCCTTGAAGTCGCCCAGGTCCGGTACGCGAACCTCGATCATCGCGCTCGCGGCGGCCACGGCGGGCTTTGCGGTGGCGACCGCCGGCGCAGGCTTCTGCGCAGGCGCGCCCGCGGCGGGCACTTGCGCGCCATCCGCGGCATCCAGCACGAGAATCGGGTCACCCTTCGAGACCCGGTCGCCCCGCTTCACGCGCAACTCGGCGATGCGTCCCGCTGCGGTCGATGGAACATCCATCGTCGCCTTGTCGGTCTCGAGCGTGACCAGCGGGCTGTCGATCGCAATCTCGGCGCCTGCGGCGACCAGCACGTCGATGACCTCGACGTCCTTGAAGTCACCGAGATCCGGCACGCTGACGGTGATGCGCTTGGCCACGGTATTGATCAGGAGACCAGAGGATTCGGTTTCGACGGGTCGATGCCGAATTTCTTCATTGCCATGGTAACCGTGGCCGTTTCGGCTTTTCCATCATCCGCCAGCGCCTTCAATGTAGCCACGACGATCCAGTGCCTGTCGACCTCGAAGAATCCGCGCAGCGCCGCACGCGAGTCGCTGCGGCCAAAGCCGTCCGTGCCCAGTGTCACGTATCGGCCGGGCACCCACTGACGGATCTGGTCCGAGACGATCTTCATGTAATCGGTCGCCGCGACAAACGGGCCGTCACGCCCGCTCAGGCATTCGCGCACATATGGCACTGCCGGCTTCGTGCCTGGATGCAGCATTGCATCACGCTCGGCGGCGAGTGCCTCACGCCGGAGTTCCGAGAAACTGGTGACGCTGAAGACATCGGCGGGGACCTGGAACTCCGACTCCAGGATCTGCGCAGCGGCCAGCACCTCGCGCAGGATCGTGCCGGAGCCCAGCAATGTCGCCCTGACCGGGCCGCGGCCACCAATGTGCAACAGGTACATGCCGCGCAGCACGCCCTGCTCGACGCTTTTCGGCATCGGTGGCTGGGCATAGTTCTCGTTCATGCAGGTCACGTAATAGAAGACGCTTTCCTGCTCCGCATACATCCTTCGCAGCCCGTCCTGCATGATTACCGCGAGCTCGTACGCATAGCAGGGGTCGTAGGCGACGCAGTTCGGGATCGTCGAGGCAAGCAGGTGACTGTGACCATCCTGATGCTGGAGTCCCTCGCCTGCGAGTGTCGTGCGCCCCGCGGTCGCGCCCATCAGGAAGCCGCGTGCCTGCATGTCGCCGGCCGCCCAGGCGAAGTCGCCGATGCGCTGGAATCCGAACATCGAATAGAAGATGTACATCGGGATCATGTTGATCCCGTGATTGGCGTACGCAGTCCCGGCTGCCATCCAGGAGCAGAATGCGCCGGCCTCGTTGATGCCCTCCTCGAGGATCTGTCCCTTGCGGTCCTCGCGGTAATACATCAACTGGTCCGCATCCTGCGGCGTGTAAAGCTGGCCGACCGATGAATAGATCCCGACCTGGCGGAACAGGCCCTCCATGCCGAAGGTGCGCGCTTCGTCAGGGATGATCGGCACGACGTGCGAACCGATGTTCTTGTCCTTCAGCAACTGCGCCAGGATCCTGACGAAAGCCATCGTCGTCGAAATCTCGCGGCCACCGCTGCCATCCAGCAGCGACTTGAATGCGGCAAGCGCCGGAATGGCGAGCGGCGGCGCGGTGGTGCGCCGAACCGGCAGGTGACCGCCCAGCGACTTGCGATGACTCCGGAGGTACTGCATCTCCGGGCTTGCGTCAGCCGGCCTGAAAAACGGCAGTCGCGCAATCTCCTCGTCCGAAATCGGGATGTTGAAGCGGTCCCGGAATGCCTTCAGTGCCTCATCGTCGAGTTTCTTCTGCTGGTGCGTGACATTCATCGCCTCGCCGGCCTTGCCCATGCCATAGCCCTTGACGGTCTTGGCGAGGATCACGGTCGGCCGGCTCTTATGGGCAATGGCGGCGGCGTAGGCGTTCCAGACCTTGCGCGAGTCGTGACCGCCGCGATTCAGCAGCGAAATTTCCTCGTCCGACATGTTCGCGACGAGTTCTTTCAGTTCCGGATACTTGCCGAAGAATTGCTCGCGCGTGTAAGCGCCGCCCTTGGCCTTGAAATTCTGGTATTCACCGTCGACTGCTTCTTCCATGCGCTTGCGAAGCAGTCCCGATGTATCGCGCGCAAGCAGCGGGTCCCAGCGATAGCCCCAGATGACCTTGACGACGTTCCAGCCCGCTCCCAGGAACGCGGCCTCCAGCTCCTGGATGATCTTCCCATTGCCGCGCACCGGCCCGTCCAGGCGCTGCAGGTTGCAGTTGATCACGAACACCAGGTTGTCGAGCTTCTCGCGCACCGGCATCGTGAGCGCGCCCATCGATTCCGGCTCGCGATGCTCGAGGTAGCGGATGAAGCGGGCCTGCATGATTGCCTGGAGCGGTCCGAGACCCATCGATACGGTGGGGAATTGCCAGAACTCCGGCATCAGCCAGGGGTGCGGGTACGAAGAGAGCCCGTCGCCCGCCACTTCCTGGCGGAAATGCCGCAGCTGCTCCTCGCTCAACCGGCCCTCGAGATAGGCGCGCGCATATATGCCCGGGCTCGAGTGACCCTGGACAAAGATCATGTCGCCGCGGTGATGTTCCGTGGGCGCTCGCCAGAAATGGTTGAAACCGACCTCGTACAGCGTCGCCGACGAGGCATAGGTCGCAATATGGCCGCCATATTCAGAGCTCACGCGATTCGCGTGCACCACCATCGCCATGGCATTCCACCGAATCAGCGCCTCGATGCGGCGCTCCAGTGCGCGGTCACCCGGATACGGCTTCTCGCGTGAAACCGGAATCGTGTTGAGGTAGGCGGTGTTCGCCTTGAACGGCAGGTAAGCGCCCGAACGGCGCGCGTGATCGATCAGCCGGTCGAGCAGGAAATGCGCGCGGACTGGTCCGTGGACCTTGAGCACCGAGTCGATCGACTCGAGCCACTCCTGGGTCTCGAGCGGGTCGAGGTCGTCGGACTGCGGGCCGTCAGCCATCTGGGAACCTCTAATTCACTTTCGCATGAGCCGCTTTACGCACGGGCACTGGCGCGCCAGTACCCGCGCGTAACCCGGCGGGACCGGGCGATTGTCGCTCCTGGCGGCGTCGCTCGTCGCTCATGTATCCCTGATACACATCACTCCTCGCCACTTGCCAGGAACGACAATCGCATACGGTCGCGCCCATGCGAGAGTGAATAATAGGTTCCCGGCTCTCCCACGCCGGCGGCCGGCCCGATATGATCCTAGTTGCGGTGCCTGCGGGTCAAGGTTGCATTCCGTTGCCGAGCCAGACGAACACACTGACGATCACTCGGCCGGACGACTGGCACCTGCACCTGCGGGATGGCGAGGCGCTTGCGGCCGTCGTCGGGTTCAGCGCCAGGCAATTCGGCCGAGCGGTCGTAATGCCCAATCTCAAGCCACCCGTCACGACAGTCGAGTCAGCACGGCGCTATCGGAATTGCATCCTGGGAGCGTTGCCGGCAGGGAGCAGCTTCGAGCCGCTGATGACGCTGTACCTGACGGATGACACCGAGCCCGCCGAGATCGACCGAGCGCGCGCAAGCGGCTTCGTCTGCGGCCTCAAGTACTATCCTGCCGGTGCCACCACGCACTCGGATGCCGGCGTCACCTCGCTCGCACGCTGCCATGCCGCGCTCGCGCGCATGGAAGAACTCGATGTCGTGCTGCAGGTGCACGGCGAGGCGACAGGCGACACCGTCGATCCCTATGACCGCGAAGCAGTATTCGTCGAGCGCGACCTGGCCCCGCTGGTCAAGCGCTATCCGCGGCTGCGCATTGTCCTTGAACACGTTTCGACTGCTGTTGGCATCGAATTCGTGCGCGCGCAGGGCCCGCGGGTCGCTGCGACGCTGACACCACAGCACCTGGTGCTGAATCGTGGCGCGATGTTCAAGGGCGGCCTGCAGCCTCACCTTTTTTGCCTGCCGCTGCTGAAGCGCGAGCGTGATCGCGAGGCCCTCGTCGCTGCCGCGACGGGCATGGACCCGCGATTCTTCCTCGGCACCGACAGCGCGCCGCACGCGCGCGCTGCCAAGGAATCCGCCTGTGGCTGCGCGGGTGTCTTCTCGGCGCATGCCGCGATCGAGATCTATGCGCATGTGTTCGAGGTTGCCAATGCCCTCGGCAGGCTCGAGGCATTTGCCAGCCACAATGGTGCGGACTATTACGGGCTGCCGCGCAACAGCGGCAAGATCACGCTAAGACGCGAGGCCTGGACAGTCCCTGCAAGCTACCCATTCGGGGCCGGCGAGTTGGTGCCGTTGTTCGCCGGCGATTCGCTGTCCTGGAAGCTGATACCTGCGGACGGCCGGACATGAAGGAACCTCCGGTCATGATGCGCGATCGCTTCCGCGGATTTCTGCCGGTCGTGGTCGACGTGGAAACCGGCGGCTTCAACTCGGCAACCGATGCACTGCTCGAGATTGCGGCCGTGCTGTTGCGAATCGACGCGGACGGCTGCCTGGTCCGCGAAGTGACGATCCGCGAGCATGTCCGGCCATTCGAGGGAGGCCGCCTCGATCCGGCGTCCCTCGCGGTCAATGGCATCGACCCCTTCCATCCATTGCGCATTGCGGTCGCCGAAGGCGATGCGCTGGGCGTGATTTTCAGGGAAGTGCGCCGTGTCATCCGCGAGCAGGAATGCACGCGCGCGATCCTGGTCGGCCACAATGCTTCATTCGACCTCGGTTTCCTGAATGCAGCTGCGGCCCGCGTCGGCATCAAGCGCAACCCGTTCCATCCATTTTCGTGCTTCGACACGGCCACGCTTGCAGGCGTTGCGTACGGGCAGACCGTACTGTCACGCGCGCTGCTGGCCGCGGGGCTTGAATGGAACTCGGAGGACGCGCACTCGGCGGCCTATGACGCGGAGCGGACCGCGGAGCTCTTTTGCGCCGTCTGCAATCAGTTCAGGCCGCTCTACGAAGCCGCCGAACAGCGCCTGAGGGGCACAGCAGACGAGGAACCGCCGAATCCCATGCTGGAGCCTGCCCCGGAGTGACGCTGGAGAACGGGATTCAGCCGATCGCGCCAGCTTCCTGCAACAACGACTGCAATTCACCGCTGCGGTACATCTCGACGACGATGTCGCAGCCCCCCACGAGTTCTCCCTTGACGTAGAGCTGGGGATAGGTCGGCCAGTTCGAGTAGGACTTGAGCGCCTCGCGCAATTCCGGCTCCTCGAAAATGTTCACGTGCCGGTACTGGGCTTTCAGCGCACGAAGCGCCGCCGCCGTCTGCGCCGAGAAGCCGCACTGCGGGAAGTCCGGCGTGCCTTTCATGAACAGCACAACCGGTGCCGCGTCCAGCTGTTCCCTGATGCGCTGCGTGATGTCGGTTTCACTCATCATTTGCTCCGATCGGATGCGACCGCATTGCGCCGCTCTTCCGCCCTTTGTATGACCGCCCACTGCTCGCCCGGGTTCATCCTTGTCCAGCCGGCGATCTCCGTGATGATCCGGAAGCAGCCGCGGCAGACGCCGCGCTCGTCCAGCGAGCAGATGTTCAGGCAGGGCGAGTAGGGTCCGCGATCGATCATGTCTGGACTGCCCGGCAGCCGGGCCGTGCAGCCTGCAGGCATCCGGTCGCTAACGCGTTGAATTATGGGGTAGGCTGCCCTATTCTTCAATGGAACCAGGGGGACACACCATGAATCCTCTCATGAGCGTCAAGGGCTCAATCGTCACCGCATTCGTGCTGGCGGCAATCGTGAGCATCTGGCTCTCGATGCTGGTCGGATCCGATATCGGCGCGTACCCGCAGATCGGCCGCCTGTTACACATTGTCTCCGGCGTCATGTGGATCGGGTTGCTGTATTACTTCAACGTCGTGCAAGTGCCGGGTATGGCCGACGCGGCCGCCGACAAGGGCGGACCGGGTGGAGCGGCCATCAGCAAGTACATTGCACCCCGGGCCCTGTGGTGGTTCCGCTGGGCCGCCGTCCTCACCTGGATCACTGGCGCCTATTACCTGGCTTTCGGCTTCGGCAGCACCAAGGTCCTGCACGATGCGTTCACACTGCAGCCAGCCTTCCGCGTGATCGGCGTGGGCGCCTGGCTCGGTACGATCATGCTGTTCAATGTCTGGGTGCTGATCTGGCCGAATCAGAAGAAAGTGCTGGGGCTCGTGCCGGCGACCGACGAGCAGAAGGCGAAGGCGCGCAAGATCGCCTTGCTCACTTCCCGCATCAACTTCGTATTGTCCGTCCCGATGCTGATGTGCATGGGCGGCCAGGGCCACGGCCTGCCGTTCTAATCCCCACATCGCGCCCGCTCGCCGAGCGGCGGGTGCGAAGACAGGTAAGGCAGATCCTCGTCCCTCCTGGCGAGGCGGCACAACATGGCGTCGAAGGTCGTGTCCGGCAGCCCTTCGCTGCGCAGCCACTCGCGAGCATAGGCGTCGGCCTCGCGTTCGAAGTCGCGCGAGTGCTTCGCCTGCACCAGTATTACGGGCACCGCGGCCGCGAGCGACGACGCCGAGCCAACGTCTCCCAGCACTGCGAGGGCGAGCACAGCGACGCCCGCGTTCTGCAAAAGGATCCGCAGGGCATGGCGGCCGCGCACGTGCCCGACTTCATGTGCGAGCACGGCGTCGATGTCCTCGTCGCTCTGCGCGAGTTCTACCAGCTCGTCCGTGACCACAATTATGCCGGATGGCAACGCGAACGCGTTGGGCCCGATGCGCTTGCCGCGACGGAATTCGAGGCGGTAGTTGTGCCCGTCATCGACGGTCGCAGTCATGGCGCGCAGGCGCCGGCGGAGATCTTGCTGCCGGGCAACGGAAAGGCGGGAGGGCGCGAGCACGGTCTTATCGAGCAGCTCAAGGCCCTCCGAGCCGATCTTCGCGTCGACTGACGCTGGTATGGCGTGGGCCGCGATGTCCGCGAGGGCCGGTACTGCGAATCGCACGAATGCCCAGGACACGACCACGACGGCGAGGAGCGCGGCGATCGCGATGGCCCAGCGCCGTTCCCAGCGGACGATACGCCGTGCGAAGCCGCCGTAGCCGACGGCGTCCAGAGCGGCGTCGATCGCGTCGTTCGCCGGCGTCTCGAAGGTCGCGCCGTCCTCGAAGGCGATACGGCGCGGTACGTCCGCGATGCGATCCGAGACCTCGATGGAGTCGAGCGGCACTTGCCGCCGTTCCCAGGCCGAGACGAGCCGCACGATCCCGTCGGCGCCGATCTCGATCTGCGCCGGACGCGACGCCGAGGTGCGGGCATCGAAGAACCAGCCTTCGATCACGGCCAGGAGATCACAGTCCGAAGTCGACGTCGAAGACCTCGCCGATCGCCTCCCCGGTCGCCGAAGCTTCCGGTGCGGCGGCTGCCGCGAAGTTGTCGATCGAACCGGCGATTTCCACGTTCATGCACTCGAGCTGGTAGCGCAGGCGCCGGACCAGCGCCCACGGATAGAAGAGTCCGAGCGTCAGCAGAACGCCAAGTACGTTTGTGACATACAGCCACAAGAGGCGACCCATTCGGATATGACAGTTTACGCGGTGCGGGCCGATGCGGAGGCCCGCGAAGGTCGCGTTCGTGAAGGAGCGCTCCCAATACGCGCCGATGGCGAGCGGAACCAGGATCAAGCCAATGACCAGAGCCAGGCCGGCGCCGATTGCGGAAGGTGCGGATGGAGTCCCGCCGGGAGTGGTGACGACGGCAGCGATGCCGCCGGACAACAGCACGAGGCACAGCAAGGCCGCGATCGCAAGGCCCAAGGTGATGTAGTAGAACGCGAAGTAGCGGCCGACACCCGTCTCGAACGCAAACCGCTCAGTTCCGACGCTCGAATTGCCGAGCAGGAAACGCACCCGCTTGTAGATCCAGAGTGGCAACAGCAGGTATAGGGTGATGGCCGCGACAACGCCCCAGCCGATGTACGCTGCGAGCGCCCCGCCGTACTCTCCATGGAATCCGAAGCGGATGCCGCGCCAGCTCGTCATGCGCATCTGGAACCGGCGTGACAGCACGATCACGAACGGCAGCAGGAACACCATTACCGGCAGCAGCAGCAAGCTCGTCAGCGGCCAGTTCTGAGTGACGAAGCCGTACAGGAAGAGCGTCCCGACGGCGATCAGGCGGCCCTTCAGGATCTGGAGCGGCTGGCCGTGGTACTCGAACGCGCTGCCCGCCAGCGACGTGCTGCCGTACAAGTAGCGCAGGCGCCGCACCTTCGCCCAGGCCGAATAAATGCCGAGCGTCAAGATCGTGAGCAGCAGGTTGACGATCCAAATCCGAAAGTACTCGCCGCCCGTGGCCCGGAACTCGAAAGATGTGGTCTGGGTCGCGGCAGGCGCGGCCGCCGCAGTCAAAGCATCGTCCATGAGACCCCCCCTGATCCGCAAGAACCGGTCGTCGGCTCCCAGCTGTCGCAGCCGCAGGCGCTGCCGACGTCAGGCGATTGCGGCGCGCTGCACGCGCTGCGGCTGCGAGATGCCGTAACCCTGGGCGTAATCGACGCCGAGTCCGCGCAGCACTTCGACGATTTCGGCATTCTCGGCCCACTCCGCGATCGTCTTCTTGCCGGTCAGGTGGCCGATCTCGTTGATCGAACGCACCATCTCGCGATCGATCGGGTCGTGCAGTAGGCCCTTGACGAAGCTGCCGTCGATCTTCAGGAAATCCACCGGGAAGTGCTTCAGGTAGCCGAATGACGAGAGTCCGGTGCCGAAATCGTCCAGCGCGAACTTGCAGCCGAGTTCCTTCAGCGCCTGGATGAAGCGGCTGGCCTGCGAGAAATTCGCGATCGCCGCGGTTTCCGTGATTTCGAAGCAGATCTTGCTGCCGTCGATGCCGCTCCTGTGGAACTGCTCAATTACAAATGGCAGGAACTTGTCGTCGCCGAGACTCTGCCCGGACAGATTGATCGAGCACATCGTCAGGCGCCGGCGTTCGTCGGCCTCGGACACGAGCCAGCGGAATGCGCTGTCGATGACCCATCGATCAATCGATGGCGTGATCCCGTAGCGCTCCGCGGCGGCAATGAACTGGTCCGGTGCAACGATCTTGCCGCTCTCGTCCCGCATCCTGAGCAACAACTCGAAGTGCTCGCCGGCATCCTCGACCTGCAGCGGCAGAATCGTCATGCGGAACAGCTCGAAGCGCGATTCCTCGAGTGCATTGTTGATGCGCGCTGCCCACTGCATCTCGCGGCGGCGCCGCATCAGGTCAATGTCGTTTTCCTCAAAGCAGTGCACGCGGTTGCGCCCGGACTCCTTGGCCGCGCCGCAGGCTGAATCTGCGGCTGACAGAACCGATGCGACATCCTCGTTATCCGCCGTGATCGGCACGACGCCGATTGAGGCGCCGAGCTTGAATGTGCGGTCCTCCCAGGTGTAGCGGAAGTTCCGGATCGATTCGCGCAGGGTCTCGGCTGTCCGCAGCGCCTCCTCCAGCGAGCAGCTCTCCAGCAGCACGCCGAATTCGTCGCCACCCAGCCGCGCGAGCGTGTCGCGCCAGCGGACCTTTGACTTCAGCAGCGCGCCGACCTGCCCGAGCAATGCGTCGCCCGCGCTGTGACCGCAGGTGTCATTGACGATCTTGAACTGGTCGATATCGACGTAGCACAGCGCGTACGAGGTTTCGCGCGCCTTGGCGCTTTTGAGCGCCCGCTCGAGCCGTGTCTCGAATTCGCGCCGGTTCACGAGGCCGGTCAGGACGTCGTGACTCGCGTGATACGACAGGCGCCGGTTCAGCTCGCGCGATTCCGACACGTCGTGGAACACAAGCACGCCGCCGGTGACCGTGCCGCTGCCGTCGCGGATCGGCGAGGCAGTGCTCTCGATGTACAGCTCATTGCCGTCGCGGCGGATCAGCAGCATCGGCCGCACCGACTTGATCGACCGGATGCGTCGCACTGCGACCGCGAGCGGGTTCTCCAGAGGCTCGCAGGTTTCCTCGTGAAAAGCCCTGAATATCTCGTCGATTGTACGACCGAGGCTGTCCTCGAGCCGCCAGCCGGTCAGCTCTTCCGCCACCGGGTTCAGGTACTCGACGCGACCGTGCGCGTCGCAGGTGATCACGCCGTCACCGATCGACTGCAGCGTGATCTGCGCGCTCTCTTTCTCGCGGAACAGCGCTTCCTCGTAGAGCTTGCGTTCGGTGATGTCGAGCTCGACGCCGATCAACCGGCGCAAGCGCCCCTGATCGTCGACCCGCGCACGGGCGCGCCCGACCACCCAGCGCCACTCGCCGTCGGTGTGCTTGAGACGGTGCACGCTCTCGAACATCGGTGTCTTGCCGGCGATGTGATCGCGCATCGCCCCGGAAACGCGCGCGAGATCCTCCGGATGCACCATCCGGTGCCAGTCCGGCGACGTGATGACGTCGTCCTCGGCGAAGCCGAGCATCGCTTTCCAGCGCGGCGAGAACCAGGTCCGGTTGCCCTGGGCATCGTAATCCCACAGCCCGTCATTCGCGCAGGGCAGCGCCATGTCCTGGCGTTCCTGCATGTCGGCCATGCGGTCGGCCAATGAAATTTTCTCGAGCCCGGTCGCGAGACTTGTGCCGACCAGCTTCAGCAGCAGGTGCAGGTTGACGTCCCAGCCGTCACGCGGCGTCGACGAGGCGAATGCAAGGAAGCCGCGGACCGTGCCCTGCACTGCGAATGCGATCAGCAGCAGTGAGCGGATGTCGAGCCCCGCAAGCCGGGCTGCGTCGCTCGCCTGCTCGGCCCGCACACCGACGGTGTCGCGGATCTCGAGGATACGGACATGTTCAAGCCTGGAGCGGATCCACGGCAGTGCTTCGAGGTGTTCGCCCTTCAGCACTTCGGGCCGGCACTGGGCGAACGGCCCCTTGGAGGTTGCGAGCGAATCGATGCGCTCGCCATGGCCGTCGAACAGCGCAAGAAAAACGGCGTCGGTATTGGTGGCCTCGCGCAGGACGTCGAGGTTCTGGCGGATCACCGCATCGGCATTGCCGGCGCTGATATTCTGGAAATCGACCGCGACCTTGGTGCAGGTGATGTCAATACCGAGCGGCGGGCGCTCCGCCCGCTGCTGCCACAGCTTCGGCGACAGGATGTCCGAAGCAGTGAACTCGGGAAGCGACTCGCCTTGCACCGTAGGTACCCGGATTGGATCCCCCTGAATTCCCGGCAGTCTGTCAGTTCGGGGTTTGCCCACTGTAGGAACCAGTTAACGGTTCGCTCGTCCCAGCCCTACCGGTAGTTGCGCCGCATTCTGTCAGAAACCCTGAGGAATGCAAGGTAAGCGTATGTATTTACTATAATCCCACCACCAATTCGCACACCGGGAAAGGGCAATTGCGGGCGATCAGCCCGGGTGAGCGATTTTTCCCGACTTGACGATGCGCGGGTTGCCTTGCGCATCGCGCTGGATTTTCCAGCGCCGGTAGTTCCACAGCCATTCCGGCGGGCATTCACGGGTGAGCGCTTCGACGGCGGTTGCGTAGCGCTCGATCAACTCGCCCGGCGCCAGTTCCTCGCCGGCTGCGGCCAGCGGCACGAACTCCACCCGGTAGCGGCCGCGCGCTTCGCGCCGCATTGCCAGATACCAGACCGGAAGGCGGGCTCCGCGCGCAATTGCTTCCGGCCCGATGAAGAACGCCGTGTCGAGCCCCATGAATCGCGTGAAGTAGCGCACCGCCGCCGATGTCGGCGCCTGATCGGCCACGATCGCGATGATACGCGCCGGGCCGCGGTGGCGCAGCACGCGCATCAGGAGTCTGCGCGCCGGAATCATTTCGGCGCCGAAGCGCGAACGGATGGTCAGCATCAGCCGGTCACCGAATCGTCCTTTCAGCGGCTTGTAGGCCGCGTGAATCGGGTGACCCATGCCGACCGAAAGCTTTAGCAGGGTCCATTCCCAATTGCAGTTGTGCGACGTGACAACAATGATCGACTGGCCGGCATCGAGCGCTGCGCGGGCCGCCTCCGAACTGTCGAGCGTTACCCGCCTGTCGATCTCGTCCGGCGCAATCGTCGCTGCTTTGACAATCTCGGCAGCCACATTTCCAAAGCTCCGGTAGAAGGCATGCCGCGTCGTCCGGACCCAGTCGCGATCGCGGTCCGGAAAGCAGGCGGCGAGCTGCATGTCGATGATTTCAAGCCGGTTGCGCGCCACGTATTCCGCGAGCCAGGCGCAGCATGCCGCGATGGCGTACCAAACCGGCAACGGCAGCGACGACAGCGCCCGTAGCCACAGGGGTATGCGCTTGAAGGGAGAGCGATACTTGGTGTCGACCGAGCGGCGCCGGGCACGCGGCCCGCGAGTCTTGTGAATTTGCGATGGTAGCGGCATTCCGCGCCGCAGCTTACCGGAACCGCCGGGCGGGCGGCACCGCCGGTGGACCGGCATGCGGCCACCCGGTCCATACCAGATCGTGACCCCCTCGAGGTAAGCTTTGAGCCCGTTGGCTCCGCCCACCTGGACCGTGTTTGCATTGGCGGGCGCGCGTTCCATGGGACTCTTTGGGCAACCCGCGACCGCCAAAAGGGCCGCAAACAACAGGATCCGCTGGAACTTGGTTCACTCCTGCCCGAACGGCTGCGATCATGTGACTATGGCCTCCGATAGCGCGACAATCCGGCGGGCATACACGCCGTAAGACGACAGTGGGCGGTGACCATGACAGGCGAACTGGAACAACTGGGGCATTACATCGGCGGCCGGCGTGTCGCGGGCGCTTCCGGCCGCACCGCACCGGTCTTCAACCCGGCGCTTGGCGTTGCGACGACGCAGGTGGCGCTTGCGTCGGCAATTGAGACTCGTTCGGTCATCGCCACCGCGCGGGCGGCACTGCCGGAGTGGTCCGATACGCCCGCCTTGCGCCGCGCGCGTGTGTTGTTTCGATTCCGGGACCTGATCGACAAGCATTCCGAGGAAATCGCCGGAATCCTGACGCGCGAGCACGGCAAGGTGCTCGCGGATGCGCGTGGCGAAGTCACGCGCGGCCTGGAGATCGTCGAATTCGCCTGCGGCATCCCGCAATTGCTGAAAGGCGAATACAGCGACGCCGTCGGGCGCGGGATCGACAGTTGGTCATTGCGCCAGCCGGTCGGTGTCTGTGCCGGTATCACGCCTTTCAATTTCCCGGCGATGGTGCCGATGTGGATGTTCCCCATAGCCATAGCCTGCGGCAACACTTTCGTACTGAAGCCCTCCGAGAAGGATCCGGGCTGCCCGCTGCGCCTCGCTGAACTCCTGACCGAGGCCGGCGCGCCCCCCGGCGTGCTGAATGTCGTCAATGGCGACCGCGAGGCCGTCGATACGCTGCTGACCGATCCCGGCGTGGATGCGATCAGCTTCGTCGGTTCGACGCCGGTCGCTGAGCATGTATTCCGGACCGGCTCCAATCACGGCAAGCGCGTTCAGGCGCTGGGTGGCGCCAAGAATCACATGGTCGTGATGCCGGATGCGGACCCCGCGGGAGCTGCCCATGCGCTGGCCGGCGCCGCCTACGGTTCCGCAGGCGAGCGCTGCATGGCGATCTCGGTCGCAGTCGCCGTGGGTAACGCCGGCGACAGGCTGGTCGAGGCCCTCAGGAAAGAGCTCGCGGCGATCCGCGTGCTGCCGGGCACGGCCGAAGGCGCCGACATGGGGCCGCTGGTGACGCGCGAGCACCTCGACCGCGTGCTGGGCTACGTGGCGACCGGCGTGCAGGAAGGCGCGAAGCTCGTTGTAGACGGCCGCAAGATGAGTGTCGCGGGCCACGAGCGCGGCTTCTTCATGGGGCCGGTGCTGTTCGACGCCGTGACGCCCGCAATGCGCATCTATCGCGAGGAAATCTTCGGTCCGGTCCTCGTGATCGTGCGCGTACCGGATCTCGACGCGGCTCTCGACCTGGTCAATGGCCACGAGTACGGTAATGGCACGGCGATCTTCACGCGTGACGGCGGCGCCGCGCGCGAGTTCTGCCGCAGGGTCACCGCCGGCATGGTCGGCGTGAACGTGCCGATACCGGTGCCGATGGCATTCCACAGTTTCGGCGGCTGGAAGCGCTCGCTGTTCGGGCCGCTTCACATGCACGGGCCGGATGGCGTGCGCTTCTATACGCGGCTCAAGACCGTGACGGCGCGCTGGCCGACAGGCTCGAAAGGCGCCGAATTCACGATGCCGACGATGAAGTAATGCTCGGTCTCATGATGCAGACGCCGCTCCTGATCACCTCGATCATGCGGCATGCAGAGCGGGTCAACTCGCGGACCGAGGTCGTTTCGGTCACCGCCGAGAATCCACGCCACCGCTGCACGCTCGGAGACGTGTTCCGACGCGCGCGCAAGCTTGCAAATGCGCTGACCCGAGCCGGTGTGCAGCCGGGCGACCGCATCGCGACGCTGGCCTGGAATGATTACCGCCATCTCGAGCTGTACTACGCGGTCTCCTGCATCGGCGCGATCCTGCACACGCTAAATCCGCGCCTCTATCTGGAGCAGCTCAAGTACATCATCAATCATGCCGGCGACCGCATGATGTTCGCAGATTCGACCGTGATGCCGCTGGTCGAGAAGCTGAAGCCAGCACTTACGACTGTCGAGCGGATCGTCGTGCTCAGCAACGATTCGTACGAAGCCTTCATCGCGGATGAATCCGAGAGCTTCGAGTGGCCGGAGCTGGACGAGCGCACGGCGAGTTCGCTGTGCTACACCTCAGGCACGACCGGCAACCCGAAGGGCGTGTTGTTCGACCATCGCTCTACCGTGCTGCACAGCTATGGCTCGGCGCTCGTCGACACGATGGGTTTCGGCCGCGCCGACACAGTGCTCGCCGTGGTGCCGATGTTCCATGCCAATGCCTGGGGCCTGCCGTACAGCGCGCCGATGGTCGGCGCCAAGCTCATATTCCCGGGACCGAAGATGGGTGACGGCGCGACGCTTGCCGCGCTGATCGACGAGGAAAAAGTAACGCTTGCCGCCGGCGTGCCGACCGTCTGGCAGCAGCTGCTTGCTTACACGCGCGAACACAACATCGTGCTTGAATCGCTTCAAAAGGTGCTGGTCGGCGGCTCGGCCTGCCCGCTCTCGATCATGAACGAGTTTCGGGATCGTCACGATGTCTGGACCATCCACGCCTGGGGCATGACCGAGATGAGCCCGCTCGGCTCGACCAACTCGAAGCCCGCGGGCTATGAGCTGATGAGCGATGCCGAAAAAGATGCGCTTCGAGTG
>JAENJD010000059.1 GCA_016844605.1 Steroidobacteraceae bacterium
CCGACGAGAAATGCTCGCCGGCCCCGCGCACCAGCGCGACGCGGACCGCGTCGTCAACGTCGATGGCGCGCCAGACCATGGCGAGGTCGCGATGCATGGATTCGGTCGCGGCGTTCTGCCGGCCTTCATTCGCGATCACGATTTCGAGGATGGCAGGTTCCGGACTCTCGAAACCGAGGCTCGCAAAGTCGCGGCGGTAACGGGCGAGATCAATCGTCACGGGTCATTCCTTCACCGAGTCCGGCACAGCCTGGACACTCACCATGGTCAGCACATGATAAGTCGCGACGGTCTCGCCGAGCTGGTTGGTGATCTCGGTGTCCCAGGTCACCTCTCCCCAGCCTTTCTCTGCCCGCAGCGACTTCTCCTTGCAGGTCAGGCGCACGCGAATTCGATCGCCCGGCTTCACGGGCTTCACGAAACGCAAATTGTCGAGCCCGTAATTTCCGAGCACCGGGCCGTAGGCCGGCTCGACGAAGAGGCCCGCAGCCGCGGAAATCAGGAAATAGCCGTGCGCGACGCGGCCGCCGAACAGTGGATTCCGTGCTGCCTCGCGATCGTCCATGTGCGCGTAGAAATGATCGCCCGACAGGTCGGCGAAGCGCTCGATGTCGGCCACGGTGATCTCGCGCTCGATGGAATTGAACGTGTCGCCGATCGTGAGATCGTGGAATGGCTTGCGGAATGGGTGCTCACCGGGTTCGCGTTGCGTGGCTCCGCGCACCCAGCGGCCGCCGACGGCGGTGAGCGTGTCGGGCGAGCCCTGCACCGCCGTTCGCTGCATGTAGTGCATCACGCCGCGGATGCCGCCCATCTCCTCGCCGCCGCCCGCGCGGCCCGGCCCGCCGTGCACTAGGTGCGCAAGCGGCGAACCGTGCCCCGTCGATTCCTTGGCGCAATGACGGTTCACGACCAGCACGCGGCCATGCCAGGGAGCAAGGCCCAGCACGAGTTCCGTCGCAATCGTGTCATCAGCCGTGAACACGGATCCTGCCAGGCTTCCATCGCCTCGTCTCGCGAGCGTGATTGCATCCGCGACATCCTTATAGCCGATGATCGTGGATACCGGACCGAAAGCCTCCACCGAGTGAATGGCGCGCGCCGCATCGCTGTCGCGGCACAGCAGGAGCAGCGGAGGCAAGAATGCGCCGCGTTCGCGGTCAGCACCGCTGACCTCGAAATGCGCGGGATCACCTGCGACGAGTTCTGCTTCCTGCCTCAGTTCCGAGACGCGCGAACGTACTTCCTCGCGTTGCGCGAGGCTCGCGAGCGGGCCCATGCGCACGCCCTCGGTGCGCGGATCGCCGACCACGGTTTTTGCAAGCAAGGCCTGCAGCGCCGTAACGACCTCGCCGGTCATGTTGCGCGGCACAAGGGCCTTGCGGATCGCCGTGCACTTCTGTCCTGCCTTGACTGTCATCTCGCGGACGACTTCCCGGATGAATAGATCGAACTCCGGCGTGCCGGGTCCGGCATCCGGGCCCAGGATCGAGGAATTCAGCGAATCGGTCTCGGCAATGAATCGCACCGAGTGCCGTACCACGACCGGATGCGTGCGCAGGCGCGCGGCGGTTGCGGCCGAGCCCGTGAAGGACACGACGTCCTGGCAACCCAGGTGATCGAACAGGTCGCCGACACTTCCGCAGACGAGTTGCAGTGCGCCCGGCGGCACGAGGCCCGTCTCCACGATCCGCCGCACGACAAGTTCGGTCAGGTAGCAGGTTGCGGTCGCTGGCTTGACGATCACCGGCACGCCGGCAAGCAGAGTCGGGGCGAGTTTCTCGAGCATGCCCCAGACCGGGAAATTGAAGGCATTGATGTGCACGCCGGCGCCTTCGAGTGGCACGCAGATGTGCTGACCGATGAACGTCCCACCCTTCGACAGCTGCTCGACATTGCCGTCGAGGAAGACGCGGCCGTTCGGCAATTCGCGCGAGCCCTTGCTCGCGAATACGAGCATCGTGCCGATGCCGCCGTCGATGTCGATCCAGGAATCGGTTTTCGTCGCACCCGTCCGGTAGGACAACTCGTAGAATTCGTCCTTGAAGTCGAACAGGCGCTTGCCGAGCGCCTTCAGCATCGCTGCCCGTTCGTGGAAGGTCATGGCTCTGAGCGCCGGGCCGCCGACGCCACGCGCATGCTCGAGCGCGCCGCGGAAATCGAAGCCCTCGCTCGAAGTCTCCGCGATCACGTCACCCGTGCTGGCGTCCCGAAGCGCCGTGGCGCGGCCACCGCCCGACTGCCAGCGCCCCGCCAGATAACTCTTCAACTGCATGTGCCGCCCTCGAAGTTCCCCGGCCGCATTCAGTCACCGCCAGCGCGGCCTGCCTGCCAGCCTGCAAATGTACCTTCCCGCTCCGCCAGGCTCGCCAGCAACGGCGCCGGTGTCCAGTAACGCGCGCCCTGCTCGCCCCCAAAGCGCCGCATGGCCTCAACCACGGTCGCGAGCCCGATGGTGTCGGCATGAAACATCGGTCCGCCGCGATGACGCGGGAAACCGTAGCCATTGCACCAGATCACGTCGATGTCGGCCGGGCTCGCTGCGATGCCTTCCTCGAGGATTCGCGCGCCTTCGTTGGCCAGTGCGCAGATGCAACGCTCGACGATTTCCGTGTTGGCGATCTTTCGTTGTGCGACGCCGAGGATCTTTGCTTCCGTGCGGATCAACTCCAGAACCTCTGGGTCCGGCTGGCGCTTGCGGTCCGGACCGTCGTAGCGGTAAAAACCGCGACCTGACTTCTGGCCGTAGCGCCCGAGTTCCGCCAGGCGATCAGACACGCGATAGAAGCGCGGGTCGTCGGGACGCTCGCTCCATTGGCGGCGCGCCTGGTAGCCGATATCGAGACCGGCCAGGTCGCCCACGGCATTCGGTCCCATTGCCATGCCGAATTCCTCGAGTGCCCGGTCGATGGCTTCGGGTGTCGAACCCTCCAGCAGCATCAACTCCTTCTCCCGGCCGTAGGCGTACAGCATGCGATTTCCGACAAAGCCGTAGCAATTGCCGACTGTCACGCCGATCTTGCCGATGCGCCTGGTCACGGCGCGAAGCGTCGCAAGCGTCGCGCGCGAACTCTCGCGGCCCCGAATGATCTCGACCAGACGCATGACGTGCGCCGGGCTGAAGAAATGCATGCCTGCCACATCGACCGCGCGGCCACTCGCGGCAGCGATGGCATCGACGTCGAGTGTCGAAGTATTGGTCGCAAGCACGGCCTGCGGCTTGCAGAGCTTTCCAAGTTGCGCGAAAAGTTCCTGCTTGACGGCCAGATTCTCGAAGACGGCCTCGATCACCAGATCCACGGCAGCCAACGCCTGCAGATCCCCGGCGCCACGAACGCGCGCCACCGCGGCAGCCGCATCCGCCGCCGTCATGCGGCCCTTGAGGGCAGAACCCTCGATTGTCGAGGCCACGCGCGCGAGACCGGCGGCGAGCGACTCCGGCTTCGAATCCACGATCGTGACGGCGATGCCCGCCGTCGCGAGGCTGATCGCGATGCCAGCGCCCATTGTGCCGGCACCGATGACGCCTGCGCTATCGACCCGTAGCGCCGCATCCCGATCTGCGCTCGAGCCCCGTTCTGCGAAGAACAGATAACGCAGCGCCCGGGATTCACTGGAACGGCGGCATTCCTCGAAGAGCTCCCTGGCGCGGTCGAGGGCCTGTTCGAAAGGCCGCGTCGCCGACGCTTCGAGGGAATCCACAATGCGTCCCGGCGCCGGCAGCCGACCCGCGGCGGCCGGCAATGCGGCCCGTGCCGCGGCGAAAAGTTCCGGCGATGCATCCGGTGCGGGCAGCTCGCGTAGCCGCCGTGGCGCAGCAC
The DNA here is from genome assembly GCA_016844605.1 of Steroidobacteraceae bacterium. Taxonomy (GTDB): domain Bacteria; phylum Pseudomonadota; class Gammaproteobacteria; order Steroidobacterales; family Steroidobacteraceae; genus SCUD01. The sequence continues at coordinate 3,822 of JAENJD010000059.1, forward strand.
CCGCGGCGACGAGTTCGCGCGCCCAGGCGACGGCGCCCGCACGTGCCTCGCCTTCAATCCGGTGATCGACCACGCCGAGCGCGACAGCGCGCTCGCGATCGACCGGCTTGCCGCCGGTCATCAGTTCGATCGAGGCTTGCCAACCTGCCACGCGCGGCAGTCGCACCGTGCCGCCCGCGCCGGGCAGCAGTCCGAGCGTCACTTCCGGGAAGCCGAGCTTGAGGTCGGCTGTCGCCGCGCGATAGTGGCAGGCGAGCGCGGTTTCCGCGCCGCCGCCGAGTGCCGCACCGTGCAGGGCGGCGATGACCGGCTTGGCGCAGGACTCGAGGCGAAACAGCAGTTCGTTCAGCAGCGGCGGCTGGGCGGGCTGGTCGAACTCCGAGATGTCAGCGCCGGCGATGAAGTTCCGCCCGGCGCCATGCAGCACGATCGCCTGCACGGTCGGATCGGCATCGAGGCGCTCGATCGCCGCAAGCAACGCCGTGCGCAGGCGATGCGCCAGCGCGTTGACTGGCGGGTGATCGATGACGATGACGGCGATGCTGCCGTCCCGCTCGATCGCAAGCGGCGCGCTCACCCGACCCGCTCGATGGCGAGCGCAATGCCCTGGCCCACGCCGATGCACATGGTGCAGAGCGCATAACGGCCACCCACGCGCCCAAGCTGAAATGTGGCCGCGGTCGCAAGACGTGCGCCGCTCATACCGAGCGGATGACCGAGCGCGATGGCGCCGCCATTCGGATTCACATGCGCGGCGTCATCCGGCAGGCCAAGCCGGCGCAAAACGGCGAGCGCCTGCGCAGCAAATGCCTCGTTGAGTTCGATCACATCCATCGCGGAGAGAGGCAAGCCAAGCCTGGCCAGGAGTTTCTCTGTGGCAGGCGCCGGGCCGATGCCCATGATGCGCGGCTCGACGCCTGCGACCGCAGCTCCCAGAACGCGTGCCCGCGGCTTGAGGCCGTAGCGCGCCACCGCCCGTTCGCTTGCGATCAGGAGCGCGCAGGCTCCGTCATTGACCCCGGAAGCATTGCCTGCCGTGATGGTTCCGCCGTTACGGAATGGCGTCGGCAGCCTTGCAAGCGCTTCGAGATTCGTTTCGCGCGGATGCTCGTCGCGATTGACGACGACCGGGTCGCCCTTGCGCGCCGGAACCGTCACCGGTGTGATTTCAGCCGCGAATGTGTCATCGGCCTGCGCACGCAGCGCGCGCTGCTGGCTGCGGAGCGCAAACGCGTCCTGGTCGGCCCGCGTGACGCCGAACTCGACGGCGACATTCTCGCCGGTCTCGGGCATCGAATCGATGCCGTACTGCTGCTTCATCAGCGGATTGACAAAGCGCCAGCCAATCGTCGTGTCAAACATCTGCTGGGTGCGCGAAAACGCGGCATCGGGTTTCGACATGACGTAGGGCGCTCGGCTCATGCTCTCCGCGCCGCCGGCAATCACGAGATCGGCCTCGCCGCTCCGGATCATGCGCGCCGCGATCGCAACCGCGTCGAGACCCGAGCCGCAGAGGCGGTTCACAGTGACGCCCGGCACGGTGACCGGAAGACCGGACAGCAATGCCGCCATCCGCGCAAGATTCCGGTTGTCCTCGCCCGCCTGATTCGCACAGCCGAAAACGACGTCGTCGACCGCCTGCCAGTCGACCGAGGGATTGCGGCGCATCAGCGCCGCCAGTGGCACAGCCGCGAGATCGTCGGTCCGGACACCCGCCAACACGCCGCCGTAACGGCCAATTGGTGTGCGGATCGCATCGCAGATCAGTGCTTCATTCATCGACCAGCCTCCCGGCAACCTGGTGACTGCGGCCGCGGAACAAGGCGATGGCCTCGTCGCGATCGTTGCGCACCTCAATTTCGTAGATACCGCTTCGCCCGACCCGCCAACGTTCGCTGGCGCTCGCCGTCAACAGGTCACCCTCCCGTCCCGGCGCGAGGAACTCGATGGCGGCGCCGGCCGCGACAGTATTGTCGCCGTGTGAATTGCAGGCAAAGGCGAAGGCGCTGTCAGCCAGCGCGAAAATCAGCCCACCATGGCAGATACCATGACCGTTGACCATGTCGGCCCGCACGCGCATGGTCACGCGCGCGCAACCGGGCGATACCGATTCGATTGCCATGCCGAGCATCTGCGACGCCTGATCCGAGCCGTAGAGCTTGTCGGCCGCAAGTTTCGCGATGCGCTGCGAGTGATCCATTGCCACGGCCTCCTAGCGTCCGCTGAAACGCGGCGGGCGTTTCCCGGCGAATGCCGCGACACCCTCAGCGTAGTCGGATGACCAGCCGAGCTCGCGCTGGAAATCGCGCTCGACATTGAGCTGCTCCTCGAGCGAATGCTCCCAGGCGCCCTGAATCGCCTCGCGCGTCTTGACGAGCCCGAGTGTCGGCGCGGACGCGAGTTCCGCGGCGAGCTTGTCGACAGTCGGCACGAGTTCCGCGTCGTCGACGCAACGCCAGATCAGACCCCAGTCCGCCGCCTGCTCTGCCTGCAGCTTGTCGCCGAGCATCGAGAGCCCGATGGCGCGCGCATTGCCCACCAGTCGCGGCAGGAACCAGGTGGCGCCGCTGTCCGGCACCAGCCCAAGGCGACAAAAGGCCTGGACGAAAGCGGCGGAGCGGGCCGCAATGACGATGTCGCAGGCGAGTGCAATGCTGGCGCCCGCCCCTGCTGCCACGCCGTTGACCGCTGCGATCACCGGCATCGGCAGGTTGCGCAGCGCAAGTACCAGCGGCTTGTAGTTGCGCTCAATTGAATCTCCCAGGTCCGCGCCCCTGGCACCCGGCGCGACCGCGCGGTCGCCGAGATCCTGACCGGCGCAGAAACCCCGCCCCGCACCGGTCAGCACCAGCACGCGCGCGCCGTCCGCGACCACCTGCGCGAGCGCGTGGCGGACTTCTTCGTGCATCGCGGCATTGAAGCTGTTGAGCCGGTCGGGCCGGTTCAGCGTCAGCCTGGCGATCTGATCCGCAACCGAATAAAGGATCGAGGTGTAATTCATCTGCACTCCGGCGGCTGCCGTCATTCGTCGTAGCTGATCTCGAGCGCAGGGCTCGTCGGCCGCGCCTGGCAACACAGGATATAGCCGGCTTCGACCTCCCAATCCTCGAGAGCGACGTTGTGTTCCATCTCGGCCGTGCCGCTCAGGAGCCTTGCGCGGCAGGTCGAGCAGACCCCGGCGCGACAGGAAAATGGCAGGTCGAGGCCCGCGCGGCCCGCAGCGTCCAGGATCACTTCGCCGTGCATGGGCATCTTGAATGCGCGCCGCCGTCCGTCCATCACGACCGTAATGGTCGCGCCGTCTGCCGCGGTCATCGCGGCACCTGCGGCAACGACCGCCGGCTTCACAGCCGCAGGCGCGGCTGCGGATGCTGTCGCCACGAAGTGCTCAACGTGGACGCGGCCCCTGGCGCCGAGACCTGTGAGTGCAGCCTGCACATCCTCCGCCATCGAACCGGGCCCGCAGATGAAGAATTCGTCCACCGCGGCTGCATCGAATTCGTGGCGCGCGAGCTCAAGGACCTTGGCCGAGTCGATCCTGCCATTGAACAACTCGAATTCCTGCGGCTCACGGCTCATCACGAAGCAGACGGAGAAGCGCGGCAGGAACAGGTCCTTAAGCGCCAGCACCTCGTCCAGGAACATCGTTCGGGCCGTGCTGGTGTTGCCGTAATAGAGCTGGAACTGGCTGGCCGGCTCCTTCTGCAGCACGGTTGCGGCGATCGATACCACGGGTGTGATGCCGCTGCCTGCCGCAAACGCGACGTAGCGCTTCGCATGCGCCGGTTCGATCTGCGTGTGGAAACTTCCATTTGGCGTCAGCACGTCGAGCGTGTCGCCGACATGCAGCCCGTCTGCAAGGTACTGCGCCATGCGGCCACCGGACTGCACGCGGACGCCGATCCGCAGTTGATCCGAACCTTCGGGATTGGCGATCGAGTAGGTGCGGCGTTCTTCCTGCCCATCGAGGATCGCGCGCACCGCAACATGCTGTCCGGCCATGAAACCGTATTCCGCACGGAGCGTATCCGGCACTGTGAAGCCAAGCGCAACCGCATCGTCGGCGATCACCGTGCGCTCCGCGATCCTCAGTGGATGAAACTTCAGCACGGCAGGGAGCCTCCAATTGACTCCCGCATGAGGCGCGTCACGCGCGCGCTATGGCGCGCCAAGGCGCGAGCCGAAGTCCCATAGCCGGGACTATGGACGAAGCGAGCGGCCGGCGCGTATTCATTCGCGCGCGAAACCCACCGGGGCGGGGCGATTTTCGTTCCTGGCGGTGTCGCGCGTCGCTCATGTATCGCGATACACATCGCTCCTCGCTCCTTGCCAGGAACGAAAATCGCACACGGCCGCGTCCATGCGGGAGTCAATTGGAGGCTCCCTAGATGCACTTGAAATAATCGAAGGGTTCGAGGCAGGACTCGCAGCGATACAGCGCCTTGCAGGGCGTCGAGCCGAATTCGGACAGCTTCCTGGTGCTTGTCGAATTGCAGCGCGGACAGGCGATGGCGAGGTCGGGTTGCAGCAGCCGTCGTGCGCTAGCAACGGTTTCCGCCGGTGGAGCAATGCCGAAAGAGGCCAGCTTGCGACGGCCCTCCTCGCTGATCCAGTCGCTGGTCCACGGCGGCGAAAGCACATCGACCGCGACTGCCCGAAACCCGTCGCGCTCGAGCGCCTGGACGATGTCGGCCTTGATGATTCGTGTCGCCGGGCAACCGGAGTAGGTCGGCGAAACGCCGACTTCAATCGTTCCATCGGCGCGTTCGCGCAGATGCCGGACGACACCGAGGTCAAGAACGCTCAGGACCGGGATCTCGGGGTCCGGAACCCCGGCGAGCAGCTCGCGCAGTCGCGCATTCACGGCCGGTGGCGGCGCGGCCTCGATCGAAACTGGTGCTGCAATCATCGGCGGCCTACCAGATCGCGCCCGGATGAGCGCGGTGCAGGGACTGCATCTCGGCCAGCACGTGGCCGAGATGCTCGCTGTGCTGCCCTCGCTTGCCATGCCAGCCAAATGGCGTCGTGGGCGGCACGGCAAGGCGGGAACCGGAAAGGACCGCGCCGATACGCGCTGACCAGCCCGGCAGCAATGACTCGGGCGCGGGCCCGATGCCGGCCTGTGCGACCTCGTGATCCACAGCGTCCGCGGCGAACAATTCACCCGTGAATGGCCACAGGCGCTCGAGTGCGTCCTGCACGCGCGCGTGACTGACTTCCGTGCCATCACCAAGGCGGACGAGCCATCCGGCGCTGTAGCGCAGGTGGTAGCGCGTTTCCTTGACGGCCTTGGCGGCAATCTCCGCGAGCCGCGGATCCTTCGATTCCTGCAGCCACTCATAGAGTTCGAGCTGCCAGGCGTCGATCAGGAACTGGCGCACGATGGTCTGGCCGAAATCGCCATTCGGCTGCTCGACCAGCGTTGCATTGAGGAATTCGGACTCCTCGCGCAGGTAGGCGAGGTCGTCTTCGCTGCGACCGCGGCCCTCGAGCTCCGCGGCGTATGACAGGAGCATGCGCGCCTGGCCCAGCAGGTCGAGTGAAACATTCGCGAGACCGAGGTCTTCCTCGATCGCCGGCGCATGACCGATCCATTCGCCGAGTCGTTGCGCGAGAATCAGGCTCGTGTCGGCGAGGCGCAGCACATAGCGGCAGTGCGGCGTCACAGCGTCTTTACCTCTTCCGGGATGTCGTAGAAGGTCGGGTGCCGGTAGACCTTGTCGCGCGCCGGCTCGAACAACGCATCGGCATCCGCCGGATCCGACGCCACGATATCGCTCGAGCGCACGGCCCAGATGCTGACGCCTTCCTGGCGGCGCGTGTAGAGATCGCGCGCGTGTTCAATCGCCATCATTGCATCCGTCGCATGCAGGCTGCCGACATGCTTGTGATCGAGGCCGGCCCTTGCGCGAATGAAAATTTCATATAGGGGCCAGTCGCGTGAACTGTCGGTCATGTTGTACTCCCGCGCTCAGGCAGCGCGCGATTTTTCCTTTGCCGCCTGCTTCGAGGCATGCGCGACGGCCGCATCCCGCACCCAGCGGCCCTCGTCATGGGCCCGGCGCCGCGCCTCGAGCCGCTCGCGGTTGCAGGGCCCGTGGCCCTTCAGCACCTGCTCAAATTCGCTCCAGTCGATCGCACCGAACCGGTAGTGCTGTGCAGCCTCGTCCCAGCTCAGTGCCGGATCCGGAACCGCGAGGCCGAGGAATTCGGCCTGCGGCACCGTGAAGTCCACGAACTTCTGGCGCAGCTCGTCATTCGAGAAACGCTTGATCTTCCAGCGCATGGATTGCGCGCTGTGCTTTGACTCGGCGTCTGACGGCCCAAACATCATCAGCGACGGCCACCACCAGCGATTCAGCGCCTGCTGCGCCATTTCCTTCTGTGGCGGCGTGCCGCGCGACAGGCGCAGCATGATTTCGTATCCCTGGCGCTGGTGAAAACTTTCTTCCTTGCAGATGCGGACCATGGCCCGCGCATAAGGCCCGTAGGAGCAGCGGCACAGCGGGATCTGATTCATGATCGCCGCGCCGTCCACGAGCCAGCCGATCGCGCCGATATCGGCCCAGGTCGGCGTCGGGTAATTGAAGATGCTGGAGTACTTGGCCTTGCCCTCCAGCAACTGTCCGATCAACTCGTCGCGCGAAACGCCGAGCGTCTCGGCCGCACTGTAAAGATAGGCGCCGTGCCCACCCTCATCCTGGACCTTGGCGATCAGGATGGACTTGCGCAGCAGGGACGGCGCGCGGGTTATCCAGTTGCCCTCGGGAAGCATGCCGACGATTTCTGAGTGGGCATGCTGCGAAATCTGCCTGATCAATGTCCGGCGATAGGCCTCCGGCATCCAGCCCTTGGGCTCGATCTTTTCCTCGGCGTCGATGCGCGCCTGAAAGCGCTGCTCGAGCCTGCCGATATCCTGCGCTTCGTCGCGCAAACAGTCCTTGCCCAGTGAATCAAGCCCCTGCGTGTACACGAGAGTCTCCGGATGGCGACGAATCGAACGCCACTGTGACACAGAAATATCCGGCTATTATGCGCGCCTGCCGCGCGCAGCCGAAACACGGCTAGCTCCAGCCCTCCAGCCGCCGCACCAGCACTTCCAAGAACCGGTTGGCCTGGTGACCGTCGAGCACACGGTGATCGATGGTCAGGGTCACATAACATCGTGGACGGATGACGATCTCGTCGCGGCCATCGTTTTCGACGACCACCGCGCGCTTCTCCAGGCGGCCGATCCCGAGGATCGCCGATTGAGGCTGGTTGATCACGATCGGCGCCGCAACCAGACTGCCGCTGACGCCGTGATTCGAAATCGTGAATGTGCCGCCGCGCAGATCAGCTGGCGTCAGCCGGTCTTCGCGAGCACGCCCCACCAGCTCCCCAAGGCTTGCGGCGATGCCGAACAGGTCGAGACCCGCGACATTCCGGATCACCGGGACAACCAGGCCGCGGCTTTCCAGCGCGGTTGCGACACCGATGTCGATCTGCTCGTTCAGCAGCAATGCTTCATCGGTCCAGCGGCCATTCGCTTCCGGCACGGCGCGAATCGCGTCCACGCAGGCCGCGACGAAATACGAGGTCAGCGTCAGTGAAGCACCGCGTTGCTCAAAATCCTTCTTGTGCGCCGCCCGGTGCGCCAGCACGGCCGTCAGGTCCACTTCGAAGACCGTCGTCACATGCGGCGCTGTCTGCAGCAGGCTCTCGACCATATGGGCGGCGATGCGCCGGCGCATCGGCGTGTGTGGCACGCGCCGGATGGCGTCGGTCTCGGCGACAGCAGCGGCCTGTGGGGCCTTCGGCGCCGGTACCACGGGTTGCACGGCTGCGGCCAGCACGTCATCGACGGTGATCCGCCCGCCCTCGCCGCTCCCGATGACTGCGGTGGCATCCAGTCCTTTCTCTGCGAGCAGCCGCCTGACTGCAGGGCTCATGCGATCGGATGCGGCCCTGCGGCCCGGCGTCGCTGCCCGCGATTCCCGCGCCGCTCCCGCTGCAGCGCCACCCGCAGGAGCAATGGCAGGCGACACGGAACCGGCCGACATGGGCGCGACGCGACCAAGCAATGCGCCGGGTTCCACGTCGGTTCCCTCGGCAGCCGCAATTTCCTGCAGCACGCCATCGGCCGGTGCCGGCACCTCGATTGTGACCTTGTCGGTCTCAATCTCGACCAGTGGCTCATGCCGCTTCACGGTCTCGCCGACAGACTTCAGCCAGCGGAGCACCTGCGATCTCGTACCTTCCGCCTGCTCGACCGGCAACAACACATCGATTGTCGTGGACACGGCTCAGGCACTCGCGATGCGGCGCATCGCCGCAACGATGCGTTCGACGGATGGCAGCACGGCATCGAGCAACACGGGACTGTGCGGGCTCGGCACGTCCGGCATTGCGAGACGTTCGATCGGCGCGTCAAGGTCGAAAAACGCGCGCTCGACAATGACCGCAGCGATCTCGGCACCAAAACCGGCCGTGATCGTGTCCTCGTGCACGATCAGGCAGCGCCGCGTCCTTGCGACCGATGCCAGCACGGCCGTACGATCCCAGGGCGACAGCGTACGCAGGTCCAGCAACTCGACATCGATGCCGGACTCGCCGGCCGCCTGCTCGCAGCGCTCGACCATCGCGCCCCAGCTGACGACCGTGAGCTCGGAGCCGCTGCGAAGCGTGCGCGCGATGCCGAATGGCAGCATGAAATCATCGCCGGGATAAGGGCGCCTTGCCGCCGCGCCATCGAGCAGTGACCGATGCTCGAAAAAAACGACCGGGTCATTGCCGCGCATGGCCGTGCGCAAAAGCCCCACGGCGTCTTCGGCATTGGAAGGCATCGCAAGCCGCCAGCCGGTTGCATGCAGGAATTCCACTTCATTGCATTGGCTATGCCAGGGGTCGCCGCACTTGAAGAAGCCGCCAGGCATCCGCACGACCATCGGCGCGGCAAAACGGTTGGCCGTGCGCCAGCGTATCGTCCCACAATCATGCAATTGCTCCGCGGCAGGTTCCGCGTACTTGCGGAACTGGATTTCGGGGACTGGCATCAGCCCCGCCAGCGCCATGCCAACTGCGCGGCCGATGATGCCCTCCTCTGACAGGCTGGTATCG
>JAENJD010000060.1 GCA_016844605.1 Steroidobacteraceae bacterium
CCGCGGATCGTGTTGACCACGAGTGTCGCGAGCGCCTCGCCCTCGACGTCCTCGGCAACGACCAGGAGCGGCTTGCCGGCCTTGGCGATGCTCTCGAGCAGCGGCAGCATTTCGCGGATGTTCGAGACCTTCTTGTCGTACAACAGGATGTACGGGCTCTCGAGCTCGCAGGTCTGGTTCTGGCCGTTGTTGATGAAGTACGGCGACAGGTAGCCGCGGTCGAACTGCATGCCCTCGACGACCTCGAGTTCATTCTCGAGGCTCTGGCCCTCTTCGACCGTGATCACGCCTTCCTTGCCGACCTTCTCCATCGCATCCGCAATCTTTTTGCCGATCGCCTCGTCGCTGTTCGCCGAGATCGTGCCGACCTGGGCGATCGCCTTCGAGTCCTTGCAGGGCTTGGAGAGCTTTTTGAGCTCCTCGACCGCGGCCGTCACGGCTAGGTCGATGCCACGCTTGACGTCCATCGGGTTGATGCCCGAAGCGACGGCTTTCATGCCTTCGCGGATGATCGCCTGCGCGAGCAGGGTCGCCGTGGTCGTGCCGTCGCCGGCCTCGTCGGAGGTCGACGAAGCGACTTCCTTGACCATCTGCGCGCCCATGTTCTCGAACCTGTCCTTCAGCTCGATTTCCTTCGCGACCGAGACGCCGTCCTTGGTGATGGTCGGCGCGCCGAAGCTCTTTTCGAGCACGGCATTGCGGCCCTTCGGGCCGAGCGTCGCCTTGACGGCGTTCGCTAGCAGGTTGACGCCGCGGACCAGGCGGGTGCGCGCATCATCGCTGAATCTGACTTCCTTGGCTGACATTGGTACTTGTCCTCTTTACTTTTCGATCACGGCCATGACGTCTTCCTCGCGCATCACGAGGAGCTCGTCGCCGTCGACCTTGACTTCGGTTCCACCGTATTTGCCGAACAGGATCTTGTCGCCGACCTTCAGGTCGAGCGGACGAACGCTCCCGTTCTCGAGAATCTTGCCCTTGCCGACTGCGACGATCTTGCCGCGGATCGGCTTCTCGGCAGCGGTGTCGGGGATCACAATGCCGCCGGGTGATTTGCGCTCTTCTTCTTCGCGCTTGACGATCACTCGATCATGAAGCGGACGGATCTTCATGGTTCAACACTCCTTGGAAAATCGCCTGTTGGTGCTCGGGAGGGCCCACTTTCGGTGTTAGCACTCTCCCTAGTCGGGTGCTAATCATAGGGATTAACGACCCAATTTCAAGCACTGTCTGGCCTGCTCCCGGCGCCATTCTTAACTCATTGAAATACAACACCTTTACAGGACCGCCACCGCACCGGATATCGGGCAGATTCGCGAAACCGGGCAGGCGGTCGCGACAAGTCCGCGGCGGGCCGCTAACCTCTCGGCCCGCACGGTGGAAAATTGCCCCAAAGGATCCCAGCGAATGAAGAGCCCGAGGACTGTCCTGGCCGCATTCCTGCTGGCCGTCACCGCTACCGCCACCGCGCAGGGCCTTCTCGGTCCCGCGGTCAATGACGACCAGTTCCTGCCGGTCGATCAGGCATTCATCTTCACTGCGGCTGCCGACGGCGGCGCCCAGATCGCCCTCGACTGGCAGATCGCACCGGGTTATTACCTCTATCGGCACCGCGTATCCGCGAAGACCGCGACCGCGGGCTTCACGCTCGGCGAAATCGCAATGCCGCCAGGCAAGAAGAAGACGGACGAGTTCTTCGGCGACGTCGAGGTCTACTACCATTCGCTCGCCGCGACCGTCCCGGTCACGCGTCCCGCGAATGTTTCCACGCTCGAGGTCACCGTCAGCTACCAGGGCTGCGCCGACGCCGGGCTCTGCTATCCGCCGGTCACGAAGACCCTGGCCATCGAGATGCCGGCGCCGGGCACGCCGTCGCGCGCGGACGCCCCGCCGATGGTGGCCGAGCAGGACTCGCTGGCCCAATTCATCGCGAGCGGCGGGCTGCTGGCCGTGATGGGATTGTTCTGGCTCATCGGTCTCGGCCTGTCCTACACACCCTGCGTGTTGCCGATGATCCCGATCCTGTCGGCAATCATCGCGGGTCAGGGCGTCGCCGCGACCCCACGACGCTCATTCCTCTTGTCGCTGACTTATGTGCTCGGAATGGCGTTCACTTACACGGTTGCGGGCGCCGCCTTCGCGGCCGCCGGTAAGCAGGCCCAAGCCATCTTCCAGCAACCCTGGATCATCATCTCGTTTGCCGGACTATTTGTCGTGCTTGCACTCGCCATGTTCGGACTGTTCGACCTCAAGATCCCGGCGGCCCTTGAAACGCGGCTGGCTTCCGCTTCTGGACGCCAGAAAACGGGCAGCTTCGTTGGCACGGCCATCATGGGCGCGCTCTCTGCGCTCGTTGTGACCGCCTGCGTGGCCCCGGCGCTGGTCGGCGCGCTCACGGTAATCGGTCAGGGAGGAGAAATACTGCGTGGCGCTGCCGCCCTCTTTGCGATGTCGATCGGCATGGGCACGCCGTTGCTGCTCATAGGTGTGGCGGGCGGGCGCTTCCTGCCGCATGTGGGCCCCTGGATGACGACAGTGAAGGCTTTGTTTGGCGTGATGTTCCTCGCCGTCGCAGTCTGGATGCTCGAGCGCATCCTGCCGGGTCCGCAGACGCTCGCGCTCTGGGCGCTGCTGGTCTTCGTCGCCGGCTACTACTTCGGCGGATTCGGCCGACCGGATCCCAAGAGCGGGCCACGCCTCCTTGCGCGTGGCGCGGGCCTCGCCGCGATCGCCTGGGGAATCATCATGATGATCGGCGCAGCGGCGGGCGGGCACGATCCTTTGCAGCCGCTGCGCGGCGCTTCGCTGCCGGGCGTCCTCGGCAGTTCGCCGACGGCCGCCACCGCGGCGCTGCCCTTCCGCAAGGTCGCTTCGATCGAGGACCTGGACCGCGAACTCGCGGCAGCGCTTGCCGCCGGGAAACCGGCGATGCTCGATTTTTACGCCGACTGGTGCGCGTCCTGCAAAGAGATGGAGAAATACACGTTCTCCGATGCCGAAGTGCAGCGCGCCCTCGCCGGATTCGTGCTGCTGAAGGCCGACGTCACCGCCAATGGCCCTGCCGATCAGGCGCTGCTGCGCCGCTTTGGCGTCTACGGGCCACCGACCACCGCCTTCTTCGGTGCCCACGGCCGCGAATGCCGCGCCTTCCGACTGGTTGGCTACAAGCCGGCCGATGAATTCCGGGAGCACCTGGCCCGGTTCGCCCGCGAATGCTGAAACTGCCGCGCGGCGCGCAATGGGCCGGCCTCCTGGTCGTCGCCGCCCTTGCGGGCCTTGGGGCCTACCTCGCGAGCCGCGACCTGCTCGCGCCCGAAGTGCGGCCGGTCGAGCCAATCCGCCCATCGGTCATTCCTGAAAGCCGCCCCGACATCACACTTGCCGATCGCGACGGCAAGCCGCGCTCGCTGTCCGAATGGGATGGCAAGGCGCTCATCATCAATTTCTGGGCGACCTGGTGCGCTCCCTGCCGGCGCGAGATTCCGATGCTGAATGCGCTGGCGCGCGAGAATCGCGAGCAGGGCTTGGAAGTCATCGGCATCGCCGTGGACTTCCGGGAAGACGTTCTCCAGTACCTGCAGAAGATGCCGATCGACTACACCGTGCTGATCGGGGAACAGGACGGTATGGATGCCGCGCGCGCCTTTGGCGTGGATACGATCGGACTGCCTTTCACCGCTTTCACGGATAGCCGTGGCCGCATCGCCACCATCCATGTCGGCGAATTGCATCGGCCGCAGGCCGAGGTCATCCTCGCGCTCGTCCGGGAAGTAGACTCCGGTACCATCGACATGGCGACCGCCAGGGCCCAGATCCGAGAAAAGCTGGCCGATCTCGGCCAATCCGGCCACTGAAGTACCCCCAGATCGACCGGATTGGCGTCAGATCGACGCCGTTCGCTGCATTATCCCGTCATTATGTGGACAAAGTGAGCCTTGTCCGGTTCAATAAGCGTCCACCGTGGCAGGTAAGCCCAGGGGATTGCGCGGTCAATGCGACGGATTCTCCTCATCAATGGACCGAACCTCAACCTGCTTGGCAGCCGCGAGCCGGACCATTACGGCCGGGAAACGCTGGCAGCCATCGAGGAGCGGCTGAAAATCCAGGCCGCAAGCCGTGATGCGGTACTCGAGAGCTTCCAGAGCAACGCCGAGCATGAGCTGGTTGATCGCGTGCAGGCGCTCCGCCTGCAGCCCGTCGACTTCGTGATCCTGAATCCCGGCGCCTTCACCCACACCAGCATCTCACTGCGCGACGCGCTGCTGGCGGTCGCCGTGCCGTTCATCGAAGTGCACCTTTCCAACGTGCATGCGCGTGAACCCTTCCGCAAGCATTCCTACTTTTCCGATATCGCGGCCGGCAGCATCGCCGGCCTCGGCGCACAGGGCTACGAGCTGGCGCTCGCCGCCGCGCTCGAGCGCCTCGACGGTTCCCGGGGGAAATGAATGGACATACGAAAGATAAAAAAGCTGATCGAACTCCTGGAGGAATCCGGGCTGGCCGAGCTCGAGATTTCGGAGGGCGAGGAATCGGTGCGCATCGCCCGCTTCACCCAGGGCGTGAACGTCTCAGCCCAGGGTCAGCCGATGGCGATGCCAATGCAGGCGGTACCCGCGCCGGCTCCCGCACAGCCGGCTGCCCTGCCGGCCGAGCAACGCGATGAGAACATGGTCACGGCGCCGATGGTCGGCACCTTCTACGCATCGCCGGCGCCCGGCGCCAAGGCATTCGTCGAGATCGGCCAGGAAGTCCGTGTCGGCCAGGTGCTCTGCATCATCGAGGCCATGAAGATGATGAACCAGATCGAAAGCGAACGCGCCGGCAAGATCGTCGCCATGCTCGCCAAGAACGGCGAACCGGTTGAGTTCGGCCAGCCGTTGTTCGCGATCGAGTAATGGTTCCTTGATGCTGGACAAGATTGTCATCGCCAACCGCGGCGAGATTGCGTTGCGCATCCTGCGCGCGTGCCGCGAGCTTGGCATCAAGACGGTCGCGGTCCACTCGACGGCGGACCAGAATCTCAAACACGTACTGCTGGCAGACGAGACCGTCTGCATCGGGCCGCCCGCCTCCAGGGACAGCTACCTGAATATGCCGGCGATCATCAGCGCCGCCGAGGTCACCGACGCGGTCGCCATCCATCCCGGATACGGCTTCCTGTCAGAGAACGCCGATTTCGCGGAGCGCGTCGAGAACAGCGGCTTCGTATTCATCGGCCCGCGCAGCGAGACGATCCGCCAGCTCGGAGACAAGGTCTCCGCGATCCGGATGATGAAGGAGCATGGCGTGCCCTGCGTGCCCGGTTCCGACGGACCGCTGCCCGAGGACACTGACGAAAGCTTCAGGATGGCGCGCACCATAGGCTACCCGGTGATCATCAAGGCGTCGGGCGGCGGCGGTGGACGCGGCATGCGCGTCGTGCACAGCGACGCCACGCTGGTGAACGCGATCAATGTTGCGAAGACCGAAGCCCAGGCGGCGTTCGGCAATGACACGGTCTACATGGAGAAATACCTCGAGAAGCCGCGCCACATCGAATTCCAGATCATCGGCGACAACTACGGCAATATCGTGTCGCTCGGCGAACGCGACTGCTCGCTGCAGCGCCGGCGCCAGAAGATCATTGAGGAAGCTCCGGCGCCGGGGATCACGCAGGCCCAGCGGGACGAGATGGGCGAGCGGCTTGTGGCAGCCTGCGCGGCGGTCGGCTATCGCAGCGCCGGTACGCTGGAGTTCCTGTTCGAAGAAGGCAACTTCTACTTCATCGAAATGAACACGCGCGTGCAGGTTGAGCACCCGATTACCGAGATCGTCACCGGCATCGACATTGTGAAGCTGCAGTTGCGCATCGCGGCGGGCGAGCCGCTGCCATTCAGGCAGCAGGACATCGTGATGCGCGGGCACGCAATTGAGTGCCGGATCAATGCCGAGGACCCGAAGACCTTCATGCCGTCGCCCGGTCTGGTGCGGCTGTGGCATGCGCCGGGCGGTCCCGGCGTGCGCGTCGACAGTCACCTTTATTCCGGCTACTCGGTGCCGCCATTCTACGATTCCCTGATCGCGAAGCTGATTTCGTACGGCGAAAACCGTGACACCGCGATTGCGCGGATGAAGAACGCATTGTCCGAGATGGTCGTCGAAGGCATCAAGACCAATGCGCCGCTGCACCAGGAGATCTTCGGCCACTCCGCATTCAGGCAGGGTGGCCTCGACATCCACTACCTGGAACGCCGGCTCGGCCTCAAGTGACAGCGGTTGCCGCTGCCAGCCGATGCCATTTCATCAGCTCGTAATCGATCTGGGGCCAGCGGAACCCGGCCCCGCCGAGACCGCTTGCCTTGCGCTCGGCGCACTGTCCGTGTCGCTCGCCGACGCGGCGGACCATCCGGTGCTGGAACCGGCGCCGGGCGAGACGCCACTCTGGCCGGAAATCCGGCTTCGCGCGCTATTTTCCGTCGAAGTGAATCCCGGCGTCGTTGCTGCGACCCTGATTGCGGTTCTGGCGCTGCCCGCCGACGCGGTCCGCCATGAATTTGTCGAGGACCGTGTCTGGGAGCGCGAGTGGCTCAAGGATTTCCGGCCCATGCGCTTTGGCAAGCGTCTATGGGTCTGCCCCGGCGGGCAGCCGCCCGGCGACCGCGATGGCATCGTGCTGGAACTCGATCCGGGCCTCGCATTCGGCACCGGAACGCATGCAACGACGGCCATGTGCCTCGAGTGGCTGGACGCCCTCCCGCTTTCAGGCCTGCGCGTCCTCGACTACGGTTGCGGTTCCGGCATCCTTGCCCTCGCCGCGCTCAGGCTCGGCGCCGCATCTGCATGCGCCGTCGACATCGATCCGCAGGCCCTGGTAGCCACGCGCGACAATGCGCGCCGCAACGGCCTGATCGCGCAGCTCGAAATCCACCATGCAGGAAACCTTCCGCCGGGACCCTTTGACCTGGTGCTCGCAAATATCCTCGCCGGCCCGCTGCAACAACTGGCGCCCGATCTGGCGCGGTTCTGCCCCACGGGCACGGTGCTGCTGGCGGGCCTGCTCGATGCGCAGGCGGCGGAGGTGGCAGATGCCTATAGTCCGTGGTTTGATATCGAAACGGCGGCCCGACGTGATGGATGGATCGCCCTCATCGGCCACCGGCGCGCGGAGTAGCCGTGTACACCCAATGTCCCGATTGTGCGACGGTCTTTCGCGTTACTGCGGACGCGCTGCGCACTGCGCAGGGCAATGTGCGCTGTGGCGTCTGCTCGACGAACTTCAATGCGCTCGAGAATCTGAGCGAGGAACCATTCCGGGCTACCCCCGAGAGCGAAGAGTCCCCCACCGGGGAAGACATGATCACGGTCGAGGAAACGCCGGGCACCGAGAACATCGAATTGTCGACCGCCGCCGAGGCCGTTGAGATTCCGGCCGAGGAGCAGTCATTCGAGTTCGATGGCGACGTCGAGGATCTCGACCGGCTGTTCGTCGAAATGCCTGCCGCGGAATTGCAGCACATGGCGGCGACCGCGCGCGCAGGCGAGTCACCACCATTGACGGCAATCGATCCGGGCGCGATCGCCGCTTCGCTGACGCTCGGCCGTAACGATCTCGATCGCACCGACGAGCACCCGATCCTCGTCCTCGACGAATCGGACGAAATCCAGCCGCGCCCATTCGAGACACCGCGCATCCTGATACCGGATGAAATGCGCAAGGGTCTTGAGGAGGAAGCGGCCGCAAGCGCCATCAATGCACCGCACTTCGATGATACGTATGCGGAACAAGGGCCGCGCCGCTGGTCGTGGGCAATCGGCGCAGCGGTCCTGACGCTCGCTCTCGTGGCCCAGGTTGTGCACGCAGAGCGCGACCAGCTGATCCGAAATCCTGCGATCGGCCCGCTGCTTGCGCAGGTCTATTCGCTCGTGGGCCTGCCATTGTTGGCGCCGACGGATCTCTCCTCCTATGAGCTTCGCCAGTGGGGCGCAGCGAGCGATGCGACCCAGGCCGGCCGCCTGCTATTGCGCGCGAGCATCGTCAACCGGGCCAACTACGCCCAGCCTTACCCGCTGTTGCGCCTGGCGTTACAGGATCGCTTCGGCACGACGGTGGGCGTGCGTGACATCGAACCGGTTGATTACCTGCCGGCAACCGGCGCAGGAACCCTGCTGGAGCCCGGACAGCGTGCAGATGCCGAAGTCAGGATCGTCGACCCCGGCAAGGATGCGGTCGGATTCGAAATGGACGTTTGCCTGTCGACGACCGACGGTGTGCATTGCGCCAATGAGGCGCGGCCGGCTGCCCAATGAAGATCGGACCCTATGAATTGGAGGCGCCGCTCGCGCTCGCGCCGATGGCCGGCGTGACTGATCAGCCATTCCGCAGGCTGTGCCGGCACATGGGCGCCGCAATCGCGGCCACCGAAATGGTGACCGCGGACGTCCGGCTCTGGAATACGTCCAAGTCGCGGAATCGGCTGGTCCATCGCGACGAGCCGGAACCGCGAATCGTGCAGATTGCCGGTGGTGAACCTGGAATGATGGCTGATGCGGCCATCCGCAATGTCGAGTTGGGCGCCCAGATCATCGACATCAATCTCGGTTGTCCGGCCAAGAAGGTCTGCAATCACGCGGCAGGCTCTGCATTGATGCGCGACGAGCCATTGGTGCGCGCAATTCTCACGCAGGTCGTCGCGGCCGCCGGTGTCCCGGTCACGCTCAAGATGCGCACGGGCTGGGATCGCGGCAATCGCAATGCGGTCGCAATTGCACGCCTGGCCGAAGACCTGGGTGTCGCTGCACTCGCCGTGCACGGCCGTACCCGTGAGGATTTTTTCGGCGGCGATGCGGAATACGAAACTGTCGCGGCCGTCAAGCAGGAAGTGGGCATCCCCGTATTCGTGAATGGCGACATCGATTGTTCCGCCAAGGCATTGAAGGTGCTGGCACAAACAGGTGCTGATGGCGTGATGATCGGCCGCGCGGCCCAGGGCCGGCCGTGGATTTTCAGGGAAGTGAGTGCGGCGATGCGCGGAACGACGGTGGCGCCGCCTTTACTCGAAGAAGTCCGTGCTATCATGCTTTCGCACCTCGAGGCCCTTTACTCGTTCTACGGCGAGTTACAAGGTGTCCGCGTGGCGCGCAAGCATCTCGGTTGGTATTGCCGGCTGCACAGGGAAGTCGGACACTTGCCACTCGAGCTGTTGACGACTGGAAGCGCAAGAGAGCAGCTATCGCTCGCGGGCGCATTCCTGTCAGGCTTCATCGGGCAGACTGCCCGTGCGGCCTGAACGATAAGTACAGAGACAGGCGGGGACAAGTTGGCAATGACCGCGAAGACCAGGGCGCAGGCGCCGCGCCGTCCATCCTATTCCCGACCGCTCAATGGTCATGCGCGCGAAATACCGCTGCGCAACCACACAGAACAGGCCCTCAGCAGCTATTTCGACAGCCTCAATGGCCATCGGCCGGGTCGTCTGTACGATCTCGTCATGCGTGAGGTCGAATTGCCGCTGTTCCAGGCGGTGATGGATTACGCGGAAGGCAACCAGAGCCGCGCGGCGACCATCCTCGGCATCAATCGCGGCACCCTGCGCAAGAAATTGCGCGAATACGGGCTGTCCGCCTGACCGTGGCGACGCGCCGGCAAGTCCGGCGGGCGCTCCTGAGCGCCTCCGACAAGAGCGGCATTGTCGATTTCGCGCGTGAACTGCAGGATCTCGGATTCGAACTCGTCTCGACCGGGGGAACAGCCAGGCTATTGGCGTCCTCCGGACTTCCGGTCACCCAGGTCGCCGCCGAGACCGGCTTTCCGGAAATCATGGACGGGCGCGTCAAGACCTTGCACCCGAAAGTGCACGGCGCGCTGCTCGGACGCAGCGGACTCGATGATGCCGTCATGCACGAGCACGGCATCCGCCCGATCGACCTGCTGGTCGTCAATCTCTACCCGTTCGCCGCGACGATTGCGCGGCCGGGTTGCAGCTACGCTGATGCAGTCGAGAATATCGACGTCGGCGGGCCGGCGATGCTGCGGGCCGGGGCCAAGAATCATGAACGCGTGACCGTCCTGGTCGATCCCGCCGACTACCGCGGTGTGCTCGGTGAGTTGCGCGCAGGTGCCGTCTCCGACGCGACGCGGCAGCGCCTGGCCACCAAAGCCTTCGCGCACACCGCGCAGTACGACGCCATGGTCTCGACCTGGCTGCGGCAGCAGCAGCCTGAATCCGCATTTCCGGATACGTTGACACTGGGCTTCCGGAAAAAGCAGGACCTGCGCTATGGCGAGAATCCGCATCAGATGGCTGCCTTCTACACTGATCCCCAGGCGAATGGCGCGAGCATCGCAACGGCGATCCAACTGCAGGGCAAAGAACTCTCGTTCAACAACATTGCGGATGCAGACACGGCGCTCGAATGCGTTCGCCAGTTCGACAGCCCTGGCTGCGTGATCGTAAAACACGCGAATCCCTGCGGCGCGGCACTCGCGTCCGACCCGCAGGACGCGTATCAGCGCGCCTACGAGGCCGATCCGACATCCGCATTCGGCGGCATCATCGCCTTCAACCGTCCACTGGACGCTGCGACTGCCGCTGCAATCCTGGAACGCCAATTCGTCGAGGTCATCCTGGCGCCGGTCATTGGCCCCGAAGCGCGGGTGGTGCTGGCCGCAAAACCCAATATTCGCGCGCTGGAGGTCGGCGATCTCGCGGTCCAGGCCGCGGCCGCACCCGAACTGCGCTCGGTGACCGGTGGCCTGCTGCTGCAGTCCCGTGACGACGGCATGATCGAAGCTGGCGCGCTCACGACCGTCACGCGTCGCGCGCCCAGCGCAACCGAACTCGCGGACCTGCTGTTTGCCTGGCGCATCTGCAAGTTCGTGAAATCGAATGCGATCGTATTTGCGCGCGATGGCATGACGATCGGTGTCGGCGCCGGGCAGACGAGCCGCGTGATCTCGACACGCATCGCCGCGATCAAGGCGGCCGACGCAGGCCTTGCCGTTCATGGCAGCGTGATGGCTTCCGACGCCTTTTTCCCGTTCCGTGACGGTCTCGATGCGGCGGCGGAACTCGGCGTACCGGCCGTGATTCAGCCCGGTGGATCGCAGCGCGACGCTGAGGTAATTGCAGCGGCCGACGAACGCGACATCGCGATGGTCTTCACCGGCATGCGGCACTTCAGACATTGATGATGAAGGTGCTGGTCATCGGCGGCGGCGGTCGCGAGCACGCGCTGGCCTGGAAGTTCGCACAATCTCCGCGCGTCGGGGAAGTGATCATCGCCCCTGGCAATGCAGGCACGGCCGCCGAACCGAAATGCCGGAATGCAGCGGTCGCTGCGTCCGACATCGCCGGACTTGTCGGCCTTGCGCACTCCGAGGGCATCCATTTCACCGTGGTCGGGCCCGAGGGTCCATTGGTGGCCGGCGTCGTGGATGCATTCCGGGCGGCGGGACTCGCCTGCTTCGGCCCGAGTAAGGCGGCCGCGCAACTTGAAGGCAGCAAGCGCTACACGAAGGAGTTCCTTGCGCGACACGGCATCCCGAATGCGCGCTATTCGGTCTTCACGAATGAGAATTTTGATCCCGCTGTGATTCGCGCGCAGCGGCCGCCGATCGTCGTCAAGGCCGACGGCCTTGCGGCCGGCAAGGGCGTCGTGATCGCGGCGACCGCCGATGAGGCAATCGCGGCGGTCAGGCAGATGTTCGCGGGCGCATTCGGCGCGGCCGGCCGCGTGGTCGTGGTCGAGGAATTCCTGGAGGGCGAAGAAGCGAGCTTCATCGTCATGGTGGACGGTGAGCACGTGTTGCCGCTCGCGACTTCTCAGGATCACAAGCGGCTGCTGGACGGCGACCGCGGCCCGAATACTGGCGGGATGGGTGCGTACTCGCCGGCGCCGGTCGTCACGCCCGCGATGCACGAACGCATCATGCGCGACGTGATCTGGCCGACCGTTCGCGGGCTCGCAGCCGAAGGCACGCCCTACACCGGTTTCCTGTACGCGGGCCTGATGATTGCGCCGGACGGAACGCCCAATGTGCTCGAGTTCAATTGCCGCTTCGGTGATCCGGAAACGCAGCCGATCATGGCGAGACTTACGAGCGACCTCGTTGATCTTTGCGAGGCCGCGCTCGCGGGCCGGCTGCACGAGGTCAAGGCGACCTGGGACGCGCGAGCCGCGGTCGGTGTCGTGCTGGCGGCGGAAGGCTATCCGGATGACGTGCGCCTGGGCGATGCGATTGCGGGCCTCGATGAAGGGGCTGCGTCGGACGGCAAGGTTTTTCACGCAGGCACGCGCCTCGATGGCACGCGCGTGCTGACGGCGGGCGGGCGCGTGCTCTGCGCCGTGGGGCTGGGCACTGGTGTCGCCGAAGCGCAGCAGGCCGCCTACGCGCTGGTCGACCGCCTGTGCTGGCGCGGAATGCAGTACCGCCACGACATCGGCTGGCGGGCGATCGGCGGTAAATGAGCGCCGCTATACTCCGGCCATGAGCCGCATCCACCTGCGACGCTCGCATGAA
>JAENJD010000061.1 GCA_016844605.1 Steroidobacteraceae bacterium
CGCCGCCGCATGCGGCCGCCGATGCGGCCAATCGAAACATCATCCTGGTCACCCTCGATGGCGTGCGCATCCAGGAACTGTTCGCGGGGATGGACGCGCAGATCGCCGCAACCGAGGCTGATTCCGGCGCCGAAGACATCGAAGTCACGCGCAAGCGTTATTGGCGCGAAACCGCCCAGGAGCGCCGCGAAGCCCTGATGCCATTCTTCTGGAAGACCCTGGTGCCGGCAGGCATGGTGCTCGGCAATGCCGCCCTCGGCAGCCCGGTCACCGTGCGAAACCCGATGTGGTTTTCGTATCCGGGCTACTCCGAGATCCTGACTGGCCATCCGCAACCCGACGTGCTGAGCAACGATCTTGTTCGTTATCAACACGAGACGGTGCTCGACTACATCCATCGCACGCTCGGGTTGAAGCCGGCGGAAGTCGCCCAGATCGGATCCTGGGATGGCTTCAAGATGGCAGCATCGCAGCACGATGGCACATTCTTCATGAATGGCGCGTACGAGCCCGTACCCGCGGAATTCAGTACTCCGGAGATGGATACGCTCGGCGCGCTTCGCAGCCAGGTCATGGAAATCTGGGAAGAGAGCAGCAACGACGTGCTGACGTTCCGCATCGCACTCGCCTACCTGAAGCGGCACCAGCCACGCGTGTTGTGGCTCGGCCTCGGCCAGTCGGACGACTGGGCGCATGCGCGCCGTTACGACCGCCTGCTCGACTACATCCATCTCGCGGACAGCCTCCTCGAGGAACTCTGGCGAACCGTGCAATCACTGGATCAATACCGCGACCGCACGACATTGATCATCACGACCGATCATGGCCGCGGCCGCACGCCGCAGGACTGGGTCGATCACGACACCGGGATCGAAGGCAGCCAGGATATCTGGATCGCCATCATCGGGCCGGACACGCCCGCACTCGGCGAGGTCAGCAACCATCCCGACGTCACCCAGAGCGACATCGCAGCGACGATGCTGCAGTACCTTGGGCTCGATCACCGCAAGTTCAATCGGGACGCTGGACCGCCCATTTCCGGCAGCCTGAAGCGCCCGCCAGCGAACTGAATCACGAAACGACCCCCCCGCTTCCGTCTAGAATTGCGCGACTGGCAGCGGTGCTGCTGCCCCAGGATGCGTCCCATGGCCAAGGATTTCGTCGCAACCATTCGCATCCAGCGACAGAAAAAAACCACGGTCGACGATCGCGGCCGCACGGTCTGGAACGAGCCGGTCGAGGACGTGGAACTCGAGCTGGTTGCCACGACGGCGCTTCAGGGGATCCTGCAATCGGATGACGGCAAGACCCGTGGCGAAATCCGCAAATTGATTGACGGCCGGAAGGACGGCGTACTCGCCAGAGACGCGGCAACCGGCATCTACCAGATCGTCAGTGATGCAGACCTGAAAGCGGCCCTCGGCACCGGCGCAGTGCAGGACAAGCCAAAGCGCGGGGTGGAAGTCACTGCGCCACCCATCAGCGAGAAGACCCGCCTTGCAGCCGACGAGCTCTCGCTCGTCAGTACCCAGGTATTGCGGAAAATCCTGAAGCCGGACGGCCCGGCGGAATACGAAAAACCGGCCGCCGGCAAGAAAGACAAGTTCGGCGGCTTCGACCCCTACAACAACAGTTGACCGCGACCAGCGGGACGCTCGTCGCGATCAGCGTTCGCTGACCGGCGCGCGCTTGCGCAGGCGCGTATCGCGCCCGTAGTGGTCGGGGTAGTCCGCAGATAATCCCTTGAAGCGGCGGTGCATCCACAGGTACTGCTCCGGATGGTGCCGGATCTGGGCCTCAAGCAGCGCGCCGAAACGCGCTGTGTCGGCAACCGGATCATCGCTCGGAAAATCCTCGAGTTCCGGCCCGATGAATACCTTGTAACCCTTCCCGTCGGGCAGGCGTTGCGGAAAATACGTCAAGACTGCGGCGCCGGTCATGTGCGCGAGGCGCGATGTCGATGTTGTCGTGGCGGCCGGCGTGCCGAAGAAGGGGACCATCGCCGCGCCCTTGTTGCGATAGCTCTGATCCGGCGCGTACCAGACGGCACCATTGTGCTTCAGCGCGCGCACCAGCGTGCGAATGTCGTCGTACTGGATCGCACGCTGACCATGACGTGCGATCTGGCTGGCCATGACCGCCGAAAGGACCTCGTTCCTGGTAGGCCGGTACAGGACATTGATCGGCACGACCGTGCCCAGGATGCGGGTGGCGATTTCGATGGTCGTGAAGTGTCCGCCGACCAGAATGGCGCCGTGCCCCCGGGCAAGCGCGCGTTGAAGATGATCGAGTCCTTCGACCTGCGCCAGCGAGCGCACGCGCTCATCGTCGCTCCACCAGGTAACCGCTGTCTCGCACAGGCCGATGCCGAGACTCTCGAAGTGCCGCTTCAGCAGCGTCTTGCGCGCATCGGGCGAGAGTTCGGGCAGGCACATTTCGATATTCCGCCGTGCGATCCGGACATAGGGGAGCGGAAGCAGGCGGACCAAGCGGCCAATCATGCGGCCGATGCGCAGCTGCCATTTGTAGGGTAGTGGCTCGATCACGCGCAGGCTGCCAAGACCCAGCCAGGTCAGCCAGTATCGCGGGGCCAGCATGCGCAGCCGACGTTGCAGGCGCGACAAATCCAATTGATGCCACCACGATGGACGCGAACCCTTATATTACATGCCCATGCGCGATCGGCTGACTCGTTTCTCGCATGCGGCGGGCGCACAGGTTCCGGACGCCACGGCGATGGCGGTGATCCTGCTGGTCGTCCTCATCCTGGCCGCACTGGGTCTCGGCAACAGTTTCTCCGATACCAGCGATGCCTTCTATCGCGGTCTCTGGATGCTGCTGGCGTTCAGCATGCAGATGACCCTGCTTCTGGTGCTGAGCTCGGTCCTCAGCATGATGCCGTTCTTCCGGACTGCGGTAATCAGGCTCGCGAAGCTGCCAGGCACCATGACCCAGGTTTTCTTTCTGTCGGTGCTGCTGACAGCCGCGCTCAGTTACATTTATTGGGGACTGGGTCTCGCGCTCGGTCCGCTGATTGCGGTGCATTTCGCGCGCGCGGCCGAAACGAAGGGCATCCGCATCGATTTT
Organism: Steroidobacteraceae bacterium; assembly: GCA_016844605.1. Lineage (GTDB taxonomy): Bacteria > Pseudomonadota > Gammaproteobacteria > Steroidobacterales > Steroidobacteraceae > SCUD01. Next base: position 3,088 of record JAENJD010000061.1, read on the forward strand.
CCGTGCCTGCTTGCCACCCAGTTCGGCGCACAGTCGATCTGGCAATACGGCTTGTCCTCGACACCCGCATTGCTCGTCGCGACGCCCGGCCATTTCCTGGAGGCGCGCACCGGCGTGATGCCGCTCGAGACCACGATCTGGTCGCCGGCCGCGATCCTGTTCGTCGTAACCTTCCCGCTGGCGCTGGCTGCCCTCGCGCGCCTGATGGCGCCGAGCGAACCCCGGCAGGTTTCGTCATTCCCGGATGCCAACGCGCTGACGCAGGCGGGTGAGCCAGCCACCGCCGTGACCGGCGGGCCGTACGGCCTCGGTGCGTGGAGCGAACGCACGCGCATCTTCACATTGCTTCTCGCCGTGATCGTGGGCGGCTGGCTGTACCACCACTTCGTGACGAAGAACGCCGGCCTCGACCTGAATGCGATGATCACGATCCTGCTGTTCGTCGTGCTGCTGCTACAGCGGAATCTGGGCGCGTTCTCGCAGGCATTGCGTGTGGCCGTCCAGTGCTGCTGGCCGATCGTCGTGCTGTACCAGATCTACGGTGGCATTGCGGGGGTGCTGCAATACACGAATGTCGGTGAAACCCTTGCGCGGTTTTTCGCCAATATCTCGACGCCTGCGACCTTCCCCCTGCTGACCGCCATTGCGGGCACGGTCGTCGCCATTTTCGTCCCATCGAGCGGCGGCCAGTGGATCATCCAGGGCTTTGTAACCACTGAGGCGGCCGCCAGCATGGGCGTCTCGGCGCAGCAAGGGCTGCTCGCGCTCGGTATCGGCGACCAGATGGGCAACCTCATATCACCATTCTGGATCGTTGTCGTGGCGAGCCTCGCGCGCATCGACTTCCGCACGATTTTTGGCTACGGGCTGATTTTCGCCGTGCTGTGGTTCGTGCTCGGCGTCGGTATTTTCACCTTCATTCCGGCTTGATTTCTTGTTGAACGATCGTTTAACTTGTCCGATGGCCCAGCCATTTCAAGCCCCGCTGTCGGACGTGGAACGCCAGACCCTGGCGCGTGCCTTGCATGTAACCTACATGGAGATTTTCCCGAGCCCGAGCATCGAGCAGCGGCTCGATGTCCTCGAACCGGGTTGCTACGTGGCGGTCACCTGTTCGCCTGCCCGTGGTGTCGATGTGACCCTCGATCTCAGCGAACATCTGCTCGCACGCGGCTTCCGCGTCGTGCCGCACATTGCCGCAAAAATGGTGCGCGACCACGGCCATCTCCGGGAAATCATGCGCCGACTCGATGATTCGGGCGTGGACAGCATTTTCGTCCCGGGCGGCGACGCGCCACAGCCATTGGGAAAGTACGCAACCGCCCTGCAGTTGCTGCGCGACATCGCCGAATTCGATCATCGGTTTAGGCACATCGGCGTCGCCGCCCACCCCGAGGGTCATCCGGCCGTCGACTCCGAATCCCTGCAGCGAGAGCTGGCTGCAAAGCAACCCTATGCGACCTACCTGGTCACCCAGATGTGCTTCGACGCCGCGGCACTGGCTGCCTGGATTCGCATGATTCGCGCCAGCGGCATCACCATGCCTGTCTGGATTGGCCTGCCCGGAGTGTTCGACCGCGCGGCGCTCCTGGCCGCATCGCTGCGCATCGGCGTCGGTGCCTCGCTGCGTCTCCTGCGCGATCGCAGCCGGCTCATCAGGCGGTTGCTCGGGCCGAAAATCTATCGTCCGGATGCGTTTTTGCGCGAACTCGCACCGCGGCTGACGGAACCGGAGTTCGGGATCGCCGGATTTCACCTGTTCTGTTTCAACAGGGTCGAGCAGTCCGAAATCTGGCGCCGGCAATTCATCGGCGACCTGCGGCACGGCACGTGATAGAGAATTCCGCGCCCCGCCGCAGCGGAAGGCAGCGACGCACAGCGCCGGGCGTCAGGCAACTGCCGTTCAGCCGCATCGTCAACCCCTACTCTCCCATCGAGGTCATCAGCGCCGACCAGGTGGAAGCGATCATCGATGCGGCACTGACCATCCTCGAGACTCGCGGCATGAGATTTCTCGAGGAAAGCAGCCGCCAGTTGTTGCGCTCCGCCGGAGCAGAAGACGACGAAGCGGCCCGGGTCATGCGCTTCGATCGCGGGCTGGTGCTGGAAAAACTCGCGCTCGCTCCTGCGCAGTTCACGCTGCGCGCCCGCAATCGTGCCCACGACCTGCACATTGGCGGCAATGATGTCGTGTTCAGCTCGGTTGGCGGCCCCGCGTTCTGCAGCGATCTCGATCGTGGCCGGCGGCCCGGCACCCACGCGGAACTCTGCGACTTCATGCGCCTGGTGCAGAGCCTGAACATCCTTCACCAGGAGAGTGGCGGCGCCTTCGAAGCGATGGACCTGCCGCCAGAGTCACGACATCTCGATCTCTATCTTGCCCAGTGCACATTGCTCGACAAGAACTGCCAGGCCTATGCGCTCGGCCGGGAACGCACGGTTGATTGCATCGAGATGACCTGCATTTCGCTCGGCGTCAGCCGCGAGGAACTGGCGCGGGATCCCGCGGTGATGGCGATCGTCAACACGAATTCGCCCCTGCAATTCGACATTCCGATGACCGAAGCCGTAATGGCGCTGGCGTCCGCCGGCCAGGCCTGCTGCATCACGCCATTCACGCTTGCGGGCTCCATGAGTCCGGTCACGATCGCCGGCACGCTCGCGCAACAGACCGCCGAGGTGCTGGCGGTAGCCACCCTGGCCCAGGTGGTGAAGCCGGGCGCTCCGATCATCTACGGCTCATTTACTTCGAATGTGGACATGCAAAGCGGTGCGCCGGCACTCGGCACACCGGAGTACACGAAGGCCGCGCTGGCCAGCGGCCAGATCGCGCGTCGATTGCGCCTGCCACTGCGCTCGAGCAACACGACTTCGTCGAATTGCGTCGACGCACAGGCAGCCTACGAAAGTGCGATGTCGCTGTGGGGCGCGATCATGGGGCACGCCAATCTCGTCTACCACGCCGCGGGCTGGCTCGAGAGCGGCCTCACGGCGTCGTTCGAGAAGTTGATCACTGACGCCGAGATGCTGCAGATGATGGCCGAGTTCCTGCGGCCGATCGAAGTCAACGCCGGCGAGCTCGCGCTCGACGCCATCGCGGAAGTCGAGCCCGGTGGCCACCATTTCGGCACGGCTCATACGCTCGCCCGGTTCGAGACCGCGTTCTACATGCCAATGCTGTCCACCCGCCAGAATTTCGAGTCCTGGCAGGAGGCCGGCAGCCTGGACGCCGCCCGGCGCGCGAACGGCATCTGGAAAAAACTGCTGGCCGACTACCAGCGACCGCCGCTGGACCCGGCCATTGAGGAGGCGCTCACCGACTACGTGGCGCGCCGCAAGGGAGAAATTTCATGAGACCGACCCTCAACATTCTGAGCGACGAGCTCATCGGCAGGATCCTGACCGAGGCAAAGCGGATCATGGCCGAGGTCGGCATGGAAATCTGTGGCCCCAAATTGCGCCAGCGCCTGCTCGATCACGGCCTGAAGACTGACGAGAGTGGCGATCGCGTGCTGTTGCCGGCCGACGTCATCGATCGCGCCATTGCCAGTGCGCCGAAATCCTTCACGCTTTATGACCGCGATGGACGGCCGCATGCGGAAATTGGCGGATACAACGTGCACTACGTGCCCGGTTCGAGCGGGCTCAAGATCATGGACCACAGAAGTGGCGAAACCCGGCTCGCCAACTCAACCGATTTCGTCGAATACGCCCGGTTATGTGACGGCCTCGAGCACATTGCCTACCTTGCCACGGCGTTCTCGACCAACGCCGACATCGAGGCGCAGGTATCCGACGCCTGGCGCCTGTACATGGCCATGGTCAACTCGAAGAAGCCGGTGGTGTCGGGCGCATTCGGTGAACACGGCGTTCCACGCATGGCCGGGATGATGCAGCTCTTCCGTCGCGACCGCGCCGAACTGATCGCCAAGCCGATGTCGATCTTCACCGTCACAGCGACTGGCAACTTCCGTTTTGGCGAAGATTCCTGCCAGAACCTGCTTGATTGCGTCGAAGCCGGCATTCCGATCGAGATTGTCCCGGTCACGCTGATGGGCCTGATCGCGCCAGTGACCCTCGTGGGCGCACTCGTCTTTCACTGCGTGGACGTGCTGACTGGCATCACGATGGCGCAGATCGTCAAGCCCGGAGCGCCGGTTCTGTTCGGCGGTGCCCCCGCCACTTTCCACATGAAGGCGGCCAGCGCCCCGATGGCGGCGATCGAGGCGCAGCACCTGAATGTCGGCTATGTCGCGATTGCCAAGTCTCTGGGCCTGCCGACGCAGGCCTACATGGCGCTCAGCGACGGCAAGTTCCTCGATGCGCAGGCGGGCGCCGAAACCATGACGAGCGCCATGCTGGCTGCGCTCGCCGGCGTCAACTCGGTGTCCGGTCCCGGTATGCTCGATTTCGTGCTGACCTTCAGCCTGCCGAAGCTCGTTTTTGACAACGAGGTTTGTGGTCAGGCACTGCATTTTGTGCGCGAGATCCGCGTGCTCGAGGACCTGCCGGCTGCCGATCTCGTGAGCTACCTCCGGCAGAATCTCCACCTGATTACCGCACCGCACACGCTGAAGTACTGGCCGCAGGAGTTGTACCTGACCGACCCGGTCATCGACCGGGAAAACCGCGAGAACTGGGCCACGGCCGGATCGAAGGATCTCTATCAGCGCGCCTGCGAGCAGGTGGACCGGCGCCTCGCAGCGTATGCACCGTTTGATACCGATGCTGGAATCGATGCCGAGCTGCGCCGCCTGATCAAGACCGGCCTGCACGAGCAGACTGAATTGCCTGAGCTGCCGCCACCTCCCGAGCATGTCGCCGACCAGGTCGCGACCGGCCGACGCAGGCGGACCGGGCGGCGGCCGTCGTGATCCGCGCGATCGCGCCCACCGCTGCGCGAAGCGCTTAGCGCTGCCCCACCAGCCAGTGGTGCAGGCGCGCGTCGTGGGTGCGGAAGTGCTCGGTGAACCATTTGGACAGGCGTCGGCCGAGCGCCTCGGGGTCGTAGTCTTTCGGTGATTCGACGGCGTCCATGATGTCCAGGATGTCGTCCAGCAGCCGCTCGTGGTCGTCCTTGTGCTCGGTGACCGAGATGTAATCCAGCTTGCGCATTTCGCGTTCCTCGAGCGCAAAGTGCGCCGCGATGCGCGCGTGGATCTCGCCGAGCGCGGCAACGACCTTTTCAGCGCCAGAAACAGGCCCCAGGGATTCATGCACCGCATTGATCATCGCGATCAGCTCGCGATGCTCATGGTCCACGTCGGGCAGGCCGATCGTGAATTCATCACGCCAGGCGATCAGGCTCACGGCATGTCCTCCAGTTCCGGGCTGCGTCATCGCCAGGTGAACCCCTCGCCCGTACGGAACTCGATGACGAAGTTCTGGCCGGGTTGCAGATCGATCGCGCCCGCACGTACCTGGTCGAAGCCGTCCTCGCGGCCGCTGTCGCGCATGCGCACGACGATCGATTGCGGGCCCGCGGGAATCCGGAAGGTCTGGAAGACGGTAGCAGAACCATCATTCCACAGGCCCGACGGCAGGTGTGTGCCGCGATAGAGCAGCTTGCCTTCGCGCTCGAGTTCCAGGTACACCGGCCAACGTTCACGCGGGCAGTCAACCGGACGGCGCATATTGGGTTTCAGGTCCGTCATCTGTTGCGGCGTCAGCGGCTTGCACTCGATCTTGGTCGCGGTCGCATGCCGGATGGACAATCGCATGACGGCTTCGTTCGGGTCGAGCTGGCGCCAGCCGGGCCCGGTGGCAAGTACTGCAGTGACGCCGGCTAGGACACCGAGCAGGAGCGCGATGCCGGCGCCGCGGACGGCCACGGGCCAGCGCGGGCCGGCCGGCAGCAAGCCGGGCTTGCCGGTATCCGCCTTGCTGAGCCGCAACGGCGGCAGCGACGCCAGCCCACGGCGAAACGCACGCAGGTCCGCTGCCCATGAAAGCGCGATGCGTTCACGCGGCACGCGCGCGCGCAGCCACGGGTCGCGCTGCCCTGCAATGCGCTCCTCGGTCCAGCGCTGACCGAAGCGCTGATAACAGGCATTCGCCCCGCAGCCTGCGACTACGACCCCGTCGGCCAGGCGGCGCGAGAACACGAAATCGATGAATGAGGGCGGCAGCATGCCGATGCAGGGCATTTGCGCGACCGCGGAGTTGCGGCGCAGGTCCGCGCCCATCGAGCCTGCGTGCTCGCAGGCAAAGACCACGAGCCGGTCCGAGCCGGCGAGCGTGGCGCAGGATTTCTTCAGCTGCTCCCGCAAGGCCACGAGCGGCAACTGCGGCAATTCGATGCCGGCCGAGAAGACGCTGGCGCTGCGGAATGGCGTCGCCGTCGGGCAGGCGCCGACGCAGAGACCGCAACTGAGGCAACGATCGGCATTCACGACGGCCTCAGCCGAGTAAGTCTGCCAGTCGCTGCGCGGCTCGAGCGACAGCGCTCCAAATGGACAATCGGCCACGCATCTGCCGCAGCCATTGCAGTTCAGCAGACTCACCTGTGCCACTGGCGGGCTGCGCTTGTATGGCAACCACGGCATCAGTCCGAGCAGCAGCAACATTCCGCCGAGAATTTGCCAGACCGTCACCCCGCCCCACTGCTGAACCAGCGGATATGCGGGCAGGTAGAACCAGTCGAGCCCGATTGTCGCCGGTACGACATCGAGGTCCGCGCGCGCCTGGCTCACCGCGGGCAATGCGATCGAGAGAACCAGCAGCGAACCCAGCACCAGTAATCCGAGTCCGCGCGCCGGCTGGATCCGCGCGTCCGTATGCCGGTGGATGTGGATCCACATGAACAACAGCAGCAGCAGCGGCGCGGCGATGTGAATGAACGACATCAGCGTGAAGAAGCGGCTCGACAGGGACACTTCGTTGACGAAATTACGCGATATCGGCTCGCCGAACAGCGGCAGAACGTCGAGCAGCTCCGCGGTCGTGACTGCGACGTACTGCGCCATCACGTCCCAGACCAGCCAGTAACCGGTGATGCCGCTCACGTAAATGAACATCAGCAACGGCAGGCCGGTTATCCAGGCGAACCAGCGCTTGCCGCGCATCTGGTCGAGCGCGAACTCGCGCAGCAGGTGTACGAGTGCAATGACCACCAGGCCGTCGGATGCATAGCGATGCAGGCTGCGCATCACGCCGCCGGCCCAGGGCTGCGCATGTGTCAGCGTCTCGATCGTATCGTAGGCACGCGTGATGCCTGTATCGAAAAACACATACAGGTAGATGCCGCTGACCACGACCACCCAGAAGAAGAACCAGCCGAGCGCCCCGAGCTGCAGCAGCGGATTCCAGGCCGGCGTGAATACGCGGGAGCACAGCGCCTCGAGCGCGCCGAAGACCGCGCGCAGCCATCGCCGCGGATTCGCCGTCACGATGCCCGGCGCCAGCTGCGCCAGAGGAACACGGCGATAGCCGTGAAGCACATGACGCCGATGATGGCGCTCAGCACGATTGACCAGTCGAACCGGTAGCGGCCGCTCTTGGGGTCAAAGACGGTGCAGAACAGTCGCACACCCTCGATCATGGCCTCCAGTGTATCCTCGCGCGCGCGCTGGCCAAGCGCCAGGCGCTTCAACGGGTCGACCAGCTGCGGCGGCTCAAATTCCTGTCCGTACACCTGGCGGTACACGACCCCCTCGCCGTCCACGATCGTCGCCTGGATCATGTGATCGAATCCGCGCGACGTCGGCGCATAGGTGAAGCCGAGCGCCGCCAGCAGCGTCCGGATCGTAGCCTCATCTCCGGAGCCGAATACCCAATCCGGCGGGAATGGCCCGCGCGCCGCTGCGAATTCGCGCATGCGATCCGGCGTGTCATTTGCGGTATCGAAGCCGATCGTCAGCACGCTGAACGATCCGGGCCCCAGCACAACGCGGGCCATCTCCGCGACCTGCTTCAACCAGGTCGTGGTCGTCGGGCACACGCCGAAGCAGCTGGTGAAGACCGGGCTGATGATCAACGGGCGGCCGCGAAACTCCGCGAGCCTGCGAAGCTTCCCTTGCTGATCCGTGAAAGCGAGGTCGGGAAGCCCCCGCCCTATTGCAGCCTGGCTGGCTCGCAGTGCGATCTTTGCGTCAAAGGCAGGCAGCTCGGGATCCGGTGTCGAAGCGAACGCCACCATTGCGACCAGCATCGCCGCGGCGACTGTTACAGCGCACCTCACGATGCACTCTATCGCATTGGCCAGATTTCGGAGAGGTACTTCCAGTTGACGAAGTAGTACAGCACGAAGGCGATGAAGAACACGCCGACGAGCACCAGAGTGCCCGGGATGCGCATCGTCCCTGCGCTGCCGTAGGTGGCGACCGCGCCAGAAATCGGCTGCCCGGAAGGCGCCGCCAGGATGATCTTGTCGCGCACCGGCTTGCCGAAGAATACCGAGGTCACGACGACCACGATGAACATCAGGCCGCCGATCGCAGCAGCAATCGCCGACAAGCCATTGAGGGCCATCAGCAGCAGTGCCGTCGGAGGATAGTTGAAATCAAACGGTGCGGTCGTGAAGGTGATATCCCAGTGCCGTCGCGCAACGCCGAGCGTACCGGCGCCCATCATGAACAACGAAATACCGGCGACGCCCAGCCCGAAGACATAGGGCTGCCATCTTGCAAGTCTTGGGAACGCCACTTCGCGCTGGAAGATCAGCGGGATCAGCAGATAGGTCATGGCCATGAATGTAAGCGTCGTTCCCGCGACGACCGTGCCGTGGAAATGGCCGGGCACATAGAGCGTGTTGTGAATGATGATGTTGATTTGTTCCGTTCCCATGACGACACCCGAGATGCCGCCGAGGAACCCGAACATCACCAGCGACAGGAACATGCCGGAAAAGGCCGGATTGCCCCAGGGCGCCTTGCGCAGCCACTGGAAGATGCCGTTGTTGAAGCCGCGCGCGCGCTGCGCCGCCTCCATCGCGCCCGGCACGCTGAGGCCGTGGATCATGCTGCCGAGCACGGCCAGGTACATCGCATAACTCGTATTGAACACTTTCCATTCGGAGCTCAAGCCCGGCTCCACCATCAGGTGGTGGGCGGCCGCAAGCTGCAGGAACAGGATGTACAGCAGGAACGCGCCGCGGCTGACCTTCTCCGACAGCGGCTTGGCGCCAAACAGCATCGCGGCGATCGCATACCAGATCGCGACGTGTGCGGACACATTGATCTGCTGCGACGAATGCCCCATCGCCCACCAGACCAGCTTGTACATCAGCGGGTCGATGGTGCTCACGAGCCCCATGGACCACAGCCAGGTCGGAATCAGGATGATCGCGCCCGAGGCCAGCGTGAACACGGCGATGATCGCCGCCGTCAGCGCGCCGAAGGTCACAAGCGGAATCGAGCCCTGATAAGTCTTTTCGTCGCGCGCGATCACCAGCGTTCCGAAAAACACGCC
>JAENJD010000005.1 GCA_016844605.1 Steroidobacteraceae bacterium
GTTCGATGGCAACAAGCTCGTCTTCGCGATGCGCATGCCGCTGATCCCAGGCGCGATGGATAGCGAACAGCCCAAGTGGACCATCTATGAGTACGACCGCCCGACCGACACGCTGCGCCGCGTGATCGCCTCCGACCTCGTCGCCGAGGAAGGTCATGACGTTGCGCCCAACTACCTGCCGGACGGCCGCATCGTGTTTTCGTCCACGCGCCAGCGCCAGTCAAAGGCCGTGCTGATCGACGAAGGCAAGCCGCAGTTTGCTGCCCAGGACGAAGACCGCAACGAACACGCCTTCGTGCTGCATGTGATGAACCCGGACGGCACCATCATCCAACAGATCATTCGCCAGATCTCCTTCAACCAGAGTCACGACATGGACCCCGCGGTGCTCGCGGACGGACGCATCGTGTTCAGCCGCTGGGAGAACGCCAGTGGCAGCTCCATTCATCTATATACGGTCAATCCCGACGGCAGCGGTCTTGAGCTCCTGTACGGCGCGAACAGCCATGCAACGGGAACCGGAACGACGGACGTCCAATTCCTGCAGCCGCGACCGCGGCCCGATGGCAGCATCGTCGCGCTGTTGCGTTCATTCGACGACACCGAACTCGGCGGCGATCCGGTGTCGATCGACGCCACGAGCTTCGTCGAGATCCAGCAACCGACACTGTCCAACGCAGGCCTCGCCGGTCCGGCGCAGAGGCGGCTTTCCCCCAATGACGTGCGCACCGACCCAGGCCCGTCGCCGGGCGGGCGCTATGCGTCGATATTCCCGATGTGGGACGGCACGAACCGGCTGCTCGTCAGCTGGACCATTTGCCGGCTGCTCGAGGGCGGGCTTACCGTGCCCTGCACCGCCAGCCGCCTTGCAAATCCGGCGGCCGTGACGGCGCCGCCACTTTATGGCGTCTGGATCTTCGATCCGCGCGATCTCACGCAGCGGCCGGTGCTGCAGCCAACCGAGGGCGTGCGCTATTCGGACGTCGTGCTGATGGCGCCGCGTGTGCCGCTGCCCGCCGTGATCCTCGATGCCGTGGCCGGCGTCGATTACGACCCGTTGCTCGCCGCGGAAAATGTCGGCATCCTGAATATCAAGAGCGTCTACGACCTGGATGGCGTGGATGCCGCGCCCGGCGGCATCACGGCGCTGCGTGACCCGGCGCAGGCGACCGCGGATCAGCGTCCGGCCCGCTTCCTGCGCGTGGAGAAGGCGGTCGGCCTGCCCGATGACGAGGTGCGCGATTTCCGCGCCACAGCCTTCGGAGCCGCGGGCGGTCTCGGCATGCGCCAAATCCTGGCCTATGCGCCGATCGAGCCCGACGGCTCGGTGCAGATCAAGCTGCCTGCCGGCGTGCCATTTGCGGTCGGCGTCGTCGATCGCGATGGGCGGCGTATCACGCCGCGACACCTCAACTGGATGCAGTTGCGGGCCGGCGAGCTCCTGAACTGCAATGGCTGCCACGTGCCTGCTGGCGCGCAAACTCCACCCGCAGTTTCCCACGGACGCCGCCAGCTGTTTGTCTCCGTGAATCCGGGCGCGCCGACCACGGGCCAGCCATTCCCGAATACGAACGCGGCCTTGTTTGCCAACATGGGCGAGACCATGGCGGAAGTGCGCGCGCGCATCAGTTGCCAGACCAATTGCGCCTCGCAGCTGCCTTCCGTGGACGTCATCTATGACGACGTCTGGACCGACCCGGTTGCAGCCGGCCGGCCCGCCGACACTTCATTCAGCTATCGCTACAACCAGCTGACGACTGCGGCGCCGACGAGCGGCAGCTGCCAGTCGAACTGGACCATGCTGTGCCGTATCACAATCCACTACCCCAACCATCTGCAACCGCTGTGGACATTGCCGCGACTGACCCTGGACGCAGGTGGCGCGGTGATTGCCGACCGCACCTGCGTCTCCTGCCACAGCCCGGCTGATGCCGCCGGCGCCGTGCGGGTGCCGGCCGGGCAACTCGACCTTTCGGGTGGTCCATCACCCGACGAGGCCGACCATTTCGTGTCCTACCGCGAACTGCTGTTCACGGACAACGCGCAGGAAGTTAACATGGGCGCGCTGCAGGACATCCTGGTGCCGGGTCCGCCGGATCCGATCACCGGGCTGCCGACGCTCGTGCCCGTGCCCGTGAGCCCCTCGATGAGCGCTGCGGGCGCCAGGGCTTCGGCGACGTTCTTCAGCCGTTTCGATGCGGGCGGATCGCATGCAGGCGACCTGACCGCGGCGGAACTCAGGCTGATCGCCGAATGGCTGGACATCGGTGGGCAGTATTACAACGACCCGTTCATGGCGCCGACGAATTGAAGCGATGAGACTCTTCATTGCCTGCGCGCTGCTCATGTGCGCCGGCGCCGCCATTGCCGCTGACCGCGATGCACTCACGGTCATCGTCGTCGATCCCTATCTGGAACTCCACACCGGTCCCGGGCGTGGATTCCCCATTGTTCAGGTCGTACCACGGGGCGAGACGGTCCAGGTGCTCAAGCGGCGCACCGACTGGTTTCAGATCCGCGATGCCGCCGGCCACGAAGGCTGGGTCCATCGCAGCCAGATCGCAGAAACGCTGGTGCCCGCAGGCGCGAAACTGGAAATTGACGACCCCGCACGCGAGGACTTTACGGCCCATCGCCGCGAGGTCGGCCTGATGCTGGGCGACTTCGGCGGCGCCAATGTAGTCACCGTGTATGGCGCCTACGCATTCAATGCGCACCTTTCCGGCGAACTTGCGCTGTCGCACCTGCTCGGCAGTTTCTCCGACGGCCAGATCGTCGCAATCGGCGCGACACACGTGTTCGTTCCGGAATGGCGCATCCAGCCCTTCGCGTCGATGGGCACGGGGCTGATCCACGTCGAGCCAAAGTCCACGGTGGCGCAGTCGCCCCCACGGACCGACCAGCTGGCCTATGTTGGCGTGGGCGTGCGCTCCTATCTGGCGCGACGGTTCATACTGCGGGCCGAATACAAGAACTATGTGGTCTTCACGGACCGTGACGAGAATGAGGAAGCCTACGAATGGAAAATTGGATTCGCGTTCTTCTTCTGACAGCGGTCCTGGGGATGACCGGCTGTGCGTGGATGCCCTGGCGCGACAAGCCTGCTACAGGCACGGCGCCTACGGGCACGGCGCCTGCAGGCAGTGAATCCACTGCGCGGCGGGCCGACCAGACCCCTGTTGGCAGTGAGGACAATCAGGTCGTCATCGATCCCCAGGTCGAGCGGCGTGACGTCCGCCCCGCCCGCATCGACACGGAAAACTGGGAGGCCGGCGCCTATATCGGGTCCCTGTCGGTCGAGGATTTTGAAGTCAACGTGGTCTACGGCGCCCGGCTTGCCTACCACATCAATGAGGACTTCTTTGCCGAGGGAATCGTCGGCTTCAGCAATGCCGGATTGTCCAGTTTCGAGCGCCTTTCGGGTTCTGCGCCGCTATTAAGCGACAGTGAGAGGGAGTTCACGTACTACAGCCTCGGCTTCGGTTGGAATGCACTTCCGGGTGAGGTATTCCTGGGCGGCAGGCGTGCACTGAACAGCGCCATTTATCTGACGCTCGGTGCCGGCAGCACGCGATTCGCCGGCGGTGACAGGTTCACGCTGACGGCCGGTGCCGGCGCGAGGGTGCTGGTCAAGGACTGGCTCGCTGCACACCTGGACATTCGTGACCACGTGATGGAAATCGATGTATTGGGCAAGAACAAGACTGCCCACAATTTTGAAGCGACGCTGTCGCTGACGGCGTACTTCTGAGGTAGACGCCAATGCCGATGAACAGGAAATTGCATGTTGCTGCGCTGCTGGCGGGGCTGCTCGCGCTGTCCTGGTCCGCGCTCGCGACCGACGGCGCGCCCCCCGCGCCGGAATTCAGGCTCGTCAGCCGCGCCGGCGGCGAAATGTCGCTTTCCGGCCTGCGCGGCCAGGTTGTCATGATCAATTTCTGGGCCAGCTGGTGCGGACCCTGCCGGCAGGAGTTCCCTGCGCTTGACGAGATGTACCGGAAGTACAAGCCGATGGGATTCGCAATGGTTGGCATCAATGTCGAAAGCGACAAGGCGGACGCCGAGCGCTTCCTCAGCGCGCGCCCCGTCAGCTTCCCGATCCTGTTCGACCCCGACAACCATGTGAGCGGCAGCTATGGCGTGAGCGCCATGCCGACGACCGTGCTGGTTGACCGCAAGGGCCACATACGCTGGCAGCACCGGGCCTACAAGCCGGGCGACGAGGCCGAGTACATCGCCCAGATCCGCGCGATGCTCCGCGAGCCTTCGTGATCTCATCCCGCGCATTGTTCGCTGCGCTCGCGCTGCTGGCTTTCTCGGGTTGCTCGCATGTCGAGCCCTGGGTCAAGCCTTACGAGCGTGAGAATCTCGCCGATCCGATCATGGCCTGGGACCGCGACCCCGTCGCTTCGTCCTACATGCGCCATGTCTACGAGTCCCGCGAGGGTGCCCGCGGCGCCGCGGGCGCAACCGGCGGCGGCTGCGGATGCAACTGAACCGGATAGCCCGCGGAATCGCAGCCGCGCTGGCTGCGGGCTGGCTGCTCTGCCCGGCTCTGTCGATCGCCGGCGTCCTTCCCGAAGACCGCGCCGACCTGATGTACCACTACTACGACGGTGGCGGCGTCCGGATCGACGGCCCCTCGCTGCTGGTGCGCAAGAAATTTGCCGAGAAATATGCGGTCAATGCGAGCTATTACGTCGACATGGTGTCCTCGGCCTCCATCGACGTCATCACGACAGCCAGCCCCTACCAGGAGGAAAGAACCCAATATGGCCTTGGTTTCGAGTACCTGCGCGGCAAGGTCACCTACGCCGCCAGTTTCAGCAACAGCAAGGAAAATGATTACGACGCCGATACGGCCAGCTTCTCGATCAGCCAGGACATGTTCGGCGACCTGACGACGGTCCAGCTTTCATTCAGCCGCGGCAAGGATGACGTGACGCGCCGCGGCGACCCGCTGTTCGGCGACAAGGTCGACCGCCATATCTACGGCATTGATGTCTCCCAGATCGTCAGCAAGAAATTGATTCTCGGCGCGTCCTGGGAAACCACGACCGAAGAGGGATTCCTGAACAATCCCTACCGGCGCGTGCGCTACGTGGACGCCGTGCCGCTTGGCTATTCATACGAGTTCGAACGCTATCCGCGCACGCGAACCGGCAATGCTCTTGCACTGCGCGCTCGCTATTACCTGCACTACCGCGCCGCGCTGCAGGGCGACTATCGCTGGTACAACGATACCTGGGGCATCGACGCGAACACATTCGAGATCGCCTACACGCAGCCGATTGGCGACCGGCTGATGTTCGATGTCCACTTCCGCTATTACATGCAGGGCGCGGCCGATTTCTACTCGGACCTGTTCCCGCGAGCGAACTTCCAGAATTTCCTCGCGCGCGACAAGGAACTCGCGACGATGGATAGCCAGACGCTGGGTTTCGGCGTCGGCTACGAGTTCAACGTCCCCAGGGTCGAGTTCATCCAGAAGGCCACGGTGAACCTGAAGTACGACTTCATCCGGTTCAATTACGATGATTTCCGCGACCTGCGGCCGATCGGCCTCACGCCCGGCACCGAGCCCCTGTACAGCTTCGACGCCAACGTCATCCGGCTCTTTTTCTCCGGCTGGTTCTAGGGTGCCCTCCCCCCGTCGGGGGGCGCCAGTCCTTTCGAATAGAACACGCGGCCGTCGCTTCGCACGACAACCGCATCGACGTCGTCCTGGGATTCGATCAGCGCGAGGCCCCGCTCAGGCCCCATCACGAACACGCTCTTGGTCAGGCCTTCGGTCAGGGTCGCATTGGGGCCGATCACGGTGACACTGCGCACGCCCACCGGGCTCCTGCCGGTGTGTGGATCGATGATGTGGTGGTAGCGGACACCGTTCTCGTCGAAGTAGCGCTCGTAGTCGCCCGACGTCGACATCGCCGTGTCCTCCAGCGGGATTCTTGCGATCACACGATTGGGGTCGTCCGGATGCCGGATACCCACGATCCATGGCTTGCCGCGCCGGTCGCCCAGGATGCGGCTGTCGCCCCCGGCGCTGACGGTCGCATTCCGGATGCCGCGCGCCTGCAGGATCCGGGCGGCCGAATCCACCGCGTAACCCTTGGCGATGCCACCGAGGTCGATCCGCACGCCAGGCATCAGGAATCGAACCGTCGAAGCTTCGCGGTCCACCACGACATGACGCCAGCTGATCGCCGGCAGGGCCGCCTGGATCTGGGCCTCGCTGGGATGACGGTGCTCTCGGTAGTCGTAAAGGTTGCCGACACTCGCGTAGGTGATGTCGAAGGCGCCGTCGGATAGTTCCGAAAACTCCAGCGCCCTCGCGATCAGCGCCGCAAGTTCTGCGTCCACCTTCACGGGCGCGGTTGCGGCGTCACGGTTGATCTGCGAAAGCTGGCTCTCGGGCTTGTAATGCGACATCAGGTCGTCAATGCGGTGCATTTCGGCCATTACCGCATCGATCGCGGCCTCGGCCTGGCCTGCATCCTCGTGCCAAAGCTCGACCGAGATGCGCGTCCCCATGATCGCGGCCTCGCGCTCATGCCATTCGGCCCGCGCCGTGACCGGAATCAGCAGCAACAATGTGGTGAAGGCGCTTGCGATTCGGCGCATCATTGCTTCCCAGTTTGAACGATACGGCGTGGCGCTGTCGATTTGCGCGGACCCGCCGTCGCACAACGGATACAATTGGCCGAGCGGCCCGCCTGCAGGGGAACCTGTCACGATTGGCATGGTCTGTTCGCTCGGGCCCTGAACAGGAAGAACCAAAATGAAATTTTCCGGAATCATCCTTGGCGCTGTTCTCGCCGGCGCACTGACCGGCGCACCTGCTTTGGCGGTCACGCGCGAGGAAGCAACGATCGATAACTCGATGGTCGTGCTGCGCGAGCTTCAAAGTATGCCGGATCTTCAGATCCCGGATCAGCTGCTGGCCCGCGCCGAAGGCATCGTGATCCTGCCCGCAAACGTCAAGGTTGCGCTGATCGGCGGCGCGCGCTTCGGCGGTGGCGTGATGCTGGTTCGGACCCAGAATCGTGACTGGAGCAATCCGGTCTTCGTGAAGTCCGGCGGTGGCAGCGTCGGCTTTCAGTGGGGCGGCCAGGTCGCCGACATCGTGCTCGTGTTGACGACCAAGCGAAGCATCGAAGGCATCACGGACGGCAAGCTGACGCTCGGCGCCGACGCCTCGGTCGCCGCCGGCCCGGTCGGCCGCACAGCCATGGCCTCGACCAGCCTGACCTTCGATTCCGAAATTTACGCCTACTCCCGGACCAAGGGACTGTTCGCAGGCGTCTCGCTGGAAGGCAGTGGCATCTTCATCAACAACAAGGCCAACCGCCGTTTCTATGACGGCGAGGCCAGTGCGACCGCGATACTGTCGGCCAACAGCACGCCCCCGGCACCTGCCGATGAGCTCGTTGCCGAAATCCGCCGCATCACCTCGGTCGCGCAGCAGCCTGCCGCTGAAAACGCAAAGCCTGCGACCGAAGTGGCGCCGGTGGAAGCGCGTACCTATCCATTGCCCGATCCTCAGCCCGGCGCCGAGCCGCCGAACTGAGGCACAAGCGCGCTTCGGCGCCTAGCAGGGGGGAATCGGCGTGAAAGTCGGCGTCATCGGCCTCGGCACGATGGGCCAGCCCATCGCACAGCGCATTGCGCGCGCCGGCCACGAAATCCTCGCCTG
The DNA here is from genome assembly GCA_016844605.1 of Steroidobacteraceae bacterium. Taxonomy (GTDB): domain Bacteria; phylum Pseudomonadota; class Gammaproteobacteria; order Steroidobacterales; family Steroidobacteraceae; genus SCUD01. Next base: position 7,697 of record JAENJD010000005.1, read on the forward strand.
GAATCGCACGCCCGGCCGCTTCGACGGACTGCCGCGCGATACCGCCGTCGCGGTGCGTACGGCTGGCGAGGCCTGCCAGGCCGAACTCGTGATCACCGTGCTGTCCGATGACACAGCCGTCGAGGCCGTGCTGTTCGACGATGGTCGGCTCCTCACGACCGGCATGCCCGGCCTCATCCATGTCTGCATGAGCACGATCAGCGACCGGCTTGCGCGGCGCCTGGCGGCAGCGCACGAGGCGGCGGGTCAGGCCTATATATCAGCGCCGGTGTTCGGGCCGCCCGATGCGGCGGCGGCCGGCCGGCTCCTGATCGCCGCGGGCGGGCCGCGCAGTGCAGTTGAGCGCGTCCGGCCGGTGCTCGAGGTGCTGGGCCGGGTCCAGTTCATCAGTGAAGACCCTGCCGCAGCGAATGTCGTCAAATCTGCGGGGAATTTCCTGATGGCCGCGGTCGTCGAGAGCCTGCGGGACGCGATGCTGATCGTGCATGGCGCGGGTGTCGATCCTCGGGAGTTCGCGGGCATCGTCACTCAGTCGCTGTTTCCGACCCCGGTCTACCAGTACCTGGGCGGCCTGCTGGCCGCACGGCAGGCTCAGGGCGGCGCACGCGTGCCGAACCCATTCCTGCGCGGCGCAGAGCAGTGTGCCGACACCGCCCGCAAGCAGGGCGTGGATGCGCCGCTCGTCAAGCACATCGATGGTCAGTCCGCGGGGCGTCAGGCAACGCCGGGCCCGGCCGGGCAGGCGACACCCGTGCCGTCGAGACCGCAGTAGCCGCCGGGATTCTTGGCGAGACAAGGCCTGCCTAGATTCGCGCGCCAAGATAGGATGCGAGCCGCAGCAAATCGCCGAACACGCCGCCGGCGGTCACCGCCGGTCCGGCCCCTGGCCCTTGCACGATTAGCGGATTGTCGCAATAGCGATCGGTCACGAAGCGCACGACGTTGTCGGTCAGCGCGATGTTGGCGAAGGCGTGGCGTGCCTCGAGGCGCTCGAGCGAGACCGTCGCTTTGCCCGTCGCCGTCAGGCGACCGACGTATCGGAGCACTTTGCTCTCACACCGGGCCGCCTCGCAAAGCTCACGCATGCGGGCATCGTGCGCTGGCAGCCGCGCGAGGAACTCGCCGATGCTGCATGCGCGCAGCTCCTCCGGCACCAGGTTTTCGACCTCGACATCGACCAGTTCGAGCGGCAGGCCCATTTCGCGGCCGAGGATCACAAGCTTTCGGGCAACGTCGATGCCGGACAGGTCATCGCGCGGATCGGGCTCCGTGAAGCCTTTTGCTCTCGCGTCCGCGACGATCGTCGAAAACGGGACACTGCCATCGAAGACGTTGAACAGATAAGCCAACGTGCCGGAGAAGATCCCTTCGATCGTGTGGATGCCGTCACCGGTCTCGCGCAGGTCGCGGACCGTCAGCATGATCGGCAGGGCGGCGCCGACCGTGGCCTCGTAAAGGTAATGAGTGCCGGCTTCGCGCCGCGCCTGCTGCATGCGGCGAAATTCGGCGAGCCCGGCGCTGCTAGCCTTCTTGTTCGGCGTCACGACATGTAGGCCCGCTGCGAACCACGAGGCATAGCGGCCCGCGACGCCGGCGTCCGCGGTGCAGTCGATCATCACGCGATGCGGCAGGTGATCCGCGGCGACATGGCCCGCGAGGCGATCGAGATCGAGCGGTTCGCCGTGTTGATCCAGTTCCTCGCGCCAGCGTTTCAGGTCGATGGCACCGTCAGTCAGCAACATGCGTTTCGAGCTTGCGATGCCTCGCACGCGCATGTCGAGATTGAAGTCGCGGCGAAATCGCGCGGCCTGGGATTCGAGCTGCTCGATCAGCGCCGATCCGACTGTGCCCGGGCCGATCAGGCCAATCGATAAGGTGTGCGGCGACAGATAAAAACCCGCATGCACGGCGCGGAGCGCCTTCGCTGTGTCCCTGCGATCCACGACCATCGAGATGTTGCGCTCGGAAGCTCCTTGGGCGATCGCGCGTATATTGACGCCGCCATTGCCGAGCGCTGCAAACAGCTTGCCCGCAATGCCGTGCGTGCCGGCCATGCCGTCACCGACGATCGCGATGATCGCGCAACCGTCGGCGACCTCAACGCTCTGGATCTGCCCGTCGCGCAGTTCCACTGCGAAAGCACGGCGCACGGCGCTCTCGGCGAGCGCGGCCTGCCTTGCCGGGATCGCGAAGCATATCGAATGTTCCGAACTGCCCTGCGAGATCAGGATCACCGAGATGCCAGCTTCGTGCAGCGCGCCGAACAACCGGTGCGCCGTGCCCGGTACGCCGATCATGCCAGCGCCTTCGAGATTGACGAGCGCGACGTCGTCGATGCTCGTGATGCCCTTGACGACGAGCTTTGAATCCGGGTCGGCGACGATCAGCGTGCCGGGCCTGTCCGGCGCGAATGTGTTGCGGATCCGAATCGGGATCCCCTTCCCGACAGCCGGGGCCATGGTCTGCGGATGGATGACCGTGGCGCCGAAATAAGCCAGTTCCATCGCTTCGCTGTACGAAAGAGAGTCGATGATCTTTGCATCCGGCACCTGGCGTGGATCGGCGGACAGCACACCATCCACGTCGGTCCAGATCACGATCTCGCGGGCGTCGAGCAGCGCACCGAATATGGAACCTGAGAAGTCGCTGCCATTGCGCCCGAGAGTTGTCTGCAGGCCGCGCGTGTCAGTCGCGATGAAGCCCGGAATGACGAGAGTCGCGTTGGTGTCTCGCGCCCTGTATTTTGCGGCGTTGCTGCGGGATCGTTCCCACTGCACGCCCGGTCCCATCGGACCCCATTCGACGATGATGATTTCCCGCGCGTCGACCCATTGCACGGACTGGCGGTGCTTGTGATCCAGGAGATAGGCTGCGAAAAGGCGGCTCGACCAGAGTTCGCCAAATCCCGATGCGAGGTCGCGCAGGTCGCGGCCGGCTGAGCGCACCAGCGCAACTGCCTCGACCATGCGGCCCAAGTCGCCGATATCGACCTGCAGACCCTTCAAGTATGTATCGCGCGCGTCCGGTTCAAGCAATTCCGAGGCGATGGCCGTGTGTCTCTGCCGCAGGCGGGCAAGAGTGGCTTCGCAGGTCTTGTGATCCGTGCGTTCAGCCGCCGCGACGAGAGCGATCAATTCGTCCGTGACACCACGGCAGGCCGACAGTACGACCGCGACTCGGGAATCCGGCAACTGCTCGGCTATCGCTGCAACGCACCGGAAGCAGCCAGCGTCGGCCAGGCTCGAGCCTCCGAATTTGTGCACTACCCAGCGTCGATCCGATGTGCCCAAGCTGGATTGTATTTCGGAATCCATGCTAGGGCGGCAGGGTCGTCGGGTCGAATCCGGCCGCCTTGATCGCCGCAACGACAGCTTCGCCATGTTTGGCATCGCGAGCTTCGAAGGTGAGTTCCAGAGTGGCCGAGCGTGCCGGCAGGGCGATGGACAGCCGGCGATGATCCACCTCTAGGACGTTTGCACCGAGGTCGCTGATCGTCTGGCTGATCCTGGCGAGGAATCCTGGCCTGTCCGGCATCGTGATACGCAAACTGACTATGCGTTTTTGACGCACAAGATCGCGCACGATCACCGAGGCCAGCAGATTCGGATCAATGTTGCCGCCGGATAGCACGAGGCCGACCTTGCGACCATGGAATCGATGAGGATCCGCGAGAACGGCAGCGAGCGCCGCCGCGCCCGCCCCTTCCGCTACGGTTTTCTCGACATTCAGGAACAGGGTGATGGCGCGCTCGAGCTCGGATTCTTCTACCAGCACAATGTCATTCACCAACTCGCGCGCGATGCGGCTCGTGATCACACCCGGCGAGTTGACCGCGATGCCTTCAGCAATCGTGTTGCCACCGCACACAAACGTCCCGCCCTTGAGCGCCACAACCATGGAGGGATGGCTCGCAGTCTGGACGCCGATCATCTGAATTGCCGGGTTGCGAGCCTTCGCGGCAAGCGCCATGCCGCCGATGAGCCCGCCGCCACCGACTGGCACGACCAGCGTGTCGATCGAAGGATGCGCTACAAGCATTTCCAGCGCCACGGTGCCCTGGCCGGAAATGACAGCGGGGTCGTCGTAGGGGTGAACGAGTGTGAGACCCTCCTTGCGAGCGACTTCCAAGGCGTGATCAAAAGCGTCGCCCAGGGTCTCGCCGTGCAGCACGACTTCCGCACCATGCGACTTGGTTTGCTCCACCTTTACAAACGGGGTGTGCAGCGGCATGACAATAACGGCGGGAATGTCGAGGCGGCTCGCGTGATAAGCAACTGCCTGGCCGTGGTTACCTGCCGACATGGTCACGACGCCGCGGCGGCACTTTTCGTCGTCGAGCTGGAGCAGGAAATTCAGCGCGCCCCGTTCCTTGAACGAGGCCGTAAACTGGAAGTTCTCGAACTTGACGTAAATCTCGGCGCCGGTCAGCTTCGACAGAGTGAGCGAGTGCAAGCAGGGTGTCTGCACGACGCGCGAGAAGATGCGCTGCGCAGCTGCCTCGACGTCCGCGATCGTAAGCGCGTTCTGACTGCAGTCCGAGTCCTTTAGAGCTAGCGTCAGCATGCAGCCCTGGCATCGCCCTGCTGCGACTCCATCAGCAGTACCGCGCGGACGTCGAACAGCCGCAGGATCTGGCGGACCAATACATCGAAAGACCGGTCTGCAGATACGACTTCAAGGCGCAGCAGCAGCGTTTCCGAACTCGCATCGCTGCGCGTCGAGATCGCAGTCACGGCGAAGCCGCGCCGCTCGATCAGGCCGAGCGTGCGGACGATCGCTCCCTCTGCGCGTGTGAGCCTAAGTTCAATGGTCCGCTTCATTTCATGGCTCCTTCGAGCATAGTTGCGTTGGTATGTCCGGGTGGCACCAGCGGCCACACATTGGCCGCCGGGTCGATACGACAGTGCACCAGCAGCGCGCCGGGATGATTCAACAGCGCATCGATCGCTTCGTCGATCTGGCCGCGAGTATCAATAGTCAGCGCATCGACGCCGAATGAGCGTGCCACTTCTGCGAAATCGGGATTGTCGAACAGGTCCACTTCACTGAAACGGCGTTCGAAGAACAGCTCCTGCCACTGGCGCACCATGCCGAGCGACTGGTTGTCGATCAGCAGGATCTTGACCGGCAGCCCGTAGCGGCGAAGTGTCGCCAATTCCTGGATGTTGATCATGATCGAGCCATCACCACTGACCGAGACCGCGGGCCGCGTCGGATCTGCGTAGTGGGCGCCTATCGCTGCCGGCAGCCCATAACCCATGGCGCCGAGTCCACCGCTTGACAGATGTCGTTCGGGACTGCGGATCAGGCAGTGTTGAGCGACCCACATCTGATGTTGGCCCACGTCACACGTCAGGGTCAGTTCACCGTCCGCGGCGACTGCAAGCCTGCGCAGCAGATCCGGCGCGTAGATGCCATCGCCAGGCGCATCGTAGCGCCAGGCATGCTGGGCCTTCAGATTCAGGCAGCGGCGTCGCCATGCTCCGACCCTCGGACGCGCGTGCAGAGCAGCGAGCAACGCTCCAAGGTCGCCGACCAGGGCTACATCCGCGCGGCGCAGTTTGCCGATCTCGGCTGGATCGATGTCCAGGTGAATGACGCGGGCGCATGGCGCGAAACCATCGAGCTTGCCGGTTGCCCGGTCGTCGAATCGCGCGCCGACTACGATCAGGAGGTCCGACTCCTGCACGGCGCTGTTCGAAGCCCGCGTGCCGTGCATGCCCATCATGCCGAGAAACAGCGGCTCGTCCGTCGGCACAGCGCCGAGTCCCTTCAATGTGCTGACGACTGGAATGCCGGTTGCAGCGACGAACTCGCGGAATGCCTTGATGGCCCGGGCAATGCCAATGCCCCCGCCCGCGTAAATGACCGGGCGCTCGGCGGCGGCGATCAGCGCCGCCGCACGACTGATAAATATCGCATCAGGCTGACGGTCCGGCGGCTGTGGTTCGATCAGGCGCGTGATGCCATGCGCTTCTCCCGCAGCAATGTTTTTTGGCAGGTCAATCAGTACGGGACCCGGACGGCCGCTGGAGGCGATTTTCCATGCCTCATGCACGATGCGCGGAATGTCCTCAATGTGCCGCACAATGTAACTGTGCTTTACGACCGGCAGGGTCATGCCGAAGATGTCGACTTCCTGGAATGCATCCGTACCCATCAGAGGTGTCGCGACCTGGCCGGTGATGGCGATGAGGGGAACCGAATCCAGGTAGGCGTTGGCGATGCCAGTGATCAGATTGGTCGCGCCGGGTCCCGATGTCGCGATGCAGACTCCTGGCCGGCCGGAGACCCGCGCATAGCCGTCGGCAGCAAACGCGGCGGCCTGCTCGTGGCGAACCAGGACATGGCGGATGCCGGAGTCGAGCAACGCGTCGTAGACCGGCATGATGGCGCCGCCCGGATAGCCGAAAACCGTATCGACTCCCAGTTCCCGCAGTGCCGCCAACAATGCCGCGGCGCCTTTCATCGTGCTTCCCATCGCAAGTCGGCGTGCTGTCTCAAGCCGCCGCCGAACGGCGTAGCCAACTCATCCGCTCGCGTAAACTTTTTCCGACCCGCTCGATCGGATGGTCGAGATCGCGCTGCAACAGCTCGCGATAGCGCGGCAGTCCGCCGGCGTTTTCGTCGACCCATTCGCGGGCGAACTGGCCCGAGCGAATCTCGTCGAGGATCGTCCGCATCGATTCCTTGACATGATCGTCGATGACCCGCGGACCGCGCGTCAGATCGCCGTACTTGGCAGTCTCGCTGACAAACTGATGCATCTTGGCGAGGCCGCCTTCATACAGCAGGTCGACGATCAGCTTGAGCTCATGGAGGCATTCGAAGTACGCAACTTCGGGTTGATATCCTGCTTCGACGAGCGTCTCGTAGCCCTTCAACACCAACTCGGTCGCGCCGCCGCAGAGCACCGCCTGCTCGCCAAAGAGATCCGTCTCCGTCTCCTCGGCGAATGTCGTCTCGAGCACGCCGCTGCGCGTGCCGCCGATTGCGTGCGCGTAGGCCAATGCACGCGCCTGCGCCCGGCCGGTTGCATCGTTCGCGACGGCAATCAGGCAGGGCACACCCTGCCCCGCCTCGTACTGGCGGCGCACGAGATCACCGGGTCCTTTCGGTGCGACCAGCACGACGTCGAGTGTCTCAGCTGCCTGGACGCGGTGGTAGTGGATACTGAAGCCGTGGGCGAACAGCAGCGTCGCTTTCGTCGATAGATTCTTTTCGATTTGCTCGAACAGCGCGCGGTGGCTCATGTCGGGCGTCAGCATGGCAACCAACGTCGCGCCTTTCGCAGCTTCCGCTGGCGTGCGAACATCGAAACCATCGGCCTTGGCTCGCGCCGCAGTCTTGCCATCGGGTCGCAACCCGACGACGACTTTGTAACCGCTGTCGCGCAGGTTCAGCGCGTGGGCGCGCCCCTGGCTGCCATAACCGATGACGGCAATGCGCGCATCTGCCAGAGCCTTTGGATCTACATCGTCTTCGACAAACATCTTCATCGTGATTCCCTCAATCAAACTTCGATCGATCCGGTTTCCCGGGCCTGAAAACAAGAAACCCCGCAGCGGCTTTACCGGTGCGGGGTTCAGTTTTGAGTTCGGCTTAAGACCGTCAGCTCAGACTACCCCGTACCTCCGCTAATGAGGACTACGAGGACGCTAACGACAGTCAGGGAGCTGACGAGCACGCCACGCACCGGCAAGAACACCGGTTTCACAGAATGGGACGAATGCGGGCGAGCGGGTCGCATGGGATCGATATTCTTGGAAACGACCCGGCAAGTCAAGCAGTTGCACTCAAGATGGCCCTAAATGCTGCATGGGTAAGCGCCAAGCACCTTGAATAACGAGGCGGTCCCGGCCAACTCTTCGAGTGCCGCTGCAAGCTTCGGATCAGCAGCATGACCATCGAGGTCGGCGAAGAACACATAATGCCATTTCCGCTGACGGGATGGCCGCGATTCGATCCGCGTCATGCTGACGCCATACCGAGCGAGCGGCTCGAGCAGCCGGTGCAGCGCCCCAGGCGATTCCGTGTCGGCGATCGACATCAGGATCGTGGTCTTGTCGTGTCCGCTGGGCGCCAGCAATGCGCGGCCCACGATGTGGAACCGCGTCGTGTTATCGGGACTGTCCTCGATCTCCGCCACGAGCGTTTCCAGTCCGTAAATTTGCGCCGCAACCTCGCTGGCGATGGCGGCCGTGCCTGCTTCGTCGCGGGCTCTGCGCGCACCCTCGGCATTACTTGATACCGCAACCCTTTCGATGCCCGGCAAGATCCCGTCAAGCGTCGAACGACATTGCGCCAACGCCTGGCCATGGGCGCAAATGCGCCGGACATCGCCCAGCGAGCGCATGCGGCCCAGCAGGTGGTGGCGAATAGCGAGCTCCACTTCGCCGCAGATCTTCAGTGGCGAGGACATGAACATGTCGAGCGTGTGACGGACCGTACCCTCCGTGGAGTTCTCGATTGGTACGACGCCGAAATCGGCAATACCCGACTCGACTTCGTGGAATACATCCTCAATTTCTGGCAACGGCAGGGCGCGCACCGAATGGCCGAAGTGACGCGTGACGGCGGCGTGCGTGAAGGTGCCTTCGGGACCGAGAAACGCAACCTTCAACGGTTCCTGCTGCGCCAGGCATGCCGACATGATCTCGCGGAACAGCCGCAGTATTTCTTCGTTTTTCAGCGGCCCACGATTGCGCGCAAGGACGCGGCGCAATACTTCCGCTTCGCGTTCCGGCCGGTAGAAATCGACCGCGGTGTCAGCCTGCTTGCTGGCCCCGACCTCGTGGGCGAGTCGCGCGCGGTCATCGATCAAGCCCTGGATCTGTTCATCGATGACGTCGATGCGCTGGCGGATTTCACCAATGTCGCTATTCATGATCGCTCCCTGTCGGATCTACAAACAAAAACCCCGCAGCGGTCGTCCGGTGCGGGGCTTCGGGTATTGCCAGGTATTCGCTACGTGCAACTACGCCGTCGGCCCACACCTCTGTGTGGTCGTAAAAAAGAGGCCAAATAAACGGTTCATGCACATGACCCAATCATTGACGACCCACGTGCCTGCTGTCAACACGAGTGGAGTTTCTCCGCAGGCTGCGGCTATGATCAAGCCGTGACTGGATCGAATCAACGCAGGTATTCCCGGCTTGTCGTCGACGGCGCCGAGCGGTCGCCGAACCGCGCGATGCTGCGGGCGGTCGGGTTCAGCGACGCAGATTTCGCTCGCCCCCAGATCGGGATCGCCTCGACCTGGAGCATGGTCACTCCCTGCAACATGCATATCAATGATTTGGCCCATGCCGCAGGTGAGGGAGTGCGGGCCGCCGGGGGCCGTAATGTGCTGTTCAATACCATCACGGTTTCAGACGGTATTTCGATGGGGACGCCGGGTATGCGTTACTCGCTGGTCTCGCGCGAAGTCATTGCCGACTCCATCGAGACCGTCGTTGGCGCCCAGGGTTTTGACGGCCTCGTGGCGATCGGTGGCTGCGACAAGAACATGCCGGGTTGCCTGATGGCCGTGGCACGACTCAACCGTCCGGCGGTGTTTGTCTACGGCGGCACGATCCGGCCTGGCGCCAAGGGGCGCGACATTGTCTCGGTGTTCGAGGCCGTTGGCCGCCACGCCAGCGGTAATCTCGACGAGTCCGGTCTCGCAGAAATCGAGCGCACGGCCATTCCCGGGCCGGGCTCCTGCGGCGGAATGTATACGGCCAACACCATGGCCTCGGCCATCGAAGCGCTTGGCATGAGCCTGCCGAACAGTTCCGCCCAGGAAGCCGTCTCGGATGCGAAGCGACTCGATTGCCGGAACGCGGGCGAAGCAGTCATGCGGCTCGTGGAACGAGATCTGCGACCCTCGACGATCTTGACGCGTGAAGCCTTCGAGAACGCCATTACCGCAGTCATTTCGCTGGGTGGATCGACCAATGCCGTGCTGCACTTGCTGGCGATGGCACGCGCCGCCCGGGTACCCCTCGAGCTTGATGACTTCACGCGAATCGGTAAGCGTGTGCCGGTGCTCGCGGATCTGAAGCCAAGTGGCAAATATCTGATGTCGGAGCTCGTCGCTGTCGGTGGACTGACGCCGCTCCTGAAGATGCTGCTTGATGAAGGCCTGCTGCATGGAGAGTGCCTGACAGTGACCGGCCGAACTGTCGCCGACAATCTTGCAGCGGTGGGGGGCTACCCTCCTGGTCAGAACGTCGTGCACGGTTTCGACGATCCGATCAAGGCCGACAGCCATCTCGTCGTGCTGTACGGCAACCTGGCGCCAACTGGTGCGGTGGCGAAGATCACCGGCAAGGAAGGCTTGAAGTTCACGGGCAGCGCCCGGGTGTTCGACTCCGAGGAACAGAGTCTGCAGGCGATTCTCGACGGACGCATCGAGCGCGGCGATGTCATTGTTATTCGCTATGAGGGTCCAAAGGGCGGACCGGGTATGCGCGAGATGCTGGCGCCGACCTCGGCAATCATGGGTCGAGGGCTGGGCGCTGCGGTGGCACTAATTACCGACGGCCGATTTTCCGGCGGCAGCCACGGCTTTGTCGTGGGTCACGTCACGCCCGAGGCCGCCGTCGGCGGACCAATTGGCCTGGTGCACGAGGGCGACGAGATCACCATCGACGCCGAGAAACGCGAGATCCGCTTGAACGTCACCGAAGCCGAACTTGGGGCCCGCCGCAAAGCCTGGAGCGCCCCGCCATCCGATATCGTGCAGGGCGTGCTGGCAAAGTACCGCCGCCTGGTGGGCAGCGCCGCCGAGGGCGCGGTTACCGATTAGCAGGACACACGGATAAGGTTGGAGACAATGCAGAAAAATACGGCCAGCGATGCATTCGGGCCGATAGCGATACTCGGTGGCGGCAATGTCGGTCAGGCGCTGGCCCGCGGCTTGCTTGCGGCGCAGCGCTTCCGCGCCGCCGACATCACGCTGACGCGACGGCATGTCGACAAGCTGGCCGAACTTGCCGAGACTGGCTTGCGCGTCGGCGCGGATAATCGTGCGGCAGTCGAGAATTCGCGCCACATCGTCATCGCCGTTCAACCGCGACAGCTCGATGCCCTGCTATCCGAGGTTCGCGAGGCGCTCGATCCGAAGCGTCATACACTGATTTCGGTTGTCACTGGCGTGACGATCGGGCAAATCCGTTCGCTGACGGGCGCCGGGCTCGCGATTGTACGGGCCATGCCGAACACGGCAATCGCCATCGGCCAATCGATGACCTGCCTGGCAGCACCACCCGAGCATCGCGGGGCGCTGGAGCGCGCCAAGACGCTGTTCGACTCGGTCGGGACGACGCTGGAAATCGACGAGTCGATGATGGAATCGGCTACCGCGCTATGCGCCTGCGGCATCGCGTTCTTTCTGCGCTCTATTCGCGCTGCTTCTCAGGGCGGCATAGAGATCGGCTTCCATCCGGAAGAAGCCCTGCTGATGGCCGCACAGACTGCCAGGGGCGCAGCCAGTTTGCTGATGCGCGAAGGCTCGCATCCCGAGTCAGAGATCGACCGCGTCACGACGCCTCGCGGTTGCACCATCGCCGGCCTCAACGAAATGGAGCACCAGGGTTTCAGCTCCGCAATGATCAAAGGCATCCTGACCTCGGCACGCAAGGCGGTTGAACTCTACCGACCGGACGCCGGGTAGGGCTACTCGCGCGTCCGGCCGTAACCGCACACCAAGTACTTCAAATCCCCGACGCTGACGGGGCCGCGAGTATGCAGCTGGTCGAATCGGAGCGGTCGGCTAGAGGCGCTCCAGTACGGCCGTGCCGGCCGCGTGAGTGTCGGCGGCCATGGTACCGCGCGGCGCAATGTCTGGGGTCAGCACGCCTGCGGCAATTGCGCCGGCGATCGCTTTTTCGAGCATTGATGCCTCAACTTCGAGGCCTAGCGAATGACGCAGCAGCAGCGCTGCACTGCCAATCGCGGCGTACGGATTCGCGATGCCGCGTCCCGCAATTTCCGGTGCCGAACCATGGATCGGCTCGTAGAGGCCGCGCGTCCCGTCGCCGAGCGATGCCGACGGCAGGAGACCAAGCGAACCCGCAAGCGCTGCGGCCTCGTCGCTCAGGATGTCGCCGAACAGATTCTCAGTGACGATCACGTCGTAGCTGGCCGGCCGCATAAGCAGTAGCATCGCGGCCGAATCGACGAGCTGATGGTCGAGGTGGATATCCGCGAACTCGTCAGATATGACGCGCGTGACGACCTGGCGCCAGAGCCGCGATGTCTCGAGCACGTTGGCCTTGTCCACAGATGAGATCTTGCGGCGTCGCGCCCGGGCGAGCCGACCGGCTACCCGAGCGATGCGCTCGACTTCGGCAACCGTATAACGGCACTCGTCTGTGGCGACATCACCCTGCCGCTGCTGTCGCCCGAAGTAAATGCCACCAGTCAGCTCGCGAACCACCACCAGGTCCACGCCCTCGAGCAACTCATCCTTGAGCGGCGAGGCGTGACGCAGCGACGCGTGCGGTACGACAGGACGCAGGTTTGCGAACAAGCCGAGCTCACGGCGCAAGCCGAGGATTGCCTGTTCAGGCCGCACCCGAAGCGCCGGGTCGGAATAGCGTGGCGCGCCAATTGCGCCAAACAGGATGGCATCGGCCTTGCGCGAGAGTTCAAGCGTCGGGGCCGGCAACGGCTCCAGACCGGCATCCATGGCCGCAGCGCCAACCGGTGCCTCGATCAGCTCAAAATCATGGCGGAACTTCGCGGCAATCGCACGCAGGCAGCGCACCGCCTCGGCTGTCACCTCGGGGCCGATGCCGTCGCCGGGCAGCACCGCAATGTTTGCCTTCACCGCGACCGAACCTCCTCGTGAGCTGCGATCGCCGCATGCTGTGACAGCAGGTAGCCAAGCTCGTCGACGCCGTGCAACAAGCAATGGCGCGCGAAGGCGTCGATCGGAAACCCTGCCCGGCGGCCGTCTGGCAGCGTCACTGTCGCCGCCTCCAGGTCAATTTCTACGTCTGCGCCGGGGTTGGCTAGCAGCCAGCTGTGCGTTCCCTCGTCAACCAGCACCGGCAGCAGGCCGTTCTTGAGTGAGTTGTTGAAGAAGATATCGGCGATCGATGTGCTGATCACGGCGCGGATGCCGAAATCGTGAAGTGCCCAGGGCGCGTGTTCACGCGATGAGCCGCAACCGAAGTTTCGACCGGCCACCAGGATCTCGCAGCCGGCCGTTTCCGGGCGGTTCAATACGAAATCGGGTCGCGGGTGTCCGTTCGAATCGAAGCGCCAGTCCGCGAATAATGCCCGGCCGAGCCCGTCACGGATCGTGGTGGTCAGGAAACGGGCCGGGATGATCTGATCGGTGTCGACGTCGGCAGCCGGAAGCACGACGGTGCGCGAACGGATGCGGTGGATGGCTTGCATGATTCAGTCTTTCCGCCAGTTCATGCCTTCAACTCGCGTGGATCGGTGATGCGCCCGGTGACCGCGGCCGCCGCCGCGGTCGCGGGGCTTGCGAGCAGTGTCCGTGCGCCCCGGCCCTGGCGGCCCTCGAAATTCCGGTTACTCGTGCTGACGACGTAATGGCCGGCAGCGGCCGTGTCACCATTCATGCCGATGCACATAGAGCAGCCGGATTCGCGCCATTCCGCTCCGGCCGCGGTGAAAACTTCGTGCAGGCCTTCGGCCTCGGCCGCGCGTTTGACCTGCTGCGATCCCGGCACAACCAGCATCCGCACGCCGCGGGCGACCTTGCGATCGCGCAGCAATTCGGCCGCGGCTCGCAGATCCGACAACCGGGAATTCGTGCAGCTACCGATGAACACGACATCGACCCGCTTGCCTGCGAGTGCTTCGCCCGGCTCGAAGCCCATGTAGCGCAATGCCTTCAGGAAGGCTTCGTCGTCGCGTTCCGGAATCCTGCCGCCGATCGCGACCACCATGCCCGGGTTGGTGCCGTAGCTGATCATCGGCTCGACCTGTGCGGCATCAAGTGCGACTTCCCGATTGAATACGGCGCTGGCGTCGCTCGGCAGGCCGCGCCAACACTCGAGTGCGTGTTCCCACTCTGCCCCGGCCGGCGCGCGCGCGCGGCCGCGCAGGTAGTCGAAAGTCGTCTCGTCGGGTGCGACCATGCCGGCCTTGGCGCCGGCCTCGATCGACATGTTGCAGACCGTCATGCGCTCGTCCATGGAGAGAGCGCGGATCGCCTCGCCACGGTATTCGATGACTTGCCCGCTTCCGCCTGAGACGCCGATGTGGCTGATGATCGCAAGCACGAGGTCCTTTGCGCTGACCCCGGCTGCGAGCCTCCCGCTGACGTCGACGGCGAGCGTCTTTGGCTTGCGTTGCAGCAAGCACTGGCTTGCCAGCACGTGACCGACTTCGGTCGTGCCGATACCGAAGGCAAGAGTGCCAAACGCGCCGTGAGTGCTGGTGTGGCTGTCGCCGCATACGATCGTCATTCCGGGCTGCGTCGCGCCGAGTTCCGGACCGATGACGTGCACGATGCCGCGCCGCACGTCCTTGAGCCCCAGCAGCTCGACTCCAGACTCGGCCGCATTGCGCTCGAGCTCGGCAACCTGCCGCGCGGCCGATTCAAGCCGGATCGGCACGCCGCCAAATACTTGTTGCGGATCCGTTGGCGTCGAGTGATCCAGCGTCGCGAGCGTCCGGTCCGGGCGGCGCACGGTAATGCCGCGCCCGCGCAGGAGGGTGAAAGCCTGCGGCGAGGTCACCTCGTGGACCAGATGTAGGTCGACGTATAGCACCGCCGGCGTTTCGGCGGTTTCCGGCACGACCTCATGGGCACGCCAGATTTTCTCGAACATCGACAGCGCGGTCACGCGGCTCCCTGGATGATTGACGCACCGGCGGTGGGCTGCCGCGGGCGGCGCCCGCTCTGGCGGGAGAGCTCGATCCGGTTGATCACCTCGAGGAAGGCGCGCACGCCGGACTCAACGATGTTGGTACTGACGCTGCAACCGCGATAAGTGCGGCCATCGCAGACGACGGTGACCAGCGCCTCGCCCTGGGCATCCTCGCCCTCGCTGACACTGCGCACCTCAAACTTGTGCAGCCGGACCGGCAGGCCGATGGCCTGCTCGATCGCGGTCAGCGCCGCATCCACCGGTCCGTCGCCGCTCGCCGCCTGTTCAATGTGGCGACCGTCCACGTGAGCGAGTTCCACGATCGCGCGTGCATCCTCGCCCGTTGCAGAGGTGGTGGCGAGCCGCTCAAGCGTCCACGGCCCACCGGTATCTCCCTCGACCTGCAGTACGAGCGCCTCGATGTCGCCATCGAACAACTCCTTTTTTCGGTCCGCAAGCGCCTTGAAGCGCGTGAAAACCCTGCCCAGTTCCTCTTCGTCGAGCTCAAAGCCAAGTTCGCGGACGCGCTCGCGAAACGCGTGCCGACCGCTGTGCTTGCCGAGCACCAGGTTGCTGCGCATAAGTCCCACATCCTGCGGACGCATGATTTCGTAGGTCGAGGCGTGGCGCAGCATGCCGTGCTGGTGAACGCCCGATTCGTGCGCGAATGCGTTTTCGCCGATCACGGCCTTGTTGCGCGGAATTGGCATGCCCGTGATCGACGACACCAGTCGGCACGTCGGGTAAATTCGCTGGGTGTCGATGTCGGTGCGCACGCCGAAGGCCTGTTCGCGCACCGCGAGCGCCATGACGACCTCCTCCAATGAACAGTTGCCGGCGCGTTCGCCAATGCCGTTGATCGTGCATTCGACCTGACGCGCGCCCGCTCGCACGGCACTGAGGCTATTCGCGACCGCCATGCCGAGGTCGTCGTGACAATGCACCGAAAGTGTCACACGGTCGAGGCCGCGAACTCGGTTGCGCAGAAACGTAAAAGTTTCGTGGAACTCCTGCGGCGTCGTGTAACCGACCGTGTCCGGAATGTTTACCGTCGTGGCACCCGCGTCGACGACCGCCTGAACGACTTCCGCGAGGAACTCGAGTTCGGTGCGCGAAGCATCCTCAGGTGAGAATTCAACGTCGTCGCAGAGGCTACGCGCGTGGCGCACGCTTTCAACCGCCATTCGGATGATCTCGTCGCGCGCCATGTGAAGTTTGTGCACGCGATGGATCGCGCTGGTCGCAAGGAACACATGCAGTCTAGGCCGTGCTGCCCCTTCGAGCGCAGACCAGGCTTTGTCGATGTCCGCACGGCTGCAGCGCGCGAGCGCGCAAATGACCGGTGCCTGCACCTCGCGCGCGACCGCTGCCACTGATTCCCAGTCCCCTCGCGAAGCAGCCGGGAAACCGGCCTCGATGATGTCCACGCCGAGTTCGGCAAGCGCCCGCGCCACACGAAGCTTTTCTTCCCGCGTCATGCTGCAGCCCGGTGACTGCTCGCCGTCGCGCAGCGTCGTGTCGAAGATCTTTACGTAGTCGATGTCATGAGGGCTCATTCGTCAATGCTCCATAAAGAGAAACCCCGCCGCGGCATGTGTCCGTGGCGGGGTTTCTGGATTCCGAATCCTTACCGGGTATCAGCCCGGCATCCCACGCCTTTGCGGCCTAAGCAGCAACAGTTCGCCGAGCAACAGCGTGGGCAAAATCAACGGACGCACGGCATCCGTCGTGCGATTCAATGAAATGGCCGGCTTGTGTCGCTGCTGCATCATGGCTTGGTGCGGTATAAGGACACCGCATGACAGCATGGCGATGGCGCGACTGTCAACAGTTAGGCCCGCATCCAGGCGTCAGTCGACTCCGAGCCCGGCCGGGCAGGCGACACCCGTGCCGTCGAGGCCGCAATAGCCGCCGGGATTCTTTGCCAGGTACTGCTGGTGGTATTCCTCGGCGTAGTAGAAGACCGGCGCACGCAGTACTTGCGTCGAGATCGACCGGCCATGCCCTGCCGTGCTGAGCGCGCGCTGATACGCAGCCATTGATTCTTCAGCATGGCGTAGCTGGGCATCGTCGGTCGCGTAAATCGCCGAGCGGTATTGCGTGCCGACGTCGCCGCCCTGGCGCATGCCCTGGGTCGGGTCATGCGATTCCCAGAAGTACTTGAGCAATCCGGAATAGCCGATTCGCGCGGGATCGAAGACGACAAGCACGACTTCCGTATGCCCGGTCATACCCGTGCAGACTTCCTTGTAGGTCGGATTCGGCGTGAATCCGCCCGCGTAGCCCGCGGCAGTCGAGTAGACGCCCGGCAGCCCCCAGAAGAGCCGCTCGGCGCCCCAGAAACACCCCATGCCGAACATCGCGAGCTGAAGGCCCGCGGGAAACGGCGGCGACAGGCGGTTGCCATTCACGAAATGGCATTCCGGCACCGGCATCGGGTCCTTGCGTCCGGGCAAGGAATCTGCAGTGGCCGGCATCGTTGTCTCTCGCATTCGTTCCACCCTAGACGTTCAGTAATTCGCCCACGCCATTGATGATGAACTGCACGCCGATACAGATCATCAGGAAGCCCATGATGCGGGCGATCGCGCCGACGCCGGCGCTGCCCAGTTTCCTGCTGAGCTGCTCGGCGGCGCGCAGCACGAAGTAGCAGACCAGCGCGGCGACCGCGATGCCGATGACGACACCGACATGCTCGACGATGACACGCGCACCCTGCTCCTCGTGGCGAATCGTCGAGGACATCGAGATCACCATCGCAATCGAGCCCGGACCGGACAGCGACGGCATGGCGAGCGGCGAGAACGAAATATCGGTCTTGGCCTGCGCCTCGGCGAGTGCCTCGGGGGATATGGCAGGCGTGGTGTCCGGGAACAGCATCCGGAATCCGAGGAAGGCGATCACCAGACCGCCGGCTATACGCAAACCCGGTATCGAGATGCCGAAGACCTGCATGATCAGGGTGCCGAGTAGCAGGAACGCGATCAGGATTCCGCTCGCGTAAATACAGGCCTTGCGGACCTGGCGTTCACGCGAGGCAGGATCGAGATGCGCGCCAATACCGAGCAGCAGCACGGCCGTTCCGACCGGATTGATGATCGGCAGGAGCGTCATGACCGTCAGCCCTACGTATCCCAGGAAATCGGCGGCAAAGCTCATGGTCAGGCTATCTTACAATGAGCGCATGACGACTTCCCGCAGCACACCCAGGATCCGGCTGACCCAGGCGCTTTACCTGCTGGTGCTCGCGCTGGCATCGATGAGCGGCGGCCGGAGTCTGCAGGGCGGCATTGCGCTCATTGCGCAATCCGCTGGATTCCTGCTGGTCGTCACCGCCGTGCTCGCACGGCTCTGGATCACGCTCTTCATCGCCGGCCGCAAGGACGAGCAGCTCGTGCGCGAGGGACCATTCTCCGTGTGCCGGCATCCGCTGTATCTCGCCTCCATCATCGGCGCAATCGGAATCGGCCTCACGTCCCTCTCGCTGGCATTGACGATCGCATTGCCACTCGCCATCGGCGCGATTGTCTTCACGGCCGCCCGCCGTGAAGACTCGGCCCTGCTCGCGGCGCATGGCGACGCCTGGCGCGATTACCGCGATTCAGTGCCCGCATTCTGGCCCAACAGCTTGCGACAACGGTCTCCTGAGTGGGTCACCGTGCCTCCGCGGATCTACCGCAAGGCCTTTCTCGATGCGGCCTCATTCCTCGGCCTCTGGCTGCTCGTGCTCTTGCTCGAAGCCCTGCGCGCAGGCGGCGCCTGGCAGGCGCTCTTCAGCTTGCCCTGAAGCGAAATCATGAAACTCCTGAAGTCCGACCTGTTCGGCCAGATGACACTTGAGCAGGAGCAGGGGCAGCAGATCGTCGTCCGTGACACCGGCACTGCGCGCTGGTGGCTCTCCTGGCTTGCACGCCGCCTGTGCCGTCGCGAAGCGCGCGCCCTTGCCCGGCTCGACGGCCTGCCGGGCACCCCGCGGCTGCTCGCGGTCGAAACCGGCCTGCTGCGCCGCGAATGGATCGAGGGCCGGCCGATGCAGGTCGCAAGACCGCGCAATTCCGATTACTTCCGCCTGGCGCGCCGCCTGGTTGCGGCGCTTCACCGCCGGGGTGTGGCGCACAACGATCTCGCAAAGGAGCCCAACTGGCTGGTCACTCCGATCGGTGCACCGGCGCTCGTGGATTTCCAGCTTTCCACGGTGTCGGCACGGCGCGGACGGCTTTTTCGAGCGCTGGCGCGCGAGGACTTGCGGCACCTCCTGAAGCACAAGCGCATGTATTGCCCGGAACGGCTGACCGCGCGCGAACGACACATGCTTGCGACACCCGCAATGACCTCACGGCTCTGGATGGCTACGGCCAAGCCCGTCTACCGGTTCGTCACTCGCCGGTTGCTCGGCTGGGCGGATCGCGAGGGCGCCGGCGATCGCCGCTTCTAGAGGGAACAGTCCCCAAAAGGGGACAGTCCCCTTTCGCGCGTACTTCGGCTATCGTCACTTCATGGCCATCTGTCATGAGCACAACCTGAATGCGCCGTCGCCGCAGGCGCGCCCCTTTGGCATCCAGGTTCGCCTCAAGCCCGGCGATCCATTCGTGAAGCTGGTCGGGCCTGACTGGCAGAAGACCCACTGGTTTTCGAGCGCAAGGGAGCGAGATGTGGTGCTTGCCGACATGGAAAGCCAGCATCTCTATTCACGCCGCGGCGATGAGCCTTCGGTCGTGTTCGGAAAAATCGAGCGGCCCAGCGCAGGGAACCTCTAATTTACTCCCGCATGAGGCGCGTTGCGCGCACGCCTCGCTTCTTGCCAAGGGCGAAAATCGCACACGGTCGCGCCCATGCGAGAGTAAATCAGAGGTTCCTCAGCGCAGCCGGCCCAGCATCAGGTAGAAGCTGCGGCTGCCGCGCTCGTCCACGCCCGCAGCGAGATAAACCGGGCCCAGGAAGGTATCGAGACCCAGGAATGCCGCGCTATTGAAACGCGCGGAGTCCACGTCGATATCGCTGCGTCGCTCCCAGACATTGCCGAGCTCGAGTGAAATACCGGCGTAAGTCGGCACATTCAGGAATCCTCGCCCGCCGCTGCCGACGCGCCGATAGTAGAGCGCGCGAGCCACACCGAAATGCGGGCCGCTCAGCGATTCAACGGGCAGGCCGGACAGGTTGAACAGCCCGCCCAGCGTGTAGAAATCCTGGACCGAATCCTGCGGACCCGAAACTGCGGCGCCGCCGGAGGCCCACAGCACAAAAGTGTTTCGGCCACTTGAGCGCGCCAGCAACCAGTCGAATGATATCCGGTCCGCGTTGACGTCGGCACCCAGCCCCTTGCGCGGGCCATTCCACTGCAATGTGAACGATTCGCCATTGCGCGGGAAATAGACATCATCCAGCCGGTCCAGCGTGAATCGCGAGTACAACTCGCCGCGTTCGAAATCGCTGCGCGGCGGCAGGTTCGGGTCCGCTGCGTTGCCGACCAGCAGTTGCTGGTCACCTTCACCGCGGGTCAGGCCGACGCGCAACTCGCCCCAGCTGCCGAACTCGCGCCCGACGTCCAGCCCGGCCTCCTGATTGCGCACACGGTACGTTGCCAGCCGCTCGTCGTCCTGTATGAAATCGAAGCTGCGCCGCTCGACCAGCAATCGCGGCGCGATGAACCAGTTCCAGGCATAGCCAATCGGCTGGTAGAACTCAGTCAGAAATCTTGGACTCGCACCGATGCGCAGATCGGTCTGCCACTCGGCGCCGTACTTGTTGACCTCGGTGACCTGCGTGCGGACACCGGCATTGAAGCTGTTGGAGCCTTCGAAGTCGTCCTGCAGCTCGAGACCAAACCGGACATAGTTCGGACCCCAGCTCTTGCGCCGCGCAGAGACCTCGACGCCCTCCGCCTCGTGATCGCGGACGATCCTGTAGTCCAGCGACTCGAAGTTATCGTCGCCGTACAGATGCGACAGGCGTTGCTCCATTGCACCGGGATCCAGCGGCTTGCCGACGACCGGCGAAAGCTCCGCCTCGATGCGTTCGCGATAGCGGCGGGATTTCGCATCCACGCGTACAAACTGGATATCCGGGAGTTTCGACTCGCCGGCCGCGCGCGCGGCGACATAATGCTGCCATTCTGCCTCGCCGACACTGAGTTCAGCGAGACGCGCAGCCTCGCCGCGCGCGCCGTCGGCGCCGCGCTGGACCGTTTGATCGACGACAGTGAAATCGAGCGACAGCATCGTGCCGAGCGGCGGCTCGATCAGCACGTCACCATCCACGAGCAGCTCGCGCTGCCGGTCAGTCTCACGCTGCATCATGATGGAGAGCATCTGGTTTGAAACCGCGAGTGCCGAATTGAGTTCGCGGCGGCCGACCGGCTGGAATCCGACATCGACCGCAATGACGATGTCGACACCCATTTCCCTGGCGACGTCCACCGGCAGGTTCTCGACCAGGCCGCCATCCACCAGCAGGCGGCCATTCAGCTCGACCGGCGCGAACACACCCGGCGCAGACATGCTGGCGCGCAGCGCCTCGGTCAGGTCGCCGCCGGCGAGCACGCGGCGATCGCCGGTCTCGAGATCGGTTGCGACCGCGCGAAAGCGGGTCGGCAGGCGATCGAAATCATCGATCCCCGCGACCGAGATCGTCTCGCGACGCAGCATTTGCGTAAGCTTCTGGCCCTGTATCAGTCCGCGCGGCACGCGGAACTTGCCCGCCTTGAGACCCAGCGGGATACGAACCAGGAATTCGCGATCATCCTGCTTGCGGCGGAAATTCAGGTCGCTTCGCGGCGGCCGGTCGCGAAATGCCGCATTCCAGTCGACCGTCTTGACCAGCGCCTCGATCTCCGCCGCCGTCATGCCCGAGGCGTAGAGGCCGCCGATCACGGCGCCCATGCTGGTGCCCGCAATCGCATCCACCGGGACATGCATCTCATCAAGTACTTTCAGCACGCCGACATGCGCAAGCCCGCGCGCACCGCCGCCCGACAGCACAAGCCCGATGCGGGGGCGCGGCGGTGGAGCGTCAGCAGGCGCCTGCTGCGCCAACGCGGGAGCGGCGATCAGCAGGCAGAGCGTGAGCGTGATTGAACGGGCCATGTTCAACAGCACCTGCGGACGCCTTCCCAGCGGGCCGCCTGATCGCTCCTGAAGAACGCCTCGCGAGACATTGGTTGTGTCCCGGGATGATGTGCGCGCAGGTGCCTGAGGTATTGCTCATAGGCCCGAAGGCCCCACGCGCCGGAGACGACGTCGCGAAGGCGCGCGCAAAACCCGGCAAGCGCGCGACGGGTCATTTCCACGACTGATCGATCAGGCATTGGCCACTCCCGCGAATTGGGTACGCTGATACGTCGCCTCGCCGGCTGACGCCAGGGGCTCGCCGCGATACGCGCGCCAGCCGATCCGCAACATGTCGAGGATCACGGCCCATAGCACCAGCAGGAAGAATGCGGTCAGCGCTGCATCGATTCGAAGGTTGACCATGAGTTTGCCCGCAACTGCCGCTTTCTCCATGGTCAGCGCACCGGCCGCGAGCTTCTCGCCAAGATCCGACGCCCCGGCAAGAAAGCCGATCTTCGGGTCCAGACTGAACAGCTTCTGCCAGGCCGCGGTCGAAGTCACAACCGCGAGCCACGCGAGCGGCAGCCCGGTGACCCAGCAATATCGCGCGCGCCCGGTCTTGAGGAAGATCGCGGTCGCGATCGAGAGCGCAATGCCTGCCAGCATCTGGTTCGCGATGCCGAACAATGGCCACAGGATGTTGATGCCGCCGTAGGGATCGATGACACCGACATACAGGAAATAACCCCAGCCAGTCACCACGATTGCACTTGCCAGGATCACCGAGGGATACCACGACGTGCGGCCGAGCGGCTCCCAGAACTGCCCGAGCGCATCCTGAACCATGAATCGCCCGACGCGCGTACCGGCGTCGAGCGTGGTCAGGATGAACACCGCCTCGAACATGATCGCAAAGTGGTACCAGATCGCGAGCAGCCGGGCGCCGAATACGCTCGAGAAGATGCTTGCCATGCCGACCGCGAGCGATGGCGCGCCGCCGGTGCGCGCAAAGAGCGTCGCCTCGCCCACTTCGTTTGCGAGCGCCTGCATCTGGCCTGTCGTGACCGGGAACCCCCAAGCGCTGAGTGTCGCGACCGCCGCATCAGGCGAGCCGCCCAGCGCCGCGAGCGGGCTGTTGATCGCGAAGTAGACACCCGGGTCGAGCAGTGTCGCCGCGATCATCGCCATGATCGCGACGAAGGACTCGAGCACCATCGAGCCGTAGCCCACGAGCCGCACGTCCGCCTCGGTGCGGATCAGCTTCGGCGTCGTGCCGCTTGAAATGAGGGAATGAAAACCGGAGATCGCGCCGCAGGCGATCGTGATGAACACGAATGGGAACAGCTTGCCGGAGAATATCGGCCCCGTTCCATCGATGAAGCGTGTCAACGCCGGCATTTTTAGGTCGGGCTGCATTACCAGGATCGCGATCGCAAGCAGCACGACCGTGCCGAGCTTCAGGAATGTGGACAGGTAGTCGCGCGGTGCGAGCAGCATCCAGACGGGCAGGATCGCCGCAATGAACCCGTAGCCCATCACGAACCAGGCGAGTGCGGGGCCATCGTGGTCAAACCAGGTGCGCAGCACCGGGTGATGATCGACCCAGCCGCCGCCGACGACGGCGAACAGCAACAGTGCAATGCCGATCACCGATCCCTCGACCACGCGTCCCGGCCGGATGCCGCGCATATAGAACCCGATCAGCATCGCGATCGGAATGGTCGCGAAAACGGTGGCGGACGCCCAGGGACTGTGCTTCATCGCGTTCACGACCACGAGTCCAAGCACGGCGATCAGGATGATCATGATCGCCAGCGTGCCGAACAGCGCCGCGAACCCGCCGACGGGCCCCAGTTCATCGCGCGCCATCTGGCCAAGCGAGCGGCCATTCCGGCGCGTGGAGAGGAACAGGATCACCATATCCTGGACACAGCCGCCGAGCACGGATCCAAACAGGATCCACAGCGTGCCGGGCAGGTACCCAAACTGAGCAGCGAGCGTGGGCCCGATCAGCGGTCCGGGTCCGGCGATGGCGGCAAAGTGATGGCCGAATACGACCCAGCGCGGTGTCGGAACGAAATCGCGGCCATTGTCGAGCCGCTCCGCGGGCGTGGCGCGCGTGGCATCCGTGGAGAGCACCCTCGCCGTGATCCATGCCGCATAGAATCGATAGCCGATCGTGTAAAGGCAGGCCGCCGCGGTCAGGATCCAGAGGGCGTTGATGGGCTCGCCGCGGTTAAGCGCAATGCCGGATACCGCAAAGGCTCCAATGACCGCCAGCGCGATGCCGATGAGCTTTTGCATTCGGGGCCCCCTCGCGTTTCGCCGCGACAATCCAGCCTATCCTCGCCGATAATCGCAGCCGTGCCAAAGCCCGTCCACGTCGCGGTCGTATTTTCGTCGCTCGCGATACTACACGCGGCGCCGGCGCAGTCGCTCGACGAAGTGATCGTCACGGCCACGCGAAGCCCGGTGGCGGTCATGGACTACCCGGGCAGTGCGACACGCATTGACATGGCGACGGTGGGGCTGACCGGTCCGACTCACTCCTCCGAGGTCCTGAACCGCGCACCCGCGACGATGATCCAGCGCGGCAGCGGACAGGAATCCCTGACGGCGCTGCGCTCCCCGGTGCTGACCGGTGCGGGCGCCTGCGGTGCCGTGCTGGTGCTCGAGGACAGCATCCCGATCCGGCCGGTCGGGTCCTGCAATGTGAATGAACTCTTCGAGGTCAATGTCGAGCAAGCCGCGGCCGTCGAGATTCTCCGCGGGCCCGGCAGCTCCCTATACGGTTCAAGTGCCGTGCACGGCATCATCAATGTGATTCCGGCGCTGCCAGGTGAACTGCCGGCTATCGGCGTCGCCCTCGAAGCCGGTAGCAACGACTATCGGCGCATCCGGATTGCGACATCCAGCGAGACCGGCGCTGGCGGATTCGGCATCGCGCTGGTCGCGACCGACGATGGCGGCTGGCGCGACTCTTCCGGATTCTCGGAACAGAAGCTGAATGCCGTGTGGACCCGGCCTCTCTCCGCCGGCAGCCTCACCATGCGCCTGGCCGCGACGCACCTTGATCAGGAGACCGCGGGATTCATCACCGGCGAAGACGCCTATCGGGATTCGGTGCTCGCGCATTCGAACCCCAATCCCGAGGCCTACCGCGACGCCCAAAGCGCACGATTCACCGTGCACTACCAGAATGGCTCCGGTCTTGAACTGCGCGGCTACCTGCGTAGTTCCCGCATGGATTTCCTGCAGCACTTCCTGCTCGGCCAGCCAGTCGAAGACAACGGCCAGGACAGCGCGGGGCTGCTGTTTTCGCTCACGCGGGCAAACGTGGCGGGCGGTGAACTGCTGCTGGGCGCAGACGCGGAGATCGCCGCCAGCTCACTGCTGCAACTCCAGGATGGCCCGACGACAGATGGCACAGCCGCGCAGAATGCAATACGCCCGGCCGGTCGCCACTACGACTATGACGTGGACTCGCAGGTACTCGCGGGCTATGCGCAATGGCGGCGGCCGCTCGCCCCGAACTGGTCGATCGAGGCCGGGGTACGGCTCGAACAGGTTGGTTACGACTATGACAACCGGATGATCGACGGCAACACGGACGAGAACAACGTGGCCTGCCCCGGCGGCTGTCTCTATTCGCGACCGGCGGATCGTTCTGACGATTTCACGAACTTTGCGCCGCGGCTGGGTCTCGTCTGGCGTCCGGTCGAAAGCCTTGCCGCCTACCTCTCGATGGCGCGCGGATTTCGCGCGCCGGAAGTGACGGAACTCTATCGCCTGCAACGCCAGCAATCCGTCGCCGATCTCGATTCGGAGCGCGCGGATGCTGTCGAGCTTGGCCTGCGCTGGCGCGGCGCGTCGGCCGGGCTCGATCTCGCGGCATTCACGATGGAAAAGCGGCATGCGATCCTGCGCGACTCTGCGGGTTTCAATGTCAGCGACGGACGCACGCGCCACGAAGGCGTCGAATACGATCTTGACTGGGCCTTCGACAAATCATGGACAATTGCCGGCAGCGGCACAATCGCCCGGCACGAATACCGGTTCACGGCAGCGGTCGAACAGGGCGAGCAGATTACCGCAGGAAATGATGTCGACACGGCACCGCGCCAGATTCACGCGCTGCGGCTGAGGCATGACGCGGAGCGTTTCGCCGCGGAACTGGAGTGGCTGTATGTGGGAGCCTATTGGACCAACGCCGCCAATACGGCGAGATACGACGGCCACGACCTCGTGAACCTGCGATTCTCCTGGCAAGCGCAACCAGCCTGGACGATCGCGCTACGCGTGACCAACCTGCTGGACACGGCCTATGCCGACCGCGCAGATTTCGCATTCGGCAGCCACCGCTATTTTCCGGGCCGCGGCCGCGCGGCCTTCGTCGAACTGGCCTGGCGAAAGGACTGAGACCATGAATTACGCCGCGATGATCGTGA
>JAENJD010000006.1:0-6180 GCA_016844605.1 Steroidobacteraceae bacterium
CTATCCCGACGGGCGGCAGTTAAATCAGGGGGTTAGCCTGGCATTGGTTACGGTTCACGATGCCGTCACCAATTTGAACTGCAGGTCCGGTGGGAATTGCGCAGCGCATCCTTCGCCATAAAATTCGCCCGTCAGCACCCGGGAGAGACCATCAATACACGGAAAAATGGGCGGAAGTGGCGCGCGCCGACGTTCACGACGTGGAGGCCTGGCGCATGCGCATTGCCTGGGAGGAACGAGGCAACCCGAACTATCCGGGCGCGGTGTTTCTGATTGAAGTCACCCAGGTTCTGATGCTCCACCCGCAAGATCCCGACAAGATCATCTCGATGGGGCGGGGTGGTCACAAGTTGTGACCACCTCTAAGGTCGCAATTTGCGTTTTAGGAGGCAGTGCGCATTCCTGGAGAACTCGGGCTGATTAACGCCATGCGGCGGATCCCATGGCTTTTTAAGGTCACAGATTGTGACCTTAAAACGAAACGAGACGGCCGAATGTGCGGTCGCGTAAGCCCGTGCAATGTCCTGATGTGGAAGCAAAGTTCTGGCTTGAGCCCCAGATAACCCTGGCGCAGAATCATGGTTTGAACGACCGACAGATCCGGCTGGCGCTTGCTCTGATCGAGGAACACGCCGATGAAATCCGCACCGCTTGGGACCGGCGCTTCGTCGGTTGAGATCTCAAACGTCTCGCCGCACGGCTTCTGGCTGCTCATTGGCGGCGAAGAATTATTTGTGTCCTTTGACAAATTCCCGTGGTTCCGGGCCGCATCCATTGCCCAACTCAATCGCGTCGAGTTGCCGTCTCCGCGCCCCGCGAAGTTCCCGCTGGTGTCCCGCCCAGGCACCTGATAATGCGGCGCGCGCTCACTCCACCACGCGCACGTTCATGACGAAGAATTCCGTGTCGCCGAAACAGGAGAGCGGAATCCACTTGTGCTGCTCGTAGTGCAAGGCCACGCGCTTGCCGACGCTGGCGTTGATCCGGCCTGCCACGGCGTCATCCGGAACCGTGAAATGGAATTTCTCGGACACGGTGCCCGGCATCGTCACCATCGCCATTTCGCCTTCCCAGGTTTTGCAGAGCCAGCCCTTTCTTGAGAGCTTCTGCACGTAGCCCGCACGTTCGCCATCGGAATAGGTCCAGTGCAAGGTGAGCCAGGTCATGCCCGCCAGGGCAATGACCAATGTAACGACGGCGGTGATGAGGAACTTGATCATGGTGGGATTATGCCTCCAGTCTACGATCCGGTACGCTGATCCTTGGCTTCTCGGCACAACTTCCCAACATCCTCCTGCAATATCGCAGCGAGCCTCGACGCCGCCTTGCCGGGATTCTCGGGATCCGCAAATACCAGATAGAGTTCGCCGAAGCGCTCGCCGCCTTCCTGCATCGGTAGCTCCTTGAGATGGCCGGCCTCGAGTTCGCGCTGAATTGTCTCTGCCGCAAACCATGCGAATCCCAGGCCCATGCAGGCTGCGGCGATCTGCGTCGCTTTGTGCGAGACAGTCCAGCGTTGCTCGGCGCGCTGCCAGCCGCCGGAATCGCGTTTCTGCTGCTGGGCGGTGTCGCGGATGATGAGCTGGCGATGTTCGCGCAGGTCATCAGGCGTGACCGGCCGGCCCAGCTTGTGCAGCGGGTGATCGGGGTTTGCCGCAGGGATCAGGCGCGCACGCATGAGCGCGGTGCCGAAGAATCCCTGGGGAATGGAATCAACAATCGCGAAATCCACGCGCCGTTCCTGCAGCGCTTCGTCAGTTCCGCCGAGCACGGTTTCATATAGCTGCACGCGGATCTCGGGGCGCTCCTTGGCGAAGCGATCGAGCGAGCGCAGCGCCACCCAGGTCGGAAACAGCACCTCGACGGCGAGACTCACTTGCGGCTCCCAGCCGGCGGCGAAACTTGCCGCCCCGCGCTCGAGCGAGGCGGCGCGCTCCAGCAATAACTGCGCACGCCGGTAGAGCACCTGCCCGGCGGGCGTGAGCTCTGCCTTGCGGCCGCGGATCTCGAAGAGCTTCACGTCGAGCTGCTGCTCGATTTTCTGCACGGCGTAACTGACGGTTGATTGGGTCTTGTGGATCTGCTCCGCGGCCTGCGCGTAGCCGCCGGCCTCGACCACTGCGACCAGGGCGCGCCACTGCTCCAGACTGATTCGGGGTGCTGTCATATCGATCCAATCGATTGATAAACCCGAATTTATCCGCTTTTTAATCGATTGTACAAATACTTTAATAGCACCGACCCCAAGGAGGTGCTTCTTGACGACCCTGCTCCAGATCAACACCAGCCTGTTCGGCGAGCGCGGCAATTCCTCGCAGCTGACCCGGCGTTTCATCGAGCGCTGGCGGGCCGCGCATCCGGATGGCCGGGTTGTCGTGCGCGATCTTCAAGGCGATCCGCTGCCGCACCTGGATGCGGAGCGCATCGGCGCGCTCTTCAGCAAGCCCGAGGGCCGCACGCCGGAGCAGCAGGCGATCGTGGATCTTTCCGATGCGCTGATCGCGGAGCTGAAGGCCGCGGACATCGTCGTGATCGGGCTGCCGCTCTACAACTTCGGCATCCCCTCGACGCTCAAGACCTGGTTCGATCACATCGCCCGGGCCGGAGTCAGCTTCCGCTACACGGCGAACGGACCCGAGGGCTTGATCGGCGATCGCAAGGTCTACGTGATGGCCGCGCGCGGCGGCTTCTACCAGGGCACGCCGGCCGACACGCAGACGCCCTTCGTCACCAATTTTTTCACGCTGCTCGGCATCAAGGACATCGAGTTCGTCTATGCCGAGGGACTGAATGTCAGCCAGGAATCAAAGGAGCGCGCCATGCGCGACGCCGGAACTGCCGTCGATCGCCTGGCCGCCTAGGAGAGAAACATGAATGCACGCATCATCGACAGGATCATCTTGAGCACCAGGACCTCGGACGGCGCGGGCGTCAAGCTCCGTCGCAGCCTGGGCTCGCAGGCCGCACTGCGGCTCGATCCCTTCCTGCTGTTCGACGAGTTCGGCACGGACAACCCGGAGGACTACATCGCCGGCTTTCCGCCGCACCCGCACCGCGGGTTCGAAACCGTCACCTACATGATCGACGGCCACATGCGCCATGAGGATCACCTGGGACATGTCGGCGAACTGAAGAGCGGCGGCGTGCAGTGGATGACGGCCGGGCGCGGCATCATCCATTCGGAAATGCCGCAGCAGGATCGCGGCCGCATGCGCGGCTTCCAGCTGTGGATCAACCTGCCGGCGCGCGACAAGATGCAGCCGGCCCGCTATCGCGATGTGCCCGCCTCGGAAATACCCGTGGTGGAACTGCAGGGTGGTGGCCAGCTGAAAGTGATCGCCGGGCGGCTTGCGCTCGATGGCGAGACTGTCGTTGGCGCTCTGAATGCCGAACCTGGCTCGATGACGACGGATCCGCTCTATGTGGATGTGACGCTGACGGCAGGTGCAGCTGTAGGGCTACCTGTCGCCGCGGGCCACAACGCCTTTGTTTATCCGTTTGAAGGCGATGTCGTAATCGCCGGTGAGCGCGTGCCGCAATTTACTGCGGCTGTGCTATCGGATGGCGATGTCGTCACCGTGCGGGCGGGTGCTACTGGCGCGCGCTTCGTGCTGATCGCCGGCCGGCCGCTCAACGAGCCTGTCGTCCAGTACGGCCCGTTCGTGATGAACACGCGCGAGGAGATCGAGCAGGCGGTGGCGGATTTCCGCGCCGGACGGCTCGCCGCGTAAGCAACCATCGAAACATTTCAAGGAGACATCATTATGAGTACCTCAACGTCCTACGCACCGGCCATCGGCCGCTGGCTGCTCGCTGCGATCTTCCTGATCAGCGGCATCGGCAAGCTGATGAATCCCGCCGGCACGATCGGCTACATCAGCGCGGTCGGTCTGCCGCTGCCGGAACTCGGCTATGTGCTTGCCGTGATCGTCGAAGTCGGGGGTGGCCTATTGCTGGTCCTGGGTTACCAGGCGCGGATCGCTGCGCTCGCGCTGGCGGTTTTGACGATCGTAGCCGGTATTTTCTTTCACGGTAATTTCGGCGACCAGAACCAGTTCATCCATTTCCTGAAGAACCTCGCGATCGCGGGTGGCTTGTTGCAGGTCGTCGCATTTGGAGCGGGACGGCTCAGCTTTGACTTGAGGAGGGCGTTAGCGGCGTAGCGGTAGGCGCGGAGGGTTTAGGCGGTTGCGAACTGCAACCGCCCCGGCTCGGGCACGGTGATTTCGCGCGGAATGCGGCCGATTCGCACCGGCCTTAGAAGGCCCGTGTCTGAAATGATGGGCTGCAATGGCTGCGCTCTACGGAGTGCGAACCGAACGACTGAACCAGCAGGTGCGTCGAAACCGGAACCGGTTTCCCGGCGATTTCGTGTTTCAGTTATAAATCAAAGAGTTACATAGTAACCTCTTGCAAAATGCAAGAGGTTCACGAAAGCATCGAGATCCAAATCGCCCACCGATCGCGTTCACCGAACACGGCGCAATCATGGCGGCCACCGTTCTGAACAGCCCGCGGGCCGTGGAAATGTCCGTCTACGTCGTCAGGGCATTCGTAAAGCTTCGGCAGGTCCTGGCATCCAACGCCGATCTCGCTCGCAAGCTTGAAGCTTTGGAAAAATCAGTCGCGACGCTCGATGGCAGAACGCGGAGCCAGTTTGAAGAAGTCTACCGCGCGATCCGGGCGCTGATGGCGCCGCCCGCCGCGAAGTCGCGGCCGATCCAGCTGTTTGTCCGGCGATTTAGCAGTCGGCAGGAGCGGCCATTGGTGTGCCACTGGAATCATGGGCTTAGCGGAGTATTCTGGGCGGCATAGATGCTGGAGTTCGTCATGTCACTCGCACTGACCTCGTCGGCGTTTAACCATAACGGCCCGATCCCGAAGACTTACACCTGCCAGGGCAAGAACATTTCCCCCGCGCTCGCCTGGAGCGATCTACCGAAAGGCACGAAAAGCCTCGCGTTGATCGTGGACGATCCGGATGCACCGGATCCGGCGGCGCCGAAGATGACCTGGGTGCACTGGGTGCTCTACAACATCCCGGTGAGCGCAACGGGATTAAAAGAAGCCGTGGCACCCGCCGCATTGCCGCCCGGCACGCGTGAGGGAGCGAATGACTGGCAGCGCACCGGTTATGGCGGGCCCTGCCCACCGATTGGCCGGCATCGCTACTTCCACAAGCTCCATGCGCTAGATGTGATATTGCCGGATCTCAAGGAGCCGACCAAGGCGGCGCTCGAGAAAGCGATGGAAGGGCATGTGCTCGCGAAGGTCGAGCTGATGGGGACTTACAAGAAGAACTAGTCGCCTTTTTGCCCCTTTCGTGCAAGAAATGACCGGTTCCCAATCTGGGAACTTCGGGTTGTCCTTTAGTCAATCGACAGGCAGGTTGGCTCATGAGGATTGTCGGCCGTAACAGGCTTGACGAGTTTTGTTCAACACATGCGGACGCTCGGCCATGGATCGAAGTATGGCTTCAAGAAACGGCGAGTTTCCTGCACAGCAACATCGTGATCTTCAACGTCCGAGGAGACAAATACCGGTTGGAGGTCCAGGTTGATTTCAGGAACGGAATCGTCAGCGTGCTGTGGGTAGGAAAGCACAGCGAATATGACGAGCGCAATCAGCAGAGGTAGGCGCGTGAGAACTATGGATCCCAGAATCATCAAGACGGACGAGCAGCACCGGATCTTCCTGGCTGAAGTCGAGAGGCTGGCAGCCCTGAATCTCGATCCTGAATCCAGTCAGGGCCTGCGCCTTGAGCTGCTGGCCAAGTTGGTCGAGGACTACGAGAAAACTAGATTCGCTTTCGCCAAGCCTGATCCCATTGACGCCATTCTGTTCAGGATGGAGCAGCAGGGGCTAAAGCAAAAAGATATCGCACCATATTTGGGAGGCAAGAATCGCGCGTCGGAAGTGCTCGCGAGGAAGCGTTCACTGACCTTGCCGATGATTCGTTCGCTCTACAAGAAACTCGACATTCCGCCGGGCCTGCTAATTCGCGAACCGGCTGCCAGGTACAGGGTGAGGCGGGCGGTCAAGCGCCCCAAAGTGAAGCGGTAGGGGTGCTGCAGAGAAGAGGCATGACGACTTTACTGGTTACAACCTGCGCACCTGCGGCCCGGCACCAAGTCACAGCCCGAGATCGGAAAGCCCCGGGTGGTCATCCGGCCGCCGCCC
>JAENJD010000006.1:6207-40040 GCA_016844605.1 Steroidobacteraceae bacterium
AGCCGTGCTGGTCGAACTCCCGGTTCTCGTTGCCGTAGGAACGGAACCAGTGACCTGAGTCGTCGTGCCACTCGTAGGCAAAGCGAACCGCGATGCGGTGGCCGCTCAGGAACTCCGAACGATTGCGCCAGGTGCTCGCGCGGGTGCAGGCAAGCGCAACGCGCTCGGGTTCGCGGGTATTCCAGGCGTCCTCCACCATGCGGATTTTCTTGGCCGCGGACTCGGGTTTTCCGTAATAGCCATGGCGCCCAGGATAGCTTGCGAGCCTGCGTTACACAGGCTTTGCTATGCTCGCCCGCCATGACCGAACTGCGCCGCGACCTCACGCTTGTCCACGGTATCGCGATCGTCGTCGGGATCACGATCGGCACGGGCGTGTTCCTGAAGTCCGCACCGATGGCGCAGGCGGTCGGCTCGCCGCTACCGGTCATGGCCGCGTGGGTTGTCGCGGGCTTCGTCGCGATGCTCGGCGCACTCTGCTTCGCCGAGCTGGGGACGCTGCTGCCGCGAGCCGGCGGCGAATACCTTTATATACGTGCGGCCTTCGGCGACCTGCCGGGATTCCTGTATGTCTGCATGAGCTTCATCATCGGCGCGGCGAGCCTCGCGGCCTATGGCGCGGCGTTCTCGATCTTCCTGTCGGACATCGTCACGCTGCCGTCGCCCTGGTTTGAGCGCACGCTGAATATTTTCGGGCAGCCGGTGCTGTGGCAGTTCGGCCTGCGGCAATCGATCGGCATCGCCGTCATTACGATCTTCACGGGCGTCAATCTCGCGGGCGTCGCCTTCGGTGGGCGCGTCCAGACTTTCCTGACCTCGCTCAAGGTCATCGCGCTCGTCGGCCTGATCGCGGGCGTATTCCTGTTCACCGGGGGCGGTGGCGACACGGCGGCTGCCGGTAGCGCATTGGTGAACATGGCGCCTGCGCCGGCTTTCACCATGAGCGCTTTCGGCTTTGCGATGCTCTCGGCCCTGTGGGCCTACAGCGGATGGCAGTACCTGCCGATGGCGGCGGCCGAAGTGCGCGATCCGGCCCGCAACGTGCCACGGGCGGTCATCGGCGGCGGGCTGTTGATCGTCGCGCTGTATCTATCCGTGAATGCGGCGTACTTCCATGCGCTGCCATTCGACGCGGTGGTCACGTCGAACTCAACCGTCCATCCGGATGCACCGGCGGTCGGTGCGCGCGCCGCTGAATCGTTTCTCGGGCCGAATGCGCTGGCGATTGCGGCGATCATCTTCCTGATCTCGACGGTGGGTTCGCTGAACGGCGTTCTGCTGACGCGTGCGCGGGTGCCGTACGCGGCGGCGCGCGACGGGCTGTTCTTCCAGCGCTTTGCCCGTCTGAGCCCGGGCGCGAGCGTCCCCGCCGCATCGGTACTGATGCACGGCGTGCTCGCGGCGCTGTTCGCCGCTTCGGGCACATTCGACCAACTCACGAATCTGGCGACGCTGATTTTCGTTCTTTTCTGGGCGCTGTCGGGGATCGCGCTGCTGGTGCTTCGCCGCAAGCTTGCGGATGCGCCGCGTCCCTTCCGCGTGCCGGCATTTCCGCTGGTCCCGCTCGCGTTCATACTCATCATGGCAGGTGTGCTGGTGAGCACGATCATCGAGAGTCCGGCCGAGGCCGGGGCGGCGTTCGCACTTCTCGCGCTCGGTCTGCCGCTCTATCCGTTATTCCACGGACGCGCGCAGAGGGCTGGTGTTGCACAATCCGATGGAGGCCAGAGGCCATGAAAGTATTGCGGCTCGTCACCTTGGCAGTGCTGGTGATCGGCTTGCCGCTGCCACTGGCTGCGCAGCAACTCGAGCGCGACGTCACCGCGGTCAGCGACGTCGAGGGGCGCCTCGAGGGTTTCAGTTTTCAGGAAGGTCCGGTCTCGACACTGGAATTTCACGGCACGGCGATCGCGCTCGCCGCCGAAGGGGAAGGCAAGGTCGAGTTCCAGGAAGGGCGTGCACGCGTTGACATCTCGGTGCGTAAGCTCCCCGATCCGTGGAAGCTCGGTCCATTCTCGACCTACGTGCTGTGGGCGGTCACCGCGGACGGTCGCGCCAACAACCTGGGCTCGCTGGAACTTCGCGAGGGGCGCGGGTCGCTGAAGGCGACCACATCGCTTTCCCAGTTCGGGCTGATCGTGAGCGCCGAGCCGCACTTCTCGGTCACGGCCCCGAGCAAGTATCTGGTGCTGCGCAACCTTGGGCGGCGCATCCGGGGCCAGAGCATGATGATCGCCGGCCTGACGGAACGAATCGACTACGCCGGTCTCGCCGCCCAGCCGTTCGATCCCGGTTCCAAGGTCCCGCTCGACCTGGTGCAGGCGCGCTATGCGCTTGCAATCGCCCGCGGCGCGCAGGCCGACAAATTCGCGACCGACGAATTCGGTCAGGCCGAGCAACTGTTGGTCAATGCGGAGGCTGCGCAGGCCAGCAAGAAATACAAGATACGCAATACCGTGCCCTTGCTGGCGCGCGATGCGGTGCAGATGGGCGAGGATGCACGGCGTAAAGCTGTGCTCGGCCGTCAGGCGGCCGAGGTCGCTGCGGAGGCTGCCGCGTCCGCCGCGCGTGAGGAGGCGGCGGCAGTGGCTGCGCGCCAGACGGCGGAGGAAAAGGCGCGACTGGCAGCGAATATTGCGCTCGAGGAAGCGAAGCGGCGCGAGATGCAGACGGCGGAACAGGCCGCGCGCGACGCTGCGCTCGAAGCCAATCGGCTGGCGCGCGCGGATCTCACGGCGCGGCTGAACCGCGCGCTGCCGACGCGCCAGACCGAACGCGGCATCGTCGCGGAAATCGCCGGCGTGCAGTTTGCCATTGGCGCCGCAACGCTGAATACGGACGCGCGGGAAGCACTGGCGCGCTTTGCGGGCATCGTGGGGGTCTATCCATCACTGCGCTTCAAGGTTGAGGGCCATACCGACAACACTGGCAGCTACGAAACCAATCAGACACTGTCGTTTGCGCGTGCGATAAGCGTCCAGGATTACCTGATCGGGCAGGGCGTCGATGCGTCCTCGATCGAGACGGAGGGCCTCGGTCCGGACCAGCCGATCGCCGGCAATGAAACCAGGGAAGGCCGCGCGCGCAATCGTCGCGTCGAGATCATCCTAACCGGTGACCTGGTTACGGCGCACTGAACCGTGACTTGGTGCCCGGTCGCAGGTTCGCGAACTTGTCGCGCGGCATCAATTTAAAGGCCAGTTCCTTGCGGGCTTCGGAGATGACGTAGGCGCGGATTGCTTCGACGTCTGACTCGGCCAGGAACTTCTCGAATCCGATCATGCCTTTTGCTTTCAGTGCGCCGTCGAATACCACGGACTTCCATGAGGCTGGCTCCAGCATCGGGCTGAAGCGAAGGTCGGGCAGCATGTTGTTGCCCATCGCGGAATCGCCGTGACAGACGCCGCAGTTGCCCTGGTAGAGCAACCTGCCCCGAAGCAGCGTCGCTGCGTCGTCTGCTGCCTGCGGCGGTTCGGGGTGCTGCACTACGACGGCCGGCGACTCCGGCAATTCTGACTTGCCGCCGAGCTTGTACACGAGCAGGCGGCGATCGTTTGCGCCGGTATTCGCGGTCAGTGCGCCGGTGATGGTCCGCGGCGTCGCGGGATCGAAGGTCTCCGCTCTCCAGCGCAACTTCCCGTTCCTGGCGTCGAGCGCGATCAGTCGACCATCGAGTGCACCCACGAACACGCTGTCACCCCAGAGTGCGACACCGCGGTTCACGACGTCGCAGCAGGAGTCGTGGGCTTTATCGCGTGGCACCTCGGGGTCGTAGCGCCAGATCCGCTTGCCGGTCCTGGCGTCGAGCGCCTGCACGACAGACCAGGGTTCGGTCACATAGAGCACGCCATTGGCCATCAGCGGCGTCGCCTCGGCGCCGCGCGGGACCTCGAGGTCGTGGAACCACAGAAGGCCGAGTTCGGCGACATTCTTGTCGGTGATGCGCTCAAGCGGCGAGAAACGCTGCTCGTCGTAAGTGCGGCCGTCGCTCAGTCACTCGCCCGGTGCGGCATTCTCGATTCGCGCGGCGTCGACGGGCGGCGGGGATTTCACGCAGGCGCCGAGTAGCAGCGCCGTCGCGGCGAAGATGGCCAGTCCTGAACGATTCATGCGAAGGACTCCCTTCAGGGCGTCACCACGTTGAACCAGTATGGGAACTCGTCGAGCGACGCCAGATGTGCGCGTACAGCGGTCAGATCGCCTGTCACCTGTATCGAGCCATCAGCGACCCGATCGGCGAATTTCGCACTGCCGAGCAGTATTTCATCCAGAGTAACCCGATTCATTCGTGCTGTCGCGGCAGCGTTCTCCGCGCGGCAGCCCATGCGCGGCACTGCGACATCATCGCCGACGATGACGCAAAGTGTTTCGCTGCGATCCGGAAATTCGAAGTTCAGTACATAGTTGGCGGTCCTCGCCTTGGCAGGATTGAAGCGCACGGACAATGAATCGAACAGCATCGCGGTCGGCACGGCGCGCAGGAAATCCGCGTTGCCAAGCTGCACGGCGCCCTGGCTGGCGGGCCCATGGCGCAACTCCTGCGCTGCGACCAGGTAATAATTGCGCCAGATCGCGGATTCGGCCTGGAAGCCCAGTTGCTCGTAGCTCGCGGCCAGCCAATCACGTGCCGGTTGGTTCGCCGGATCGCTGAATACCAGGTGATTCAGGACCGTGGCGCTCCAGCGGTAGTCGCCCTGGTCGAATGATTTGCGGGCTTTCGCCAGCACTTCCTCCGGTCCTCCCATGAACTCAACGTATTTGCGGGCGGCCTCCTCGGGCGGCAGTTCGTGCAAATGAGCGGGCACGCCGTCCCACCAGCCGAAGTAACGCTGGTAAACGGCCTTGCTGTTGTGATTGAGCGTGCCGTAGTAGCCGCGCGTGGAAAATTCTTCGGTCGAGAAACCGGGCTCGGCCAGTTGCTCGGCGATTTCATCCGGCGTGAAGCCGAGATTCGCGAGCCGTAGGGTCTGGTCGTGCGTGTAGCGGTAGATGTCGCGCTGGTGCGTCAGGAACTTCCGCGAGGGCTCCGCCCCGACCGTCGGCCAGCCGTGGGACGCAAACACAACTTCGAGTTCCCCGCCGTACTTGACGAGCGCTTCGTCGAGATACTTGCTCCAGGCGAGGCCATCACGAACCTGCGCGCCGCGCAGTGTCAGCAGGTTGTGCATCGTGCCGGTCGCGAGTTCCGCCGTACACAAGGCCCGGAATGCCGGCAGATAGAACAGGAACTCCGCCGGCGCCTCAGTTCCCGGTGCATTGAGGAACTGAAACTCGATGCCGTCGATCGTGAGCGTGCCGCCGTGGCCGCCGACCGTCTCGGTCGGCTCGATCAGGCCGATCGTGCCTTTCGACAGCGCGGTGCCGATGCCGACGCCCACATGTCCCGCCGGTCCCGGCGCGATTGTCGTACCGAACTGGAAGGCAGCGCGCCGCGCCATGGCGGTGCCGGCGAGCAGGTTCTCGCTGACGGCTTCCTGCGTGAATCCTTCTGGCGCAACGACGCGGATGCCCGCGCTGATGTCTTTTTCGGAAATCAGGCCGCGCACGCCGCCGAAATGATCGGCGTGGCTGTGCGTGAAAATCACGGCGTGGACCGGGCGCTGGCCGAGGCGCCGATTGGCGAGGGCGATCGCCGCGCGCGCCGTTTCCGCCGACAGCAGCGGATCGACAACGATCCAGCCGCTCTTACCCTGGATCAGCGTCATCACCGAGACGTCGTAACCGCGAAGTTGGTAGAGCCCGGGCTTTAGCTCGAACAGGCCATGGATACGATCGAGCTGCGTGTGCCGCCACAAGGAAGGATTGACGGTGGCGGGCGCGGACCCATCGAGGAATTCGTAGGCGCCGGCATTCCAGACGATGCGACCATCGTCGGCGCGAATGATCCCGCCCGGGATCTGCGCCAGCAGCCCGCGCGTGGCGTTATCGAAATCGCGGCGGTCGGCGAGCGGTAGTTCCGCCGCAATCTGCGCATTGGCGAGCCGCGTCGCTTCGGTTGCCACACCGACCGGTGGAGCATGCTGTCCGATTGCGACTGGCACGCTGCAGGACGCAGCAACGATCGCTAACCAAGAGGTTGCGCGCACGATTACTACTCGAGCGCTGCGGCCTCGACGAAGCCGCGCCGGCAACCAGTGCAGGGCGACACATACTTATATGGTGCGGAGCGGGCTGCGCCGATCACGACCACGGTCGTGCCGGCCGGATACTGATCTATTTCCTGCCCGTTTTTGGACGGCGCCGTCAGGACCGATGCGTCCTTCGTGAGTGTCAACAGGTTGCTCGGAACCACATCCACGAGGTGGCCGCGATACTCGAGCCAGGATCGATCGTAGGCGTTGCCTTTCCACTTGTAATACGTCATCTCGCTGCAGGGGCGCGCGCCCAGGCAACCACCGCGGAGAGTCGCGGGAGTGCCAGTCTTGGTGGGGAGCGCCTCGATGCCTGGCGCGTCGTCGGCGTTCACTGCACCCAACTCCACCCAGGCATCACCGCGTTGGGAATAAATGAAGTAGGGGCAACCAAGACTGCCGCAGGAAAACACGGCCGGATCGCCATAACAGGTGAAACTCTGGGTCAAGTCGACGAAAACTTCGGGCCGGCTGTCTGCGTCCACATCCAGCGACCAGACGCCGGCTTCCTCCATCGGTTGAAGCACTCCGCCGACGCCTTGGCACTCCGTGAGCATGTAGTCCAGGGATTGCAGAACGTAGGTGGGGCAGGGCGCGATTGCGGGATCCGGCTCGGCGCTTTCCTCGGCGAGGCAGGCGGCGAGATCGGCATTCTTTCTGAATACCGCCGGTACGGTCGCCTGTTCCGCGATGGCGGCAGTCGCCTCGTCATCCGGTTCCGATTGACTGGCCTTGCCTGGTCCGCTGTCGCAGGCAGTCAGCAGCAGGCAGCAAATCAGGACTTGGACTCGTAACATGCTCATATCAATATAGTAGCGCGAGGCACGGGAAGAGCGCACATGGACGGCAAGATTTCCGGTTGTTTCAGAACCGCAGCGACAGGCAACTCAAGCCCCCATCCATCTTCCGGAACTCGGACATCTCGAGCGGCACGATGTTGAAGCGCCTGGCGACCAGCATGTCGATGAACTTCGGATAGCCCGCCGCCACCAGGACGCGGTCATTGACCCGGATGCAATTCGCCGCGTAGCGCTCCTCGGCTCGCACGGGAATCTTCTCATAGCGGCTTAACGCCGGATCACGCGCGAACTCCGCCGTGACGGCCATGCATCCGTTGCCGAGATAGGCAAGCCCCGACTTGAGATGCAGAAGCGTTTCGCTGCCGCGGATGTCCACG
This sequence comes from Steroidobacteraceae bacterium, assembly GCA_016844605.1. GTDB lineage: Bacteria > Pseudomonadota > Gammaproteobacteria > Steroidobacterales > Steroidobacteraceae > SCUD01. The sequence goes on from JAENJD010000006.1 coordinate 13,516, forward strand.
ATGCTGCTCGTGCACTGCAGGTCACCGAGGAGCCGTGCCAGCTGGCGCGCACCCAGTTCGTTGGTCCGGGACGAGAGGCCGATCAGAAAATGCCCGTCGGCCTCGCAGACATCGCCGCCATCCACCGTGCCGGGCACGAAAATCTGCGCGATATCCGGGAAATGGCGGCGCAGCGCCGCGACCACGCTGTCCACTTCGCCGACCCGGCTCGGCGCGCCGGGGCGCAAGGCGATGGCGCCGTGTGCCATGACGATTGCTGTGTCTTCTACAAAGGTGCCGTCGGGATGCAGAGGATCCGCCGGCAGGTCTGTGATTTCGAGGCCGCATTCTTCAATAGCCTGGCAATAGGCACGATGCTGTTCGAGCGCGAGCGCGATGTCCGGCGCGCCCTCGTCGGAGCTGGTGAGGCCATCGGCGAAGTTCGAAGCCGGCGGGCGGACGAGGGCGTGTGTGTAGGGCATCGCGCTAGTCTGACGGCAGCCGCCCACCTTCCGCTAGACAGTCATCCATGTTCGCGTAGGCGGTGTAGTGGTAGATGCCAGCGAACCGGCCATCGCTCGATTCGTAGCAGATGCCGCCGCGGGATTTCTTGACGATGGCCGGGTCGTCGCTGTCATAGAGGGCCTTGCTCCCGTGCCTGGCGGGGGCCTGGGATTGCCCATCCGCCTGGCAGGCGATTGCCACCAGGGCCAGAAGTAACGCTACGATGACGCGCAGGCTTGGCATCGCGTCACTTTACGCCGAAGAAGTAGCTACGAACTTGCGACCCAGCAACAAGTCGAACTCCAGGTCGGTCTTGTTGCGTCGCAAAAGGCAGACGCCCTGCATCTGATATCTTCTCCGGGGCGTAGTATTTCCTGCACTGGACCGGTCTATTGGTTGACCCCAAGCTCTTTGGGGTCATTTGTTAACAAAGAGGGCATTGATCATGTCTATGAATCGTCGGGATTTCGGAAAGGTGATGCTGGGCGTGACGGGCGGGCTGCTCGCCGGCGCGCAGCTTGCGAATGTCGCGTCGGCCGGGGAAGAGGCCGGCGGCGACAAGCATATCTGTAAAGGCCACAACTCCTGCAAGGGCAAGGGTGGCTGCGAGGGTGGTGACGGCGGCTGCGCCGCCAAGAACTCCTGCAAGGGCAAGGGCGGTTGCGCCACCGAAGCCAAGCATGAGTGCTCGGGCAAGAACGAGTGCAAGGGCCAGGGCGGCTGCAAGTCGGGTGACGGCGGCTGCGCCGGCAAGAACTCTTGCAAGGGCAAGGGCGGCTGCAAGGTGCCGGTTGATCCGTCGCACCTGCACAAGGGCTGAGAGCCCGGCGCGACATCGTGCCGCCATCCGGGTCGTTCGGACCTGGATGGCGGCCGTTTGGGCGTGATGCTCTGATCACTGATGACACAATTCTCGCTCCCGAATCGCTGGAAGCTACCGGACCTCGGTCTTGGCGTGGGTCTGCGCACCCAGCATTTCCGGCACATCACCGAGCGCTGGCCCGCGATGGACTGGTTCGAGATTCTGTCCGAGAACTTCATCGATACCGAAGGCCGGCCGCTCTATTTTCTGGATCAGATCGCCGAGCGTTATCCGATTGTGATGCACGGTGTGTGCCTGTCGATCGGCAGCACGGATCCGGTTGATTTCGAATTCCTCGACAAGCTCGCGGCACTCGCGAAGCGGGTGAATGCGGTCTGGCTCGGCGATCACATCTGCTGGACCGGCGTGGCGGGGCTCAACGGCCACGATCTGTATCCGGTGCCGTACACGGAAGAGGGCCTGCGGCATATGGTCTCGCGCGTGCGGATCATCCAGGATTACCTGGAGCGGCCGCTGGTGCTCGAGAATCCCTCGACTTACCTCACCTTTGCATCGTCCTCGATGCCGGAGGAAGAATTCATTGCGCGGCTCGCCGTCGAGGCGAAATGCGCCCTGTTGCTCGACGTCAATAATGTCTATGTGACCTGCCGGAATCACGACCTGGATCCGGTGGCGTATCTGGATGCCATGCCCTATGAGCATGTGGTGCAGGTGCATCTGGCCGGCCACACGGACAATGGCACGCACTGCATCGATACGCACGACGGGCGCGTGATCGATGAAGTCTGGAAGCTCTACGCGCGGGTGCACGAAAAGACCGGCGGGCGCGCGACGCTCCTCGAATGGGATGCGAATGTGCCGAAGTTCTCCGTGCTGCAGCAGGAAGTCGGCAAGGCCGCGCGGTTCCGCAACGGGGCCAAGGCAGAGCGGCGGGTAGCCGCATGAGTCTCCGGGACACCGCGCGACTGGAGACGGTTGAGCGCTGGATGCAGGCGGTCGTGATGCATCCGGATGGCGCTGAGAGTGGCGTTCGGTCGAAGCCTGCGCGGCGCCTGCTGCCGCAGGCTGCGGCGAGCCTCGAGAGTGTCGTGCTGCCGTCGAAGTCGCTCACCTCCATCGAGCGGATCGGTATCTACGCACACATGTATTACGCGCGGCTCCTCGAGATCCTGGTTGCGGAATACCCGACCACGCAGCAAGTCCTGGGAGAAAAGGCTTTCGAGCGCGCCTGCCGCCAGTTCCTGGAGCGGAATCCCTCGAAGCACCGCACGCTCAATCACCTGAGCGTGCGATTCCCGGACTTCCTGTCGCGGCACCTGCCGCCCGGCAATCGCAGCAAGCTTGCGGTTGACGTCGCGCGCATCGAGCGAGCGCTGGAAGACGTGTTCGACGCAGCGCGGGCCGAGCCACTGACGGCGGCCGAGTTTGCCTCGATCAGTGCCGACCAGTGGCATCGCGTGCGGTTGCGCTTGATTCCCGCGCTGCAGCTATTGAAGCTGCGCTTCCCGGCCAATGCCTACATGAATGCGGCGCGCGGCGGCGGGAAACCGCATATGCCACGCCCGCGCGCGACATTTGCAATCGTCTATCGTCGCGGGTTCCAGGTATTCCGGCGCGACCAGGCGCCCGAGCAATTCAAGCTGCTGGCTGCACTGGCACGCGGCCAGACGCTTGCGCAGGCGGTTCGCTCGAGCGTCAGCGGGCGCAGCGGCAACGCGGACCGGCTTGCGGCGACGCTCGGCGCGTGGTTCCGCGAGTGGGCCGCCGCCGGCATATTCTGCGGCATCAAGTAGGGGAGTAAGTCTGTGAATATTCGCAATCTGGCCACGGGGCTCAAGTACTGCGGCGAGGCATCCGGCAAGAAGCAGACCTATTACATTTTCGAGAGCGGCAAGGCCTATGTGGTGATGTCGGGCTCTCGCACCAAGCGCGCGAGCGGTTACTTCAACCTGGTGAACCGTGAGGCCGTGGCTCGTATCCGCAAAAGTTACGCCGGCCGCCAGGACGTGACCGCCAAGCAGCTCGCGACGCGTTCACGCGGCACGGGCGTGCGCGATGCGCTGCAGGCGCTCAATATCCTCTACGTCCTGGTCGCGACCGGCGCCGCGAAGCGCGACGACCGGTATCAGGATCAGCGGCTGCATTTCAACATCCACGCACGATAAATCCCGCGTTGCCGCAACTGCCCGTTTTCTGTATACTTAGCTAAGTTAGCTAATATAGTGATCGGGCATGCGGCAAGTCAATATCCACGAGGCAAAGACCACGTTATCCAAGCTGGTGGAAGCGGTGGAATCCGGCGAAACAATTGTGCTCGCGCGGGCCGGAAAGCCAGTCGCGAAGCTGGTCGGCCTGGGCCGCAGGCGTGGCGTGCGGCTCGGGACGCTTGAGGGCAAGTTCCCCAGGCGGTTGCTCGACGAGCTCTCAGAGCCGCTGAACCGACAGCAGCTCGACAAGCTGTTCGGTGGAGCGCTGGAACCTTGAAGCTGCTGCTCGATACCCACGTTGCGCTTTGGGCCCTGGCGGATCGGTCTCGCCTGTCGCCGGCGGCGACAGCGATGCTGGAAGACCCGGACAATGAATGCTGGGTCAGCAGTGCCAGTGCATGGGAATTGGCCATCAAAGTCCGGCTCGGCAAACACCGGCTCGCGTATCCGATTGCCGGACTGGAAGAAGCGATCGAGGAAGCGGGCTTCAGGAGCCTGCCCGTCACGATGCGTCACGCCCTGGCGATCGAGCGCGTGGCAACCTCACATGAAGATCCCTTTGACCGATTGCTGCTGGCGCAATGCCAATCCGAAACATTGCGCCTGCTGACCGCCGACAAGCGGCTCGCCGAGTTACCGGTCGCCATCCGCGCCTGAAAGAAAAGGCCCGCCAGGTGGCGGGCCTTTCGTCGACCGCGTCCTGCGGATCCCGCTCAGGGCTTGTATCTGTTCCAGATATTGCGCGAGATGATCATGAGCGCTGCGCCGGTGGCGAATATGCCCGCAGAACCCAGGATCTTCGTCAGGTACTCGCCGGCGCTCGGGATGCTCATCAGCACGCCCGAAAGCGAGGTCAGCACGAGTGCGGAGACCAGCACGCGCACATGATCCTCACCGGCTATCGCGACGCCTGCGACCAGGCCAAGCACGACCAATAGCGCCGCCATGTACTCGAAAGTCATGAAGGCGCTGGCCACGGAAAGGGCGATGGCCGCCCAACCTATGAGCTTGAATGGATTCACTTTTATCCCCCTGAAGCTTGTTGTGACGCGGCTTGGCAGGTCCGCACCGCTGCGCGATGCTACGCCCGACAGTTGAGCACCGCAAACCAGGCGGCAACCACGCGACGGGGGGCTCCCTGACTGAACCCCGGCGGCGCCACCCGGTCGGATTGGACTGGGTCGCCCGGTGGAGTCCTCGTGCCGTCGAGTTGGAATCGTTCCAGGGCGACGGCTATCGCCGCAACTTTGCTCCTGCACCTGGTGCTGGCGGCCTGGTTGCTAAGCCTGAAGCAAAGCACACCGCCCGCCGCGGTCGAGATCGCAGAGATCGAATGGATACCGCCCCGGAAACCGTTGCCGCCGCCGCCACCGGTGCAGTTCGTGCAATTTTCCAGTGAGCCTGCCGAGGAGCCTTCCATCCTGATGCCGGTTCCGGAGGCTGTGACGCCGCCGCCAACGGAGTTCGATTTTTACGGTGATGCGCGCGCGGTGGCTGGTGCCTTGCGCGGGTCGCCCGGGCGTCGCGGATTCGAGGCAGCTGCCCAATCCGGAGGCCAGCTCAAGTCCAGACCGGATGGGCCGCCTCCCTTGTTCAAGCAGCTGTTACCGAGAGTGGGAACGACCGTCACGACATCGCAAGGCGAGACGATCCTGTGGGTATCGGATTACTGCTACATCTCGCTCGGCTCGACGAGCCTGACGATGCAGGACATCCATGGGGCAAGGCTCGGCGTGCGGACATGCATCATCCCGATCGGGAAGAAGAAGCCCCGTGACGACCTGTTCGATCACCTGAAAGACCCGCCAACAGGGCAGGCACCTGGACAGCAATAATCGGGTTGTCGCCGATGCGTGCGGCCGCGATGCTGCGCGCCATGAACTACACTTTGCGCGGGCTCGAGCCCAAATTGTTCGAGTCGCTGTTCCATCTTGACGACAAGGCACTCGCCGCCCGCGGCATGCGCTGGATGAGCGTGGATGAACCGGTCGGCTTTCCCTGCCGCATCAGCCTCGAAGATGCGCCGGTCGGCGAGCGCGTGCTGCTATTGCCCTTCGTGCATCAAGACAGTCACTCGCCGTATCGCGCGTCCGGGCCGATCTTTGTGCGGCCAGCCATCCACGAGGCGAGGCGCATTACCGGTGAGCTACCGCCCTACCTGACACGGCGACTGCTGTCGGTGCGCGCCTACGACGCGAAGGACGACATGGTAGACGCGGAAGTCATTGACGGCGCCGCTGCCGCGCCACTGATCGAGCGCTATCTCGCACGCGACGAGGTCACCTATCTGCACCTGCATTTCGCGCGGCGCGGTTGCTATGCCTGCCGCGTAGATCGCCCGTAATTTGTAATTGGTGCCGGGTCGCAGGATCGCAATCATCAAAAACCGCGATCCTCCAACTCGGCACCAAATTCCAGGTTGCCGTATTAATATGCTGATTGATGAAAGCTCCAGTCGTCAGTAGGCGCGTGTTCCTGGTGAGTTCCGCGGGCATAGCGGCTGGCACTGTCGCTGCGGTGCTTGTCAAGTTGCGGTCGCGGCGCATGCCTGCCAGCGCGAGCAGTTCAGCAATCGTGCCCGGCCCCTACGGGCTATTGCGGCCGGTCGCAGATCTCACGACATCGCTGCCGCTCCTGATGTTGCCCGAGGGTTTTGAGTACCGGTCCTATTCGTGGACGGGCGACCCGATGACCAACGGCCAGCCGACACCGAATCTTCACGACGGCATGGGCGTCATCTTTGCCGAACGCCGCGATGCGGAAAATGAGCTTGTCCTCGTGCGCAATCACGAGTGCGACCTGACGAGACCGATAAACGCGCCGGGTCGGTACGACACGGCCATACCGGACGGCGAATCGATGCCCCCGGGCGGTGGTACGACTAACCTGACATTTCGCGGCCGCCGCTGGATCAGCGTCGAACCGTCTCTGGGCGGTACGTTGGTCAATTGCTCGGGTGGCGTGACGCCATGGGGCACCTGGCTAAGCTGCGAAGAGACGTGGATTGATTACACGGCGCGTGGCGGCCGCCGGCACGGCTATGTGTTTGAGGTGCGCCGGAATCCAGTGGAGACGACTGGCAAGGCGATCGTCGACATGGGGCGCATGGAGCACGAGGCTGTCGCCGTCGATCCAGACACGAATTACGCCTATCTGACCGAGGACGAACCGAACCGCTGCACATTCTATCGCTTCATCCCGAACGATCGCAGCGGGACTCCCGGTAGCTACGAGGCGGGCGGTCGCCTGCAGGCGGCGCGCGTCGTCGGCCAGAAGAACGCGGATCTGCTGACTCCTTCACTCGGTGATCTGCATCAGCTGGAGTGGATCGACCTGCAGAATCCGGACGCGCAGCCGGGCGCGTTACCCGCGGACTTTCCCAATGCGCGCGGCAAAGCCAGCGGCCCGTTTCTGGAGGCCTGGTCCAAGGGGGCGCTGCGCATCAGCCGCGGCGAAGGCATCTGCTATCACGCCGGAAAATTCTATGTGGTGGACTCGACTGCCGGCACCGGACTCTTTGGACGTCGCGGCGACGGTGAGGGCGCGGTCTGGGAATACGATCCGAAGGCCGAAACATTGCGCGCAATTTTCGTGGCCGGCAGTCAGCTGGTCGCGGACAATCCAGATAACGTCACGGTCAGTCCTCGCGGCGGAATCTTGTTGTGCGAGGACGGCGAGCCGGTGACGGATCAATACGGCCCAGGCACGCGCGTGCTCGGCTTGACCGCCGAGAACCAGTCATACACGTTTGCGAAGAACAACGTGTGGCTGGACCAAAGCAAGATTCTAGCCGCAGGGAAGTACGTCAAGCCCGGCGACTACCGCGACGGCGAATTCTCCGGCGCATGTTTTGACCCCGCCGGCGAAGTGCTGTTCTTCAATATCCAGTATCCCGGAATCACCTTTGCGATCTGGGGACCCTGGGCGAAGGGAAATCTTTAGGGGCACAGAGCCGGCGCGTCAGCGAAGCGCGCCGCCGTTGCCGTTGGATTTCTTGCGGCCTTCGACGTAGTAGAAGATGAGGTTTGCGAGGCCGACCGCGGCCGGGATCAGGCCGAGCAGTGCGATGTCATCGCCCGCCAGCCTGTCGAGTGCAAAGTAGAGCACGATGCCGACGCCAAGGCCGATCAGGCCGCTGCGCAGCGAGCCGGTACGCGATCGCTTGCCGCTATTGTCCGGTTCCTCGAGTTCAGGCGGCAATTCGAGGCCCTTCTCCATGGCCGCGAGCCTTTCCTTATGGCGCAATTCGACACGCTGCGTCTTCTCGCGGTGTGCGGCGATGATCGCCACGATCGCCACGGCGATGCCGAACACAATCCCGAAGAGCGGGATCAACACTGCAACGACTTCGACTTCCATCGACATTCTCCCGGTTGGTTCAGATACCCAGCAACAGGCCCAGCATGTGCTGAATCAGACTCCCGTCCAAGCGCACCGCGCATCCGAGCAGGAAGCCTGCGATCGCCGCGCCCGCACATTCGAGGACGTGTAACCTGTTCACGGTCCTTGATACGCTCTGGCGCGTCGCCGGGTTTCAGGCTGGCCTCTGAAAATCGCTGAAACCGAACAGGGCGCCGTCGCGTATCAACCGGGGAGAAGGTCCAACCCGAATGCCCGCCGACGACGCGATCATTGCATTGATCCAGGCCGGCCGGGTCGGGGAGGCCTTCGAGCGGCTGATGCCGGCCTATCGCCGGCGCGTCTTCGGGCTGGCCTACAGCCTGTTGCGCGACCGCGGCGCCGCGGAAGATGTGGCCCAGGAGGTTTTCGTGAAGCTGTGGCAGGTGCTGCCCCGTTACGACGGCCGCGCGCAGCTCTCGACCTGGATTTACGCGATCACGCGCAATACCTCGATATCGGCCATGCGCAAGCGGCGCCGCCCGCTTTCCCTGTCGGATCCGCTGGTGTTCGAGGAGGCTGAAAGTCGGGGTGCATCACCCTCGGCTGAGCCTTCTGATGGCGCGCTGTGGCGCGAAGTCGATGCCCTGCCGGACAAGCAACGCCAGGCCGTTACTCTTTATTATCAAGAGGAGCGGACGGTCGAGGAGGTCGCGGCGATGATGGGGCTGCCGGTCAACACCGTGAAAACGCATTTGCATCGTGCGCGGGCGAGTCTCGCCGCGGCGCTTGCCGCGGCCGGCCGGGAGGTCGCATGAACGTCGACGATCGTCTGCGCAGGCTGTTGGGCGGTCTCGATGCCGGCCCCGGTTTCGAGGCGCGCGTGATGGAGCGCGTTGCCGGGCTCGCTGCCGCCGCGCCGCGCGAGGACCTGCGTGCTCAATTCGAACGCCGCCGCGCACTGCTGCGCCGGCGGCTGCTGCGCGAAGCCTGGATGAGCAGCATCACCATCCTCGGGCTCGGCGCTTGTGGGGGCGCACTGCTGTGGCGTTACGCGTCCGAGATCCAGCAGTTTGCGACGAATTCTGGGCAGTCGGTCGATCCGAATCTGCTGATCGGTGGCACAGCCGCGGTGGTCGGCACCGCGCTCTGGTTCCTGATCAGGCGCGCGCGAGGGTGAAGCAGGAATCCGCGGATGCTGTCGTGCTGGCGCCTGCCACACCGGCGACGGCCTCCGTCATCTGGCTGCACGGTCTGGGCGCCGACGGCAACGACTTCGTGCCGATCGTGCCGGAGCTGCAATTGCCGCCGAGCCCGGCCGTGCGATTCGTGTTTCCGCATGCGCCGGTGCGGCCCGTCACGATCAACAACGGCATGCGGATGCGTGCCTGGTACGACATCAAGGAATTGTCGGCGAGCGGTGCCCAGGACGATGCGGGGATCCGCGAGTCCGCGGCCATTCTCGCGAAATTCATCCAGCGGGAGCGCGACGCGGGTGTTGCCGCGAATCGCATCGTGGTCGCGGGGTTTTCGCAGGGCGGCGCAATCGCATTGCACGAGGCGCTGCGGCACCCGGAACGCCTCGCGGGTGTCATGGCGCTCTCGACCTACCTGCCGCTGCGCAAGACTTTCGCCGCCGAGGCGACGCCTGCCAATCGCGACCTGCCGATCCTGATGTGCCACGGCAGTTTCGACCAGGTCCTGCCGCTGCGGCTTGGCACTTCGTCCTGCGAACTGCTGCGCGCCGAGGGCTACACCGTCGACTGGAAGGAATACCCGATGCAGCACCAGGTCTGCCTCGAAGAAGTCCGGGACATCGCCACCTGGCTCAAGGCACGGCTTCCGGCGGAGCCCCCCCGCTGATGCGGTATCATTGGCGGGTCAAACGGGGAGTGCTGCAATGATCTGGGTAATGCTTGGTGTTGTCGTCCTGCTGATCCTGTTCCTGATCGGAATCTACAACCGGCTCGTCACGTCGCGCAATGGCTACAAGAACGCCTTCGCGCAGATCGACGTGCAACTGACACGCCGGTACGACCTGATCCCGAATCTGGTCGAAACCGTCAAGGGTTACCTGGCCCATGAGCGCAACACGCTCGAGGCGGTGATCAAAGCACGCAATGTCGCCGTCACCGGCCTGAAGGCCGCCGCCGCCAACCCAGGCGATCCAGCCGCAGTGCAGGGACTCGCCGCCGCCGACAACCAGCTGTCCGGCGCGCTCGGCCGGCTGTTTGCGCTCGCCGAGGCCTATCCGGATCTCAAGGCGAATCAGAACATGATGCAGCTCTCCGAGGAGTTGACCTCGACCGAAAACAAGGTCGCTTTCGCGCGCCAGGCCTACAACGACGCCGTGCTCGGCTACAACAACACGCGCGAAGTATTCCCGAACAGCCTCATCGCGGGTTCGTTCGGCTTCATGCCGGCGCAGATGCTCGAGATCGAATCGCCGCAGAAGCGCGATGTCCCGAAGGTCAGCTTCACCTGATCCACGCGACAGGCTGAACCGACATGGATTTCTTCAGGCGGCAGGCCGAGACCCGCCGGCTGTCGCGCTGGCTGGTGCTGCTGTTCATCGTGGCAATTGTCGCCTGCGTCATCGCGGTGGATTTCGTCGTCGTCACGGCTGCAATGATTGCCTCGCGCGACGCGCTCGCCGTCGCGCCGACCGAAGGCTGGTGGTTCCAGCAATACCCGGGCCTCGTGATGCTGAGTTCGTTCGTTGTGCTCGGCGTCATCGGATGTTCGACCCTGATCAAGACGAGCCAGCTCAGCGCGGGTGGCAGCGTCGTGGCGCAGTCGGTCGGCGGCACGCGCGTGACCGCCGACACCAACGATCCGCTGCGCAAGCGGCTGCTCAATGTGGTCGAGGAGATGGCGATTGCCTCGGGTGTACCGGTGCCGGCGGTCTACGTGCTCGAGCGCGAGGCCGGCATCAACGCCTTTGCCGCGGGCCACAACCCGTCGAATGCGGCGATTGCGGTAACGCGCGGCGCACTGACCACCCTGAACCGCGCGGAACTGCAGGGCGTGATCGCGCACGAGTTCAGCCACGTGCTGAACGGCGACATGCGGCTCAGCACGAGACTGATCGGCTTGCTGTTCGGCCTGATGGTGATTGCGCTGATCGGCCGCTTCGTGCTTCGTTTCGCACCGCGTGGCGGCGGCGGCCGCAAGGGCGGCGGCGCCATCGTTATCATCATGGCGGCGGCATTGGCGGTGATGATTCTCGGCTACATCGGGCTGTTCTTCGGGCGCCTGATCCAGGCAGCGGTGTCGCGCAAGCGTGAGTCGCTCGCGGATGCATCGGCCGTACAGTTCACGCGCGACCCGACAGGTCTGCGCGGCGCGCTGGTCAAGATCGGGGCGCTCGGTGTCGGGTCGAAATTCCAGGACACCGATGCCGAGGAGGTCGCGCATCTGCTATTTGCATCGGGCGTCACTCGCGCCTTCGCGACGCATCCGCCGCTCGAGGAACGTATCCGCGAAATCGATCCGAGTTTCCGGCCCGGGGAATTCGAGGCGATGCGGATCCGGATGAACCAGGAGCGCGCGCTGAATACGGAAGAGGCGAGCCGGCCGCAACCCGACGCAGCGGAGCGACTCGAGGGCGTGCTGCAGGGCGCGATCGTACTGGCGCCTGCGATGGTGTCGCAACTCGTGGGGAATCCTGGCACTTCCCATGTGCAGCGCGCCCAGGAGCTGCGCGTGTCGCTGCCGCCGGAGATCACCGCCGCCGCACGCGATGCGGAGCGGGCGAGGGCGCTGTTCCTCGCGCTCGCGTTGGATACGACGGAAGATGCGCGCGGCCGGCAGCTCGCGTTCATCGAGCAGCAGATGGGCCGCGACCAGCGGCTGGCGATGGAGGGATTATGGCCTGCCATCAATTCGCTTGATGCGGCGCAGAGAATGCCTGCGCTGTTGCAGGCTTTTCCGGCGCTGCACCAGCTCGGCCGCAAGGAGCGCCAGGACCTGCTGAAGTGCCTCAATGAGCTGCTGATCCGCGAAGGCCGCGTGTCGATCTACGCCTACGCATTGCGAAAGCTTGCGCAGGTGCAGCTGCGCGATGAACTGCAACCGGGTGCGCGCACTTTCGACCTTTCGATTGAGTCTGTCGAGGACGACCTGCAAACGCTCTTTTCGGTGCTGGCGCTGTCCGGCAGCGAGGACGAAACCGAAGCGCGGCGCGCCTACGAAATCGGCATGTCCCAGCTTTTGCCGGTGAGACGTCCGCCATTCCAGCGCCTCTCGAACTGGCCACGCAGGCTCGACATGGCGCTCAATCGAATCGACCGGCTGGCGCCGGCCGGCAAGGAACTTCTCGTCCAGGCCCTGGTGCGGACCATTTCGCACGACCTGCGCATGACGGTCGCGGAATCCGAACTATTGCGGGCGGTCTGCGCTGCCGTACACTGCCCGCTGCCGCCGCTGGATGCGGCGGCACAGAAGGCAGTCGCATGATCACGGTCCATCACCTCAACAATTCCCGCTCCCAGCGCGTGCTGTGGCTGCTCGAGGAACTCGGCTTGGCCTACGAGGTCAAGCGCTACGAGCGCGACGCAAAGACCATGCTGGCGCCACCGGCATTGCGCGAAGTGCACCCGCTCGGCAAATCGCCCGTTGTCGTCGATGGCGGTCTTACACTGGCGGAATCAGGAGCCATCATCGAATACCTGGTCGAACGCCACGGCGGCGGCCAGCTCGCGCCGGCGCCCGGGACGCCGGCGCGCCTGCGCTACACCTATTGGATGCACTACGCTGAAGGCTCGGCGATGTCGCCGCTTCTCTTGAAGCTGGTCTTTGATCGCATCGAATCGGGGCCGATGCCGTTCTTCGTCAAGCCCTTCGCGCGCGCGATCGCGGGACGCGCCAAGAGCTCGTTCATCGTGCCGCAGATCACGCGTCACCTGGATTACATGGAATCCGAGCTTGCAAAATTCCGCTGGTTCGCGGGCGATGAGTTCAGCGCGGCCGACATCCAGATGAGTTTTCCGCTGGAAGTCGCCGTGAAGCGCGCAAGCCTCGGTGCAAGCCGGCCGCGGCTGATGGATTTCCTTGGGCGCATCCATGCGCGGCCCGCGTATCAGCGCGCGCTGGAGCGCGGCGGGAAGTACGACCTGATCGGTTGAGGCTTGCGGGGCCCCGGTACCGGACTCTGGACAAGGACCTCGGTTGGCGTAGGCTTCCCCGGTACGGGGGTTACACCATCATGAATACGAGCACTTGGGCCCGGCTCTTCGCCGCGGCCTTGGTATGCCTGTGGGCGATAGTCGCGGTCCCGCAGGAACAACCCACGCCAACGCCGGCACCGGTATCCGAAGTGCCGGTGACCGAATCCGCGCCGGTGCAGGAATCTGTTCCAGCGCAGGCAGAGACCCCGGTGGCACAGCCGGTACCTGCGGACCAGTCGGTGCCATCGCAGGAAACGCCAGCGCCTGAAGGCGCGGCTGCGCCGCAGGATGCGCCACCAGCGGACGTCGCGGCACCAGGGCTCACATCAGTCGATGCGCCGGAAACCCAGGTCACACCGCTGCCTGGCGCAAAGCGGATCGTCGTGCTGCCAGTCGAGTTCACGGTCTATCAGAAATCCGTTGCCGGCCTCGAAGCCGTGCCCGACTGGTCCGAGTCAGCGCAATACGCGCTCGGGGATGCGGCAGGCAAGATGCTGCGGCTCGACAATCGCTTCGATATCGTGGCGATGCCGAACTTCGAAGGCGAGGCCGAAGGATTGCTGCGCGAGCATATCGAGTTCTTCAAGATCGTCGCCGACTGCGTGACCAACGTCATTCAATATGGCGGCAAGGCCTGGCACGAAAAGCGGACCAATTTTGACTATTCACTCGGCCCTGGACTCGCGTTTCTGGCGGACGGGGCGCAGGCCGACTACGCGTTGTTCCTGGCCGGGGCGCAAATCAAGCAGACGGGTGGCAGCGTGTTCATGCAGATCCTTGCCGCGGCCGGCGGCTATGCGGTACCGGGTGGCGGCACCTATGTCGTGGCCGGTGTCGTCGATCTGCACAGTGGCGACCTTACCTGGTTCAACTGGAGGGCGGGCGGCGAAGTCTTTGGCATGACAGGCAGCGACGTTCGGGATCCCGCTACCGCACTGGCTCTGGTCAGCAAGATGTTTGAAGAATATCCGGGCAGCAAGTTGATCACATTCAAGCCGTTCTGATGTCCATGGCGTCCATGAATGTGATTCCTGCGGCTGTGATTCTGCTGGCGCTGCAGGCAGGTTCTGCCCATGCCCTGGACGAACAGGAACAGCGTGCCCGCATCGAGTTCGAGACGAAAAAGGGCGAGTATCAGATCGAGCACAGCGAGTTGCTGTTCAAGGATTCCGAACTCAACGCCTACCTCCAGGAAGTGACCGACCGGTTATTCCCGGACATGAAGGACAAGCTGCATGTCCGTGCGATCCGCGACCCGAACTTCAATGCCTTTGCGGTCGCGACCGGCGGCGTCTATTTCAATACCGGGACACTCCTTCGGCTCGATGACGAGTCACAGCTCGCCTCGGTGCTGGGACACGAAGGGACGCATTACACCGGTGATCACATGTACCGGAGCGTCCATGCGGCCAAGAGCGCGTCGGTCATCACATTGATCGGGGGTTTTGCTGCGGCCGGATTCGGGATACCGCCGGAGCTGGTCGGCCTGGTCGGCTATTCGAGCATGATGGGGTTTTCGCGCGGTTACGAGCGCGAAGCGGATCGCGGTGGTTTCGACCGGATGTCGCAGGCCGGATATGACCTGCGCGGCGGTGCCCTGGCATTCGAGCGCCTGGACCGGGAGCTGACAGTCAGATACATCGACCGGGGTCCGTATTTCTTTGCAAGCCACCCGAATGTAAAGGAGCGCGTGACGAACCTGACCGAATTCGGGGGCGAATCCCCGTCGGAGGGCGAGAAGGATACCGATCGCTACCTGGCGGTCACTCTGCGCGCCCGGCTCGATGCGCTTGCGCAGATTCACCGTGGCGGCGATGGCAGGACGCTGGTGTTCCTGCTCGAGGACGAAAAGTTGCTGAAGTCGCTGCCACCAGAGTCCCGGTACTACCTTGCTGAGGGTTTTCGCCTGCGTGCAGAGAAGGCCAAGCGCCCAGGGAAGGACAAGCGTTCAGCACAGGAGATTGAAGTGCAGCGTGCGTCGGATGCCGCGCGCGCCGTCCAGGAATACGAGCTGACGCTGGAGCAGGCGCCGGAGTTTGCTCCTACATACGAGGCGCTTGCGATGAGCCATTACCGCAGCGGTGACAAGAGTCGTGCGCTCGAATTGTTCCAGCGCTATGTCGAACTGAATCCGGACCAGAAGCAGACTGGCTATGCACGCCAGTACATTGAATTGCTGAGCAAGGAACTGACGCCATGAGTAAGGCAGGAATTCGCGTCTTCGTGCTGCTGGCTGGAATGGCGTTTGCCATTCCAGCCATGGCGTGGAAGATCGTCGCGGAAGGACAGCGGTACACGCACAAGGCGAGCGGCTATTCGATCCAGTACCCGGCGGACTGGCGCTACGAAAAGTACGGCGACTTTAGCTTCGCCACGCGCGACGGGCCGTGCCTGCAACGGATTTATGTCGATTTCCGCAAGCACAAGAAAGCATTTCGGGCGCTAGACAAAGACGCCACGCCAGAGATGATGCCGCAGGAACTGGCCGAGAAGATCGTCGCGGAGATGGAAGCTGCTGGATCGCTGCAGAACATGGAGGTGCTGTCAAACGAGCCGACCACGTTGGCGGGCCGTCCCGCATTCAGGGTCCATGTGAGTTTCCGCACAGCCGTGGACGCGGGGTCTGTTCGCTACGAGGGCATCGTCGTCGGAACCAATTCGCCGCAGGGCATCTTCCTGATCGGCTACAGTGGGTCCGTGTTTAACTATTTCGCGCGCGACGTGGATACCTACGACAAGACGCTCGCGACCTTTGCGGTCGCGGAGTTGAAGCGAGCCCGCTAGCAGTCGAAATCAGCGGCCATTACTTGCGCTGCAAGGCAACCGCGTAAGGGTGCAGCGTGGCGGTCATCAGTCCTGCGACTACGACCGGATCGGACTGCATGAATTCCCTTGCCGCAGTCTCGCTTCCCGCTTCAAAGATCACGAGTCCAAAAGTCGTATCCAGGGGCTCATTCGTACGACCCGCAAGGATAACCTGGCCTGACTTCACCGCCTGTGCGAGGCGCTCAAAGTGTTGCGCGACAACCAGGTTCTCAGTCTCGGTCCAGGATTCATCGTTCTGGAATCGAGGCGCCACATGCAGGACATAAACGTATTGCGCGCGCGCCTGCAGTTCCTGCGCGTCAAGATGAATCGTTGGCAGGAGCACGAATGCCGCCGCGGTAGCGAACAGCAAGTTCTTCGGTGTTGTGGACATTTGAATGGCTCCGCGGCGGCGCTTAGTGCCAGAGGCCGAGCACGAGGCCGATGACGGTGAACTGCACCGTGTGGTAGCCGCCGTTTATCAGGAACAGCGCCGTGCTCTTGCGCTCGAACAGGTAGTTGATGCCGAAGCTCGTGGCCACCCAGCAGAGGCCCGCGGCAAAGCCCGCGCTGGTGGCGAAGCCGACCCCAGGCTTCGGGCCAAGAAACAGAGCGAACACGACGGCAGCAATGACGCACATGACCAGCGCGCCACCGAAGATCTTGACCGGATTGCCGGTCTTGATCTGTTCATCGGTTACCCCGGCCTCGCGCTGCCAGGTCTTGCCGAAGAGCGCTGGCGCGTACCAGAGCCCGCCGACGGCGAATGACGATACGGCCGCGGCTAGCGCGGCCAGCCAGTTGATTTCAGGCATGAGATTTTCCCTTGTGACGCCGCTGTGGCCTGCTGCGAGCGGGCGTTTTCGCCGGCCGCAGTTGAAAGTTGAAGTAGTCCCTGAGCTGCTGAACCGCGCGATCGAAATAGGCGATGTCGCGATGGCTGCTCGCCAGCATCACGGCGCCTTCCATCGTGGTCAGCACGAATTCCGCGAGCGCGCGCCGGTCGGTGGAGGCGGGCAGGCGCTTGCCGGCGTCCTTGAGGCACCTCTCGACCGCTTTCGCCCAGTTGGCGAAATTGGCCGCAAACAATTCTCGCACCGGCGGATCGGGCTCGTGGAGTTCGAGTGCGAGGCTGCCGATCGGGCAGGCGAAGGTGCATTCAGTCTGTACGAGCGCGTCGCGGTATCCGCCGAGCAATCTGAAGATCTTCTCGATCGGGTCGTCCACGCCGCGCCAGTTGGGTTCAAGCAGGTTCTGCTCGATACCCGTGCGATAGGCCTCGAGAACGGCGAGCAGCACGTCCTGTTTGCCAGGGAAAAAGTGATACAGGCTGCCGCTGTTGATGGCGGCGCGGCCGAGGATGTCGGCGACCGAGGTCGACCCGTAGCCCTTCTCCCAGAACAGGTGCATCGCCGCTTCCACGATTCGCCAGCGGGTATCCCCGGTAACTTGATTGATCATTCAACCAAGTCTGATATACTGCACTCGAAATCGCAAGCGGTCTGTGTTTCCTGCGACGCCGATCGCTTGAAATCACACAGTGCCGGGTACACGATCGCCTCATGCAAGATGAAGGCGACGAATATCGGCCATTGCCTGCTGCCGCTGCGGCGGCAATTTCCATGGGTCGAAAAGTCGACGCCATCAAGTGCGTGCGCGAGGCCGAGGGCCTCGGTTTGATGGAAGCCAAGCAGCGCGTCGACGCGTATGTGGAGCGAGACCCTGTTCTGAAAGCGCAGTTTGCGGAACGGCAGTTGCGAATGAAGCGCCGTTTGATCCAGTGGGTGCTGATGATCGACTTGCTGCTGATTGCGGCTGTCGCCTGGTATTTCTTCGGCGGGCAAAAAATGTAGCGATTCAGGCTTTTGTGCGGTACCGTACGGAATCCACAAGCCGCCTGAAATATGGTTGCGTGTGAATCTTTTCAAGGACTTGGAGGTGCTACATGCGCATTGAACGTTTCCGTCGTAGCTGCGTCGCGCTACTCAGCGTGAGCCTTATCTCGGTGGGACTGCAGACACCGGCGGCCGCAGGGATTGTCGGCACGGCTGATGCCATTGCGGTTGTTCAGCAGCAGAACGACCTGGCCGTCGTGCGCGACGCGCTCGCTCGCGCCGATGTGCGCGAGCAGATGGTCACGCTTGGTGTCGACCCGGCTGAAGTTGATGGCCGCCTCGGCGCATTGACCGCGCCTGAGCTCGCAAGGCTCGCAGGTAACATCAAAGAGGCGCCGGCTGGCGGCGACTCCGCTCTCGCGATTCTTGGCATTGTGTTCATCGTGTTGCTGGTCCTCGAGTTGACCGGCACGATCGATATCTTCAAGAAGACGTGATCCGGGCAGCGCTGCCGACGGCAGCGTTGCTCGTCGGCCTGGCGGGATGTGTGGCCTCGCCACCGCTGGCGGATGGGCTTCCGCTGCGGATGCCTCGCGCGCTCGAGTTGCGCGACACGCCGTTTTTCCCACAGAAAGACTATCAATGCGGACCGGCCGCGCTCGCGACGGTGCTGGGCGCCAGCGGTGTTCAAGTGCAGCCCGATGCACTGGCTCCTCAGGTCTTCCTTCCGAAGCGCCGCGGCAGCCTGCAGGCGGAACTCATCGGCGCAGCCCGGCGGCAGGGACGGTTGGCCTACCAGTTGCCGGGCAACGGGCAGGCGCTGCTGGCGGAACTCGCCGAGGGACGGCCAGTGCTGTTGCTGCAGAATCTCGGCGTCAAGCAGATACCGAGATGGCATTACGCCGTGCTCATCGGTTACGACGCGGATCGCAATGTCGCGGTGCTGCGCTCCGGCCGCCACGAGCGCCAGGAAATGCGCTGGCAGCGCTTCGCACGTTCCTGGGATCGCGCCGGGCGGTGGGCGATGACGACGATTGCCCCGGGTGTCATTCCGGCACAGGCGGAATCCGCGCGATACCTGGAAGCAACAGCCGGTATTGAGTCGGCGGGCAATCGCGAGGCCGCTGCACTCTCCTACGATGCGGCGATCGCGCGCTGGCCCGATGAACCCATGGCCTGGCTTGGTCGTGGCAATGTTTCGTATGCGGATGGCGATCGTGCGGCCGCGGCCGATGCCTATTCACGGGCCGCCAGTCTTGCGCCCGGCAATGCAGCGGCACGGAACAATCTCGCGCAGGTGCTCGCCGCTGCCGGTTGCATGGCCGAGGCACGCCGGCAACTGGAGCGTGCGCTGACGCTTGCGACAGGCACGGCGCTGGCATCCACGATCGAGACGACCCGCGCGGGCATCGAGGCCGAAGGGCAATCCAGCGCAATGCAATGCGCGTTTCCGGATCGCCAATGGCCGGACTGAGCAGCGCTCAGTGGATGATCCGCGCCTCGCCTCTCCCGCGTGGATCGGAAGCCGCAGTCCACTCGCCGTCATCGCGCCAGATCAGCTGCAGGTCGCCGATTTCCCAGGGATGCGGTTCCGCGCGGTAACCGCGATCCGCGAGCGCCCGGATCACGTCGTCTGGCAGTGGCTGGCTGATGCTGTAGGTGATCAGGTCCGGCGGCCAGAGCTGGTGATGAAAGCGTGTGGCGGACACGGCTTCCTGCGCCGACATGTGGAAATCGAGCACATCGACGATCGTCTGGTACACCGAGGTGATGATCGTCGAACCGCCCTGCGTTCCGAGCACCATGCTCACATTTCCGTCGGCAACCAGGATCGTCGGCGACATGGATGACAGCATCCGTTTGCCCGGTTGGACGGCGTTAGCGTCGGCGCCCACCACACCGTAGTAATTCGGGACACCCGGCTTGGCGCTGAAATCGTCCATCTGGTTGTTCAGCAGGAAGCCTCCGCCCTCGACCACGACACCGCTGCCGAAATCGGTGTTCAGCGTGTAGGTGAATGCAACGGCATCACCGGCACGATCCACGATCGAAAAATGCGTTGTGGCATGCGGCTCGAGGCCAGGCCGCACCGAGGTTGCCGAGCTGATGGCTTTCAGGTTCACCTCCGCGGCCCTCGCCGCGACGTAATCGTCGGCGATCAACTCTTCAACCCGTTGCGGCACGAAATCCGGATCGCCCAGGTATTCGGCGCGATCGGCGAACACGCGTTTCTCCATTTCGGCAGTCAGGTGGATGTACTGCGGCGAGTTGTGCGCAAGTCCCGCGAATGCGGCGGCCAGGTCGTCCTTCATCTTCAGCAACTGGATCACCGCAAAGCCGCCGGAGGAGGGCGGTGGCGCGGCGAGGATCTCATAGTTTCGCCAATGCGCCTGCAAGGGCGCACGCCAGATCGGCTTGTAGACTGCGAGATCCCCCGCACTCACGAGGCCTCCGCCGCGGCGCATCTCGGCGAGCAGCAATCGCGCGGTCTCGCCGCCATAGAATCCGCCGGCCCCATCAGCCGCGATCCGGCGCAGCGTCGCGGCAAGTTCCGGCTGCCGGAAGATATATCCGGCGTGCAGGCCGCCGAAGTACCGAAAGAAGTTCGCCGTGCCCTTGAGACGGGGCAGGTCATCACGCATGACCTGTTCAAGTTGCGGAGGTACCTTGAAGCCCATTTCGGCGAGCACGATTGCCGTCGACAGGAGGTCTGCCCAGGGTTTCGTTCCGTATTTCCGGTGGGCGGCCCAGAGTCCGGCGACCGTGCCCGGCACACCGACGGCGCGATGACCCGTCAGGCTTGCATCCGCCAGCACTTCACCGTGCGCATCGAGAAACATGTCGCGCGTCGCCGCGGCGGGCGCCACCTCGCGAAAATCCAGAAATGCCGCTTTACCATCGAACCGCGCCAGCATGAAGCCGCCGCCCCCGATGTTGCCGCACTCGGGGGAGGTGACGGCGAGCACGAAAGCCGATGCGATTGCGGCATCCACCGCATTGCCACCAACGGCCAGGATGCGCGCGGCGACATCCGCGCTGTACTGGTCTGGCATCGCGATCGCAGCCGGCGCCGCCTGCTGCGCCGCCGGCTCCGGCGTACAACCGAGAGCGAGAAGCGCTGCCGCTGCAACGAGAAACCGGCGGCGAGCCGGGACCCAGCCCGTCATCCGGTCTTCGGCGGCACGTTTGCGTTCAGCCTGAACAGGTTCATCGGGTCGTACTTGGCCTTCAGCGCAACGAGCCTCTCGAAATTGGCGCCGTAATTGTCGCGATAGCCGGCCATCGTCGTGTCCGGATCCGTGAGATTTGTGTAGAAGCCCCTGGTCAGCGGCTCCAACTCATGCCAGTTCGCGCGCATCTTGGCAAGGTTCTCGTCAATACCATCCTTGTTCGGCCAGACAGCGACGGTACCCAGCAAGAAAAGCGTTTCTCGATTGGGGAATGCCGTCGCATCCGACGCCACACGCCGGTATGCCCCGCCACCATGATCGAAGAAAAGCATGTACCAGTCCGGCATTCGCCTGAACGCGTCGATGATGCGATCGATGCCGTCATCCTTGAGCTGGGTCAGGAAGCCGCTCTTCAGGTAGTAGTACTTGCCGGCTCCGAGAAACTCGTCGGCGCCGATCTGCATTGCCAAATAGGACATCGGCGCGATATCGTCGCGCACCGGCTTGCCAAAAGCGCGCAGCTTCTTGAGCCAGGCCTCGCCTTCGCCATGATCGCCGGACCAGCAGACTTCGATGCCGACCTTTGCGCCGTCGGGTTCCCAATGCAGGTCGGGGGCCAGACTGACGATGTCGGGCGCATCCACTGCGATGTCGCGGTAGTAACGCATCACGTCGCGCGCCTGTTCGATCGGCCAGACGATATTTCCACCGAGGATCGTCGGATCCATCCGGTGCAGTCGGTACTCGATCGAGGTCACGACGCCGAAATTGCCGCCACCGCCGCGCAGGCCCCAGTACAAGTCGGCGTTTTCGTCGTCGCTGGCCCGGAGGAAATGCCCGTCGGCGGTAACGACGTCGAAGGATACGGCATTGTCGCAGGCGAGCCCGAAGCGCCGGCCCAGCCTTCCAAAGCCGCCGCCGAGCGTGAGACCCGCGGCGCCAGTGTGCGATACGGTGCCCGCCGTGGTTATCAGCCCGAACGCAGCACTTTCAAGATCGAGCTGCCTGAGCAGCGAACCCGACTCGAGGTAGGCACGCTTCGCCCCTGGATCAACACGCACACCCTGCATCTGCTGCAGGTCGATTACGAGGCCGCCGTCACAGGTGGACTTGCCTGAAAGGCTGTGGCCACCGGCCCGCACGGCCGTCAGCAACTGGTGCTCGCGCGCGAAATCGACGGTGCGCCGGACGTCTGATGCGCCGGTGCAGCGCACGATCAACGCGGGTTTCTTGTCGAACATCGCATTCCAGATGCGACGAGTCCGGTCGTAGTCCTGGCTGTCCGGCAGCAGCACGTCGCCGCCGAGGCTTGCGGCGAGGGCTTCGATGGACGAACCGGGCAACACGACTCCGCCACCCGTGAGTGTCTTTGCCGGCAGGTCGCCGATACCTTTGAGAACGGACGCGAATCCACGGAATGGCCAGGCCGCTGCGAGCGCAAGGCCCGCGCCGACGAATTGGCGTCTTTTCATGATGACCGCTCCAGGAACATGGATTTCACAAAATCTTACTCCTGCCGGCTCCCCGACGCACCCAAGCTCGGATTGCGAACCCGACCGCGAGGGCAATCGCGACGTCGCGAACGGCGGTCCAGGTCGTCGTCAGCACGATGCCGGCGCAGCAGAGGAGCGCGGCGACCGCAATCGTGACGCCACCGGGTATGGGCACCGGCGCCGGACCCTCGCGCCGGCGCAGCACGATCAGCGCGGCGCTCGTGGACCCGTAGGCCAGGATGCGCGAGATCACGAAGAAGTTGACGAGGTACTCGAAGGTGCCGGTGACGGCGAACAGCCAGGAGAGCACCGCGTAGACGATGATCGAGACGTGCGGTGTCCGATAGCCGGGGTGCACGGCAGCGAAGGCGGGCGGCAGGTCGCCACTCTCGCCCAGCGCGAACATGTTGCGCGGAGAGACCAGGATCGCGACAGCGAGGCCGCCGGCACAGGACACGACGGCGGCACTCACCATGATTGTCCTGCCCGCCGGGCCGACGAAGTACTCCGCAACGTCCGCGAGCGGCAGGGCGGACGCAGCCGTGTCCGGCAGCACCGCATAACAGGCGAGCATCAGCAGCAGGTACAGCGCGCAGGAAATGCCGAGCCCGGCGAGGATACTGATCGCGAGATCGCGGCGCGGCTCGCGCATCTCGCCGGCGACGATCGCAGCAACTTCGAATCCGAAACAGGCAAACAGCGCCAGCAGCAATCCGTCGGTCAGCCCGTTCGGTTGCTGGGGTGCAGTCGCCGGAATGTTATTCCATCCGGCGAACCACAGGCCCGCGAGCGCGATCAGCGAGAGCGGCAGCATCTTCGCGATCGTCAGCAGGTTGCCGACCCAGGCGCCGCGGGTGACGCCGCGGACATTTATCGCGGTGAGCACGGTCGTGAACACGGTGATTGCGACGGCGCGGGGCCATTTTTCGGCGAGCACCGGCCAGAGCGCGGCGGCGTAATCGAGCATGATGAAGGCGATCAACGCGAACGACGCGAAGCGCGAGACGACGAACAGCCAACCGACGGTAAAACCGGTCAGCGGCCCGAAGGTGTGTTGCGCGTAAACCTGCGGCCCGCCGGTAACGTTGAAGCGGCTCGCGACTTCGGCGAGCGACAGCGCGAGCAGCGCAACGACAGCGAAGGCCGTGAAGACGACCGCGAGGCTCCAACGGCCTGAGGATATCGCGAGCCCGGCGGGCATCGCGAAGACGCCCGCGCCGACGATCGAGTTGACCGTCAGCGAGATCACGTCGAACCGCCGCAGGCCGCGGTGCAGCCTGGGCGGATCGACGGGAACGGAACTCACTGCGCCGGGGCGGCCGCTGCCTTCATCATCGTGCCGGCATCAACGACCGCGCGCCAGGTGCCATCGACCTTGGTCCACACGGTCACGAACTCGCCGCTGGTCGCTGCGCCGTCGCCAGCGCCGTCCGCGTCGAAGGTGAAAGCGCCCAGTTCGTAGGCGAGGTCACCGGATGCCGCGACCTTCACGTCGTTCGTGGACCAGGTGATCGACGAATTTGGCGTGGCGGCGTTTCCAGCATCGAGGTCGGCCTGAATGGCGGCAGAGCCCTTGAGGATCTTGCCGTCGTACAGAGTTACCGCTTCCGGTGTGTAGACGCCGTTGACGATGCCGGCGCCATCTTTCGCTTGCGCCATCTGCATCCACGCGGCCGAGCGGTCACGCACGGCCTGAGCCTCCGCGGCCAGGTCAACCACCGGTGCTTCCGGCGCCGGCTTGGCGCAGCCAGCAGCAAACGCAGCGCAAGCCGCTGCAACCAGGATCATTGTTTTTCCACGCATGAAACCTCCCAGCTTATTGATTGTTCAGCCATATCCAGCCACGCGGCCGAAAGGCTCCCCGCCCTCGCGGGGCAGCTATCTTAGACCTCCGCGGGGAAATGGAAAGCGCGGCCTGGGGTCACGGCTCGCGACTCGTGTTCAAGGCCGGATTGCGGTCGAAGAAATCGAAGGGCCGCAGCTTGAAGTCGTGCCAGAGCACGGGCATCACCGGCCAGTCCTCGGCGCGCGGGACATGGTGCATCCCTATCGTGTACCAGAGCACCACGTCGGTGTTCTCGATGGACCGGTTGGCCTCGGTCCATTCCGGCAGGCCCTTGCCGGAAAGGCTGCGCGTCGGATAGTCACCGGCCGCATAGCGTTCGTCGGCACGATACGGTGTCACCCACAAGGCGTGGCTGGTGAAGCCAGCGCGCTTCATCGTGTAATCGTCGCGCGTCACCGGTCCCATCGTCATGCCCGGCATCAGCTGGTAGCTGGTCGGATAGCCAACGGCATTCCTGCGGCCCTCGCTGGTGACCCGCCACAACGATGGTTCCATCATGTCAGTGTCAAGCAGCGCATCGTACTCGGTCCTGGCGAGCTTCTGCTGCGTGACCCAGATGCTGCCGCGCGGATGATCGGCGGCGAGGCGCTCCTCCTTGATGACGTCGCGGACGAAGGAATTGCGCACGCCGTCCACGTCGAGATCGAGCCGAAAACTGAAGAAGTGATCGTGATTGACGGCGACGACGTGCTGATCCACGAAGCGGCCGTGGGCATCCTCGCGGGGCCCGCCATGGCTCGCGTCATTGGCATTCTTCGCCTTCGCCATCTTGGCCTCGACGATCCCGGTCGCGCCGATGGCAACGCGCATCTGCCCGTCGGACTCAAAGATCCAGTCCACCACATAGTCGTAATTGCCGAGTAACGCCGTCCAGCGCGACACCAGTTCGCGCTTCGGGCGTCCGTCCTGGTCGTGCCGCCAGTTGACGTCGCCGGCATAACGCTCGAAGAGGCAGGCGACGCGTGGCTTGTCTTTTGGACGGCCGTTGTCCTCGATGACGATGCCGTTGAAGAAGACCGCGTTGTCGGGGCAGTCAATCCCGGGTGTCAGGGTATTTGCAAGCCCGCCTGCCGAGTACTCTCCGGCGTCCAGGAAGGTGCGCGTGTACCAGTTGAGGCTCGGATCCATGTAGGGCACGAATATTTCGGACAGGTTGCCCTCGTAGAGCACCGGGCGATCGGCGCCGCCGTCGCGCCAGGTGACCGTCGAGATGATCGTGCCGACGCGGGCATCGGAGCGTAGATGGAAGCGCCACTTGTCCCAGCTGACGACATGACCGTCGATCTTGAATCCTGGTCCGAGCGGCTGGCGGATCTCGATGGGCGAGGGGAAGGCGCGCAGCGGCCCGATCGTTTCATCGTCGTATTCGGCGCTGGTCCCCGGGACCGGCACCGTTGATTCATTCACGATCTCGAGAATTTCCTTGCTGTCCAGATCGAGCGTGACTCCCAGGCCCTCGATGCCCCGCGGCCAGCCGTTGCGCACGCCCTGCGCCGAACGGCAGTGCAGCATTGCGATGCGCCGGTTCATATACTCTTGCTCGCCAAGATATCTGAGCGGGAGGGCGACGCATTCCACGAACAATGGATTCTGGATGCCGCGCTTGCGCAGTGCCTCCAGGAACTCCGGCCGCTTTTTCAGTTCGTCTATCAGGTCCGGCTTGAATTCCTTATCCAGAAAGGCGGCGTGCACACCGTTCACTTCCTTCCATGCCGTGACGCTCTTCCGATCGAGGTCAACGACCGCCTCGAAGACCTGCTTGCCCTTGCGGCCATAAGCCTCTGCCTGGCGCGACACCGCGATGCCGGGCTTGTACGACCAGACGCTGTCCTTGACCGGCGGCTTCAGCGCGATGCGATTGAAGGTGGTGTCCTCGTCGAGCTTGCCGGCATCCAGCAGGACTTCCAGCACGGCCCATTGTTCCTGCCAGGAGAGGGGATCGAGTGGATGACGGCTGTCCGCAAGCGTTGAAACCGGCGCAAGGCACAGCAGACCGCAGCCGATGGCTGTGGCGAGTCGAGTAATCATCGGCTATCCCCCAAGCGATACAAGGCAGCGAATCTACGCCCCGTATGGGCTCCGTAGCAACAATCGCTATACTCCGTCAGCCAAGAACCGCCAGAAAACAAAGGCCCCCGCGTGGTTTTCAACTCGCTCACGTTCATCGTGTTCTTCACCGTGCTGTTGCTGCTG
Organism: Steroidobacteraceae bacterium; assembly: GCA_016844605.1. GTDB lineage: Bacteria > Pseudomonadota > Gammaproteobacteria > Steroidobacterales > Steroidobacteraceae > SCUD01. The sequence goes on from JAENJD010000006.1 coordinate 39,877, forward strand.
CACCGGCTGCCGTTCTCGTGGACGACGAAGAAGGTGAACCTGCTGATCGCGAGTTACATCTTCTACGCGGCCTGGAATCCGCCATTCATCCTGTTGCTGTGGGCCTCGACGATCGTCGACTGGTTCATCGCGCGCGGCATCTACGCCGCCCGTGACAAGAGCAA
>JAENJD010000113.1 GCA_016844605.1 Steroidobacteraceae bacterium
GAACGGGCTTGCCCGCCGGGAGCGGCTGGAGTTGCAGCAAGGCGATTATCGGCTGGAGCGAACTGGCGAGGCGATATCATCCTACCGGGTCACGCTGCCCGTGCGGGGAACCTACAGACAGATTCGGGGGTTCATCGCCGCGACCATCAACGAGTTGCCGTTTGCGTCCCTGGATGCATTGCGATTCGAGCGGCAGCGGACTACGGATTCCCAGATCGAGGCACAGTTAAGGCTGACCCTGTACTTCAGGGGGCGGACGGAACCGCCTGGAAACTGACGGGCGCGACGGCAGACCCTGTTCGGACGGCGCGATGGCGGTTCCGTCACCAGGGGGCTTGCAGGCTCGGCACGCAAGATAGGGGAGGCAGCTCTGGAGACACTTTATTCAGCAAAAACATTAACATAGATGTACTATTCGGGTGACCAGGTCAGCACGGCATGTTCTTTGCGGGGGTAACTGCCAGAATTACGCGGTAACATGACCACTTAGCCCGCATTGTGAAGGTAGCGCTTTGACATTTCGAGACGTATTGAGGCGGAGCGCGGTCCTGCTGCTTTTGCTGGCGGGATGCGCGAGCAACCCCGTGTTGCAGGACAGCGAGCGCCTGTTCGCCGACGGCCGGCAAGAGGAGGCTATTGCCCTGCTGGAAAAGGCGTCGCGCGAGAACCCGAAAGACCAGGCATTGCGCATGCAGCTCACGCGGCAGCGGGATCTGGCCATCGGTCAATGGCTCGCCCAGGCAGACGCGTTACGCCAGGGATACCAGATCGAGCCGGCGGAATATCTTTACCGTCGCGTGCTTGCACTCGACGGGGGTAATTCCCGCGCCAAGAGCGGGCTTCAGGCGCTACAGTTGGAGCGCCGGTACCGCCTGGTGCTCGGGGAAGCCGAATTGCTGCTGAAGGTGGATGACGTCGCGGGCGCCGGCGCAAAAGTCCGGGGCGTTCTCGTCGAAAATCCACTTCACCGCGACGCGCGTCAGCTGCAGCGGCGTATTGACGAGAAAGCCGCAGCGCCGGTGGAAATGCAACAACTGAAAACCGCTTTCAACCGGCGGGTTACGCTGGATTTCCGCGACGCGAACCTGAGATCCGTATTTGAAGCCATCTCGCGCACCGCCGGCGTGAATTTCGTGTTCGATCGCGACGTGCGGCCGGATCTCAGAACGACCCTGTCCGTGAAGGACACCACCATCGAGGATGTCGTCAAGATGGTCCTGGTTACGAACCAGCTCACGCGCAAGGTCCTGAATCAGAACACCCTAATCGTGTTTCCGAATACGCCGCAGAAGCTGCGGGACTATCAGGAACTGACGGTGAGGAGCTTTTATCTCGCCAATGCCGATGTCAAACAGACGCTGAACATGATCAGGACGCTGGTCAAGACGCGCGACGTGTTCATCGACGAGAAGCTGAACCTGCTGGTGATGAAGGATACGCCGGATGCAATCCGCATGGCGGAGCGGCTCATTGCCGCGCAGGATCTCGCAGAGCCGGAGGTCATGCTGGAGGTGGAAGTCCTGGAGGTGGCGACCAACCGGCTGACCGAGCTTGGCTTGCGGTATCCCGACTCGGTCAGCTGGAGCCTGATCGGCGGCGGCGCCGCGACCGTGCCCGGGACGCCTGGCGTGATTTCGTTGACGGAGTGGCTCAATCGTGATTCCGGGATGGTGCGGCTCAACGTGACCAACCCGCTGTTCATATTGAGCCTGCGTCAGCAGGATGGATCGACCAACCTGCTCGCCAACCCCCGCATCCGCGTCAGGAATCGCGAGAAGGCGAAGATCCATATCGGCGAACGGGTTCCGGTCATCACGACGACCGCCGCGGCATCCGGCGGGTTCGTCTCCGAGTCGGTCAGCTATCTCGATATTGGATTGAAGCTCGAGGTGGAGCCGAACATTTTCCTCGACGATGATGTTGCAATGAAAGTCGCGCTTGAAGTGAGCAATATCGTCAAGGAAGTTCGAAGCCTGACATCCAGCACGCTGACTTATCAAATTGGCACGCGCAACGCCACCACCGTGCTGCGTCTGCGCGACGGAGAGACGCAAGTGCTGGCGGGTCTCATCACCACCGAGGATCGTCAATCTGCAGCGAAAGTGCCGGGGCTGGGAGATTTGCCCATTGTGGGAAGGCTGTTTGGATCAAACAGCACTCAGATAAACCGTACCGAGCTGGTGCTGCTGATTACGCCGCGGCTCTTGCGCACGCTGGCGCTGCCGGAGGCTCGCGTTGCCGAGTTTCCCGCAGGAACCGAGACCGCAACGGGAGCGTCCCCGCTGACGTCTTCAGCGCCACCGGCCGTCGGACCGGGCGCGCCGCGACCGGGGGCCGCCGCGCCAGGTATCGCACCGGTGACGCCGCAAGCTGCACCAGTCCGGCCGCTGCCCGGGGCTCCCTTAGTCCCGCAGGCCCCGGGCGGGACCCCATAACAGGGTATGGCACGGCTCGGCGCGACACGTCACACGCCTTTCGTTTCTTCGGGCTTTACCCTCGTCGAGCTGGTAATCACGGTCGCAATCGTTGCTATTCTGGCAACGGCGGCCGTGCCCCTGGGCGAACTTGCCGTGACCCGCAGCAGGGAGCAGGATTTGCGCAGGAACTTGCGGGAGATCCGCGAGGCGCTTGATGCCCACAAGCAGGCATGGGACGAAGGAAGAATTGCCAGGCAGCCCGGGGATTCCGGCTATCCCAAGTCGCTGGACGTGCTCGTGATGGGTGTCGACGATATCAAGGACCCGAAAAAGGCGAAGATCTATTTCCTGCGTCGGGTGCCAGGCGATCCTTTTGCTTCCGATCCCGGTGTTTCCACCGCGGCGTCGTGGGGAAAGCGCAGCTACGCCAGTCCCCCCGATGACCCCAGGGAGGGGGACGACGTGTTCGACGTCTTCTCCCTGGCTGCGGGGAAAGGCCTGAACGGAAGGCCGTACCGGGAATGGTAGGACAGGCAATGCGCCGCCCGGGTTTTACGCTGATCGAACTGCTGGTGGTAATGGCGATAATAGCCACCCTGCTGACGCTCGCGGTGCCGAGATATTTCGGCAGCATCGAAAAATCCAAGGAGGCCGTGCTGAGGGAGAACCTCAATCAGATGCGCGACGCGCTGCAAAAGTACTATGGGGACAAGGGAAAATATCCCGATGCGCTCGAAGCGCTGGCCGCGGAAAAATATCTCCGCAAGGTGCCGGTCGACCCGGTTACGGAAAGCTCGACAACCTGGGTGGTTGTCGCGCCCGACGACCCGAAAAAGGGCGCCGTTTTCGATGTGCGCAGCGGCGCCCCGGGGCAAGCCAGTGACGGTACCTCTTACGGTGACTGGTGACGCCGAGCGGCGGCGAACGCGCGTAGCTTGCGTGCTGGCCCGGCCCCACGCCGGTTTCACCTACCTGACGGTATTGTTCGTTCTGGCCTTCATGGGCGTCGGCTGGTCGCTGGCGGGTGAGGTTTGGCACACGTCGCGACTGCGCGAAAATGAAGCGGAACTGATCTTTGTCGGCAACCAGTATCGACGCGCGATCGAGCTGTATTTCCAGAATGGCGCCGGCACCACGAATCGATATCCGAGAGAGCTTGCGGATCTGCTGAAGGATCCACGCAAGCCGAATACGCAAAGATACCTGCGCCAGCTGTACCCCGATCCGATTACCGGAAAGCGCGAGTGGGGGCTGGTAAAAGCGCCGGATGGCGGCATCATGGGCGTCCATAGTCTTTCGGACGGCCAGCCTTTCAAGAGCGCGAATTTCCGGCTCCGCGATGCCAGGTTTGAAGGCAAGGCCAAGTATTCCGACTGGGCGTTTGTTTATGCGATTCCAGCCGGCACGCAAGCGCCCGCTCCGGCAGGCAAGCCTGCGGGAAAGTGACCGACGTGTGCCCGAACCACTCCTCGCCGCCCGGAAACGGCGCGGGGGGCGGCCGGTCCAGGTGGTGCGCAGCCGGGTTATCATTGACACGATGCGCGCATTTGTCCTTGGTCTCCCGCTCCTGGTCGGCTTCGCGACGACCTCCGTCGCGGTGGCGGCCGAAATGCCGCTCTTCGATGCCCACCTGCACTATTCCCACGACACTCGCGACGTGCTGCCGCCAAAGACGGCCATCGAAATCCTGCGCAAGGCCGGCGTAAGGCAGGCGCTGATATCGAGCTCGAACGACGACGGCACGCAGGCGCTTTACGCGGAAGCGCCCGACATCGTCATTCCGGAGTTGCGTCCGTACCGCGTGCGGGGCGACATCGCGACGTGGGTGCGTGACGAGTCCGTCATACCGTATGTCGAGGGGCGGCTCAAGCGCTACCGCTACGTCGCGATCGGGGAGTTTCACGTCTACGGGGCCGACGCGGACTTGCCGGTGCCGCGGCGCATGGTGCAGCTCGCGCGC
>JAENJD010000114.1 GCA_016844605.1 Steroidobacteraceae bacterium
GCGGACGAATTTGTCGAGGTGTTCATCAGCACTCCGATCGAGGTTTGCGAGAAACGCGACGTGAAGGGCCTCTATGCCAAGGCGCGCGAGGGAAAGATCAGGAACTTCACGGGTGTCAGTTCACCCTACGAGGCGCCCGAAGCGCCTGAAATCGAGATTGATAGCTCGAAATTATCGGTCGCCGAGTGCGTGGACCGGGTAATCCGCTATCTTGAGTCCCAAGGGCGACTCAAGAATTGAAGAATCTGGTTTGAAATGCTGATACCAGTGATCCTTTCGGGCGGCGCAGGCACGAGGCTGTGGCCGCTGTCGCGTGAGCTGTATCCCAAGCAGTTCCTGCCGCTGACCGGCGAACGCACGATGATCCAGGATACGGCGCTGCGTGCTGTTGGTTTGCCGTCGGTGGCACCCCCTATCGTCGTCTGCAACGAGGCGCACCGGTTCATGGTCGCGGAGCAGCTGCGGCAGGTCGGGGTCGTGCCACAGGCGATCCTGCTCGAGCCGGAAGGGCGGAACACCGCGCCCGCACTCGCAATCGCGGCCATGGCGGCGCTTGCAGGCGCCGACCGCAAGCGCGTGGATGCCTCGCCGATCATGCTGCTGGTGTTGCCGGCCGATCACGTGCTCACGGACGTCGCCGCCTTCCAGCGCGCCGTCGCTGCCGCAATACCGGCCGCCGCCGAAGGCCGCTTCGTGACCTTTGGCGTCGTCCCCACGCATCCAGAGACCGGTTACGGCTACATCCGCAAGGGTGCAGAAGCAGGTCAGGTACTCCGCGTCGCAGCTTTCGTCGAGAAGCCCGACGCCGCGAAAGCCGCGCAATTCGTCGCGAGCGGCGACTACCTGTGGAACAGCGGCATGTTCCTGCTGTCGGCCCAGGGCTACCTGGATGAATTGCGCCGCTTCGATCCGGCCATGTTTTCGGCCTGCGAACAGGCTTACGCGTCCGCGGTGCGCGATCTCGACTTCACGCGGCTCGACCGCGCGGCTTTCGAGGCCTGCCGCGCCGATTCGATCGATTATGCGGTCATGGAAAAGACCGATCGAGCCGCCATTGTTCCGCTGGCCGCGGGCTGGAGCGACATCGGCTCCTGGGCATCGCTGCAGGACGCATTGCCGGCGGATGCGGATGGCAATGTCCTGCGCGGAGACGTCGTCACGGAGGACTCAACGGATTGCCTGGTGTTTTCCTCGGACCGCCTGGTGGCGACCGTGGGACTCGATTCGCATGTAGTGATTGAAACCAAGGATGCAGTCCTGGTTGCGCCGAAAGATCGGGTGCGGGACGTCAAGCGCCTCGTCGCCCGCTTGAAGAAAGCCGGGCGCAGCGAGCCCGGCCTGCATCGCGAAGTATTCCGGCCCTGGGGCAGCTATGACAGCATCGATGCGGGCGAAAGATTCCAGGTCAAGCGATTGACCGTCAAACCGGGCGCTGTCCTTTCGCTGCAGATGCATCGTCATCGCGCGGAGCACTGGGTCGTGGTCAAGGGCCAGGCGCGGATCACGCGCGGTGAAGAGGTGTTCCTGCTCTCCGAGAACGAGTCCACCTTCATTCCTGTCGGCACGGTGCACCGCATCGAGAATCCCGGCAGCGAGCCGCTGCAGATTATCGAAGTGCAGTCCGGCAGCTATCTCGGTGAGGACGACATCGTGCGACTCGAGGATCATTACGGACGCAAGGGACGGACAGACTGATGTTGCAGACCAAAGAGAGCATGAAGATGACAAAGCCTGAAACGGTCAAGCTGAACGTGCCGCTGCTCGACCTGAAGCCGCAGTACGAAGCCCTGAAGTCGGAACTCGACGCGGCGATGCAGGCGGTCGCAGCGTCCCAGCACTTCATACTGGGACCCTCGGTCAAGGCCCTGGAAGAACAGATTGCGACTTATACGCACTGCAAGTTCGGTATCGGCGTTTCTTCCGGCACCGACGCGTTGCTGCTGGCGCTGATGGCGCTCGACATCGGTCGTGGCGACGAAGTCATCACGAGTTCGTACACCTTTTTTGCGACCGGCGGAACGGTCGCCCGGGTCGGGGCGCGGCCGATCTTCCTCGACATCGACCCGGTCAGCTTCAATCAGGATGCGGCCCTGGTGAAGGATTTCCTGTACCGCCATTGCGAGCGTCGCGGTGACGGCGTCTACAACAAGGCCACCGGGGGTCGTGTCAGGGCCCTGATGCCTGTGCATCTGTACGGCCAGTCCGCCGACATGGATCCGCTGATGGAGCTGGCGCGGGAATTTGGGCTGAAGGTGGTCGAAGACGCGGCGCAGGCCATCGGCACCGAGTATCCGAGAGAACGGCGCGTGGGCTCTATCGGTGACATCGGTTGCTTCTCGTTCTTCCCCAGCAAGAATCTGGGCGCGTTCGGTGACGCCGGATTGTGCACGACGAATGATCCGGCACTTGCGGAGCGCATGCGCATCATGCGGGTCCATGGCGGCAAGCCGAAGTATTACCACAAAGTGGTCGGAGGCAATTTCCGGCTGGATGAGCTACAGGCGGCCGTGTTGCTGGTCAAGTTCAGGCACCTGGAGGCCTGGCACCGGGGCCGGCAGAAGAATGCCGCTTTTTACGACCGCGCCTTCGCGGCCGCGAAGCTGGATGCACGGGTACGCACGCCGGCAACGAAGCCCGGTTACCGTCACATCTACAACCAGTACGTGATTCGCGTGCCGGAACGCGACCGCATGCGCGATTACCTGAAGGAGTGCGGAATCGGCACTGAGATCTACTATCCAGTGCCGCTGCACGTGCAGGAATGCTTCGCGGATCTCGGTTACAAACCGGGGGACTGCCCGGAATCCATGCGGGCCGCGGCGGAGACCATCGCATTGCCGATCTACCCGGAGCTTTCCGAAGCGCAGCAGCAGCACGTCGTGGATTCCGTGGCGCGCTTCGTTCGCAGTCTCTGACACGCCGATGGATTTGTCCGGCTGCTTCAAGGCTTACGACGTTCGCGGGCGCGTGCCCGGCGAACTCAATCCCGAGTCCGTCTATTGCATCGGCCGCGCCTATGCCGATTGGCTGCGGCCACACCGCGTCGCGGTCGGCCGTGATATCCGGCACTCGAGCAGGGAACTCACCGAGGCCCTGATCCGCGGGCTCAATGACTCGGGCGTCAATGTCGTGGACATCGGGCTCTGCGGCACCGAGTGCGTCTACTTCGCGACTTTTTCGCAGGGTCTCGACGGCGGGATCATGGTGACGGCCAGCCACAATCCGCCCGATTACAACGGCCTGAAGTTCGTGCGTGAGCAGTCACGGCCGGTCAGCGGCGACACCGGTCTCCAGGATATCCGCCGCCTGGCCGAAGCAGGCAAATTCAACAACGCGGCCGTCCGGGGAATAGTCGAGTCATTCGACATCGCGCCGAGCTGGCGCGCGCATCTGTTGAGCTACATCGACAGGAGCAAGCTGCAGCCGCTTTCGATCGTCGCAAACTCCGGCAACGGCGGCGCCGGCATGGCGATTGACCTGCTCGAGTCCGGCCTGCCGTACCGATTCACGAAGATCTATCATGAACCCGACGGCGATTTTCCGCACGGCGTGCCGAACCCGATGATCGAGGAGAACCGCGCGGTCACGAGCGAGGCCGTGCGCAAGCAGGGCGCCGATTTCGGCATCGCCTTCGACGGCGACTTCGATCGCTGCTTCTTCTTCGACGAGCAGGGCCGCTTCATCGAGGGCTATTACATCGTCGGCCTGCTCGCGACCTATTTCCTGGCGCGACATCCCGGCGCCAGCATCGTGTACGACCCCCGCATGATCTGGAATACACAGGACATCGTGCAGGCGCATGGCGGCAAGGCCGTGATATGCAAGTCAGGCCACGCGTTCATGAAGCAGGGCATGCGCGCGGCGGACGCCGTCTATGGCGGCGAGATGAGCGCGCACCATTACTTCCGCGAATTCTCCTACTGCGACAGCGGCACGATCCCGTGGCTGGTGATGGGGCAATTGCTGTCCGAGGCCGGCCGACCGCTGTCTGCGCTGGTGGACGAGCGCATCCGCAAGTTTCCGTCGAGTGGCGAGATCAACCGGAAGATCGCCGATCAACAGGCCGCGATCGAGGACGTCAAGCGCATGTTCGTGCCGGGGGCCGTCTCGGTGGAATCGATCGACGGGCTGTCGGTGGCGCATGAGCGCTGGCGCTTCAATTTGCGCACCTCGAATACCGAGCCGCTGGTGCGCCTGAATGTCGAGTCGCGCGGCGACGCCGCGCTGATGCGCGACAAGACTGCGGAGATCCTGGCAGTCCTCGATCGCCACGCCTGAGAAAAAAGGGGACGCTACCCTTTTCTGTCTCGCAAAAGGGTAGCGTCCCCTTTTTATGCAGTCAGGATCAGCTTCCCGGCCGCGATGGCGAGAACGAGGCGAGAACGAGCGACATGGTCGCCAGCAGCCAGCGTGTCGATAGCCGCTTCAATCCGAACCAGGTTCCCGTGACGGCTCCCGCCAGCACGGCCAGGGCGAGCCAGGGCATTTCACCGGGCAATGAAGCCCAGGTTGCGGTCCCGGCCACGAGCGCCATCGTCGAATTGGCCAGGATAAAGGGCGCCGTGATGCCCCCCGCGTGCCGCGGCCCGGCCCAGCCCGCTAGCAACACGATCGGGGAGAGGAAGATCCCGCCGCCAGTGCCCGTCAGGCCCGACAGGAGCCCAATGGCGGCCCCACAACCGATCGCAGGCAGGATTGGGATTCTGGCCTTGTCTGTGGGGTTCTCCGCTGTCGGCTGCCCATAGGCACGCCAGGCGAGGACCCCGGACGACAGCGCAAGCGCGGCCCCGGCCAGCACGTAGTAGATGCCGGTCGAGAGCCGCAGGGAGCCGCCCAGTGCCGCGAGCGGCACGGACCCCAGCAGGAAGGGCCACAGGGCACGCCATGAGAAATAGCCAGCGCCCGCGAAGCGATAAAAGGTGAACGAGGCCACCAGGATATTGAGGGCGAGCGCCGTCGGGCGCATGGTTTCCGGCGCAATGGCGAGCAGCGCCATCACCGCCAGATA
>JAENJD010000062.1 GCA_016844605.1 Steroidobacteraceae bacterium
AGCATGAGACTGAAGCCTGAGCAGCGGCCGCTGCTGGCGGACCTGGTGCGGCGCTTCCCATCGGTGTCTATCGTCGACATCGATTCGATCCTCGCCCAGATCCGCGACATCATGGATCGCGCATCGCTCGCCGTGCAGTACGTGTTCCTGTTCACGCTTGCGGCGGGCATCACCGTGCTGCTCGCCGCTATCCAGTCAACGCGCGACGAGCGCCGCTATGAGAGCGCGATGCTGCGAACGCTCGGCGCAAGCCGGCGCGTGGTGCTCGCCGGCGTCGCCTCGGAATTCACCGCGCTCGGAATGCTGTCGGGAACGCTCGCGGCATTCGGCGCGACACTCGTGGGCTGGCTGCTGGCTGAAAAAGTCTTCGATCTGGAGTACACGCCCGATCCCTGGGTGTGGGTGATCGGGCTTGCGGCGGGAGCCATCATCGTCGGCGGCGCCGGCACCTTCGCCGCGCGCAATGTCATCAATCACCCGCCGATCAGTACCTTGAGGCAGGGTTGAGGGTCAGCGGCCGCTGACGCTCAATCGCGACTCCGCATATTTCTCCAGCTCCCCGCGCCGCGTGTAGCCCTCGATGCGCAGGCGATAGATTCCATCCGGCAGCATCGATGTATTGAATCCGAGGTGCAGATCGCCATTGGAATCCGGCGCGAGTCGTTCGGTGTGCAGGATGGCCAGGCCGTCATCGCGAGAGAGAGCGATCCGGAAGCGGTCGAAGCGGTCGCTGTTCACGGCGATGGCGAGGTCAATGCGTTGCGCCATCTCGCCTGCGTAAATACCGGTGAGGCGCCCCGCACGCGGGTCGATGCGCAGCGTCTGGGTCGAGGAGGGTGGCCGCAGGAAGCCGACGGCGGCCTGCGCCTCCATCATTTCCATCCGATCCAGCGCCATATTCCAGCGCCAGGCGGTCCACGCGAGCGCCAATGCCAGCACCAGAATCAGGGCCGCCCCGCCTGCCAGGACCTGGGGTTTCTGGTAATGACCCATCCATTCCGGGTATTCCACATTCATTGACCCGACTCCTTGGCCTGCTGCGTTTATTCTATGCGTCCAGACACTCAGGAGTGCCCGACATGACATCGTTGTCTGCCCGAATTCACACTTTGCTGGCCGGCGCCCTGATGGCGGCAAGCGCGCTGGCGGCAGATCCACAGACGGCTCTGACCGTCTACAGCTCGGCACAGCCGGGGGGAATACCGGCCGAGTGGTATCGCCCGCTGCCTGGCATGGGCACGCCGCAGGCGAGTGCATTGCCGGGCTTTGCGCTGGTGCGCGTGGACCGGGACCTCGAGCTCGCCCGTGGGCGCAGCACCCTGAAATTCACGGATGTGGCGGCATTGATAGACCCGACCACGGTGCAGTTCCGTTCGCTGACCGACCCCACCGGTACCAAGGTGCTGGAACAGAATTTCCAGTTCGACCTGGTCAGCACCGAGAAACTCCTGTCGCGCTATGTGGATCGCAAGGTCAGCGCGGAGAGCCAGCAGGGCGACGGCGTCAAGGTCACGGAGGGCACGCTGCTCTCGGCAAATGACGGCCTGGTGCTGCGCGGTGACGATGGCCAGATTCATGCATTGCGCAACTGGAGCAACCTGCGTTTCGGCGAGCTGCCGGGCGGATTGATCACGCGGCCGACGCTCGAATGGGATCTGCTGGCCACGAAAGGCGGCGTCCACCGTGCGCGCGTTTCCTACCAGACCGGCGGCATCACCTGGTGGGCCGACTACAACCTGATCTTCTCGGAAGGCGCGGATGCGAATTCGGGCTTCGTGGACGTCGGTGCATGGGTGAGCCTGCTGAACCAGTCCGGTGCGAGCTACCAGGATGCGAAGCTCAAGCTGATCGCGGGCGACGTCCATCGCGTGCAACCGGGCCAGGATCAGATGTTCGCAACGGCCGTGCGCATGAAAACGATGGAGGCGATGGCCGATGCCCCCGGTTTCGAGGAAAAGGCCTTCTTCGAATATCACCTCTACACACTCGGCCGGCCGGCGACGATCCCGAACAATTCGACCAAGCAGATCGAGTTGTTCGATGCGACGACCCGCGTGCCCGCGAAGAAACAGCTCGTCTACTACGGGGCGGAGGGCTACAGCTTCTACGGTTCTTTGAATCAGGACAGGGATTTCGGCCCGACCTCCAACACCAAGGTGGATGTGTGGCTCACGTTGAAGAATGACAAGGCCTCAGGGTTAGGCATGCCATTGCCGGCTGGCCGCATCCGCGTCTCGCAGCAGGACAAGGCGGACGGCAGCATGGAATTCATCGGCGAGGACAAGATCGACCACACGCCAAAGGACGAGGACGTGCGGGTCAAGCTCGGCACGGCCTTCGACGTGGCCGGCGAGCGGCGCCAGACCGATTTTTCGCTGAATTCGAAAGGCCGCGTCATGGAAGAGGCCTTTGAGATCAAGGTCCGCAACCACAAGGACCAGCCGGTCAACGTCGTGGTGCGCGAGAATCTCTATCGGTGGAACCAATGGGCGTTGATCCAGCAGTCGGCGCCGTTGGAAAAGAAGGATGCGCGCACCATCGAGTTCCCGGTGCGGATTGCAGCGGACGGGGAGGCGATCGTCACCTACCGGGTTCGTTACACCTGGTGAGCTTCGACTGTCAGCGGGGCGCCGACCGCGAGCATTTCGCCGAGGCCTTCGGCCACGACGCAGTTCTGGCCGAAGGCGACGCCGCGCAGGACTTTGTCGTAACGGTAGGTCTTGAGTGTCTTCAGCGGTTCCGACCCGGCATCGCGCCTGCCGTCAAACTGGTCCGTCGTCGTATTGACGCATCGAGTGCAGTGCTTGACGCCGCGCAATGCGACAGCACCCGAGCGGAATGCCGTCATCGCATCTTCGGCGTAGGCCTCGACCCCTTCGATCACGACATTTGGCCGGAAGCGATTCATCGGGATCGGCATGGGCAAGCGGCGGTTGAGATCCGCAAGCGACTCGACGGAAGAGAGCAGCACGGGATACCCGTCGGTGAAGCTCACGGGCTGCGGCCTGGGGCCGGCGTAGCGACGATCCGCCAGGCGTAACACACCGTCATCTTTTCGCAGGAGCCGGAATTTGTCGCCGAGCACTTGCGAGAGCCAGCCCGCCGCTTCATCACCCGTATCGATTCCACCGCAATCGTCGGCCCAGACCTTCACGGAACATGCGGTGCCGTCGGTGTGCGGATCCACGAACAGCGCCGGATGTCCCGTCGCCGTGAGTTTGAGCCGGCCGCCGTTGATCGCGGTCGAGATCGTCGTGAGTTGTGGGTGCGTTCGCTGCGTGACGAAGCGGTGCCGGCGATCGACGATCATCCAGCGGCGGTCCCATTCAAGCCCGGTCTCGGTCACACGTGCGCTCTCGAGGTCGATGCCGCGGCAGGACTTGACCGGATAGATGTGCAGGCTGGCGATGCGGGCCATGGCCTGATTTTAGCGCGAGTCGAGCATGTAATAACGCGGGCCGCGTCGGAAAAGCGCCGCGAACTCGTCGAACACATGCAGCGCGGCCTCGGTCGCGGGCCCGATATAGCGATGCGTGTCGGCATGCACCTGGCGCGCGTGATCGGGGCCTTCCAGCTCCTCGAGTTCCTCGCGCCAGGCGGGCACGGATAGCCAGCGCGCGATCATGTCGCGATCCACCTCGGGGTGAAATTGCAGCCCGTAGGCACTGCTGCCGTGCCGGAAAGCCTGGTTGGCGCAGGTCGCCGTGCTCGCGAGATGCACGGCATCGGCCGGCAGGACGAAGGTGTAGGAGTGCCACTGGAACACGTGCTGACCGTGCGTGACATGGCGCAGCAGCGCATCGTCGCCCGCCGACGGCGAGGAGTGCAGCGGATACCAGCCGATTTCGCGTACCGGCGCCGGGTGTACTTCCGCGCCAAGTGCCGCGGCGAGCAACTGTGCGCCGAGGCAGATGCCGAGGATCGGCATCTCGCGCGCGAGCGCCTCCTTCAGGACCGCGATTTCGGTTTTCAGGTGGGGGAATGCATCGGTCTCGTCCACATTCATCGAGCCGCCCAGCACGACCAGGCCGTCATAGCGGCGCGGGTCCGGGTCGGAATCCGGCGTGCGCTCGAAATTGACGTAACGGAGCCGGAATCCCGAGCGGCGCAGGAAGGGATCAAGCGTGCCTGCTGTTTCAACCGCGACGTGCTGGAACACGAGCAGCCGGGGCATTTCAGCGGCTGGCCTTCAGTACGAAGTCGAAACTTCCATAGTGGAGGTAATTGGCCCAGTCGGCGGACGGCAAGGCACGAACCGCGCCGCGCGCGGCATTGAGTGCAGCGCCGATCGAAGTGCCTTTGGCGAGCTCGCGATAAAGCAATGTCGCGAACGCCGTGGCGCCCTCATCGGATACCGGCCACCAGGTGCCGATGAAGTTCGCGACACCGCCGCGCAGGAATGCCTCGGCGAAACCGACGCTGCGATCAAGTTGCCGAAGCGGCTTGACGGCGCCGCGCAGGCGTCCGGATTCGCAGGCATTGAAGAACACGAGTGCCGGCACCGAATCCATCGCCGCGAGATCGGCGCCCGACAGCACGCGCCCGCCAGCGCACAGGATACCGCTCGAAGAGGGCGCGGTGGCGTCGAAGAATGCGTGACCGGCATAGTGGATCGCGTCGTAGTCGCCCGAGCGGAATTCCGCAAGTAGCCGCGCGCGCGTCGCCTCGCCCCCGCGGATCGCGGTGATGCCGGCGCCGGGCAGGCGCGCGAGAATCTGGGCTACCCGCTCGCCTTCTTCGAGTGCGCCCGGCAGGTCGCCGGTCGGATTGACGACCAGCAACACATTAAAGCCGCTTTCGCGGCGGCGCTGCTCGCGCCACTTCGCTACCGACATGCCCTCCGCTGCGTAACGGCGGCTAAGTCCCGCCCCGGCGGCAGGTGCCCAACCCTCGATGCTGAGTGCTTCCCAGGGCCAATGCGCGCTCGCGCTGTCGTGCACGACGACAAGCGGCGCTGCCTTCACGGAAGGAAGTGCGGCAAAAATTTCGTCGGGGAGCAGCAATTCCGCCAGCCGCTCGCCGAAATTCTCGAGTTCCGCGACCGGCATGCCGGGCACGAGTCGCGCGTGCTCGCGCTCCAGCGCGCGCAGGTCCAACCGCCGGGTCGCGGTCAGCGCGGTCGCCTTGGGCGTGGTGCCGAGTAGCGCCGCGTGCATCTGGCCCGCCGATTCCTGGACGAAAAGCCAGGCGAGCGGGGTCGCCGTCGGCTTTGCAACGCGGCCGGGCTCGCGAATCGTCCTGCGCGCTGGTTGCAGGCGCAGGAGCGGCGCCGCGGGATGCAGTCGCAGCAGGTCTTCAGCAACCTGGCGCGCGGCACTGAGCCTCTTGGCATTGCGCGACAGGATCGTTATCTTCCGCAGGCGCAGTTCCGGTGAGAGATCAGAAAGCGCGGTCAGCACGCCCTCGAGTTGCGCGCGCGCGGCGTCAGCCGGGTCTGCCCCGGAAGCCGTGCCCCAGAGCACCATCGCAAAATCGCCGACACCTGCGAGTGCGAGCGTGCGGGTGACATTCGCGGCGGCGAGTCGCTGCACGTTGGGGCCGTAGCGCTCGAAATCGCCGAGACCGGCGAGCACGACCAGGCGCGCCGCGAGCCCGCGCCGGCCGACCGGCAGCACGAAAACCTCGCCCGCCGCGGCGCCGATCGCGCGGCGGCGCGAAAGATCGCTGATCGCGCCGTGCAATATCGCGTCGACGGCCAGTGCGGCGCCCGCCGGCTCGACATTCGCGAACGCGCCCAGCACGAGCGCCGAGGCGTCGCTCTGGGTGATGCTGCTCTCCACGAATGTGAGGTCAACCGGGCGCGACTGTGAGCCGCGTCTCGAAACCGGCGTGGCGCTGGTGGATGGGTCGGCAACGGCCACGAACTCGCGCAGGAATTCGCGTTGCTGCCGCTCGGAGAGATCGTTCCAGGCGATCTTTGCGGGCGACGGCGCGCGAGTATCTGCTTCCCACAGCGTCGGCACGCCGCGGCGGCGCGGCAGGACATGCGGCAATGCCGCAGTCGTGTCGCCGCGCGCGAGGTCAATCACTGCGCGGCCGACGTCTGCGTTGCCGGGCAATGAGCCGTGGCTTTCTTCGACGTACCAGGTCGGCAAGCCCGGCCAATGCGCGAGCGCGAGCGGCACCGTGCCGTCACCCGCGGGACCGCGGCCAAATTCGATGCGTTGGGCGCGGCGTTTGAGGCCGAGAACCGTGTCCTGGCCAAAACCGGCGATCAGGCGAAAGCGTTCATCAGGCGGCGGCAGCGTCCGGATCGCGCGCTGTGCGTTGGCGAGAAGGTCTTGCGCCGGATTCGGCCCCTTGGGCCATTGCGACGAATTGAAGGGATCAAAGTCCTTGCAGGCCGACGCCGGGGGCAGCAGTTCGCAGAGGCCCGGGAAGGTCGTCAGCACCCGGCTCGCGATTTCATCCGCGTCATGCAGCAGGTCCAGCATCGCGAGGCGCCGGATCAGCGGATAGGTTCCACGCAGGGCCTGGATTGCGACGAAAGCACCGCGATTGGGCGTGCCGAGCTGGATCACGCGGGCAATTCGTTCAGCGCCCTTGTGCGCGAGCGCTGCGCGTGCAACAAGCCCGCCCATGCTGTGGCCAACCAGCACGACGTCCCGGCGACGTTCGCTGACCAGGCGGTCCGCCAGTGCGCGCCCGTTGGCAGCGAGGTCGAGACGCCAGTCGTAGGGATGAAAAACCGCGTCGTAGCCCGCAATCCGCAATACGAGGCGCAGCCGCTCATAGGCGAAGCGCAGGACGCCCAGCGGCCCGAGGCGGCGGCCGCGCGGCAGGGCGAGTCTGGTCATGCCGCCGAGCGCGATTTCAGCCGGGTCGAACCACTTGATGTCGTCGGGCAGGCCCTTGCGCGCGCGCCCGATCGTCGAGCCCATGATGCCGGGCAGGATCAGCGCGCGTGGCCCGCCGCGCATGCCTGCTGCGCGCCGGGCGAGCCGCGACAGTTCCTGGTCGGCCTCGAGATACGATGACATCCGCCAATTCTAATTGGTGCCGGGTCGCAGATTCGCTAAAAAGGGGACGCTACCCTTTTTCAGCGGGGAAAAGGGTAGCGTCCCCTTTTTAGCGAATCTGCGACCCGGCACCATAAGATGCGTGCGTGGATACATTCGCGCGCGACCGCCTGCCGCCGGCCGACCAGTGGCCGCGGCTGCATTTCGACCTGCCGGAACTGCGCTATCCCGAACGTCTCAATTGCGCGACCGTGCTGCTCGACGACGCGCTTGCCGAGGGCCATGGAGAACGGCCCGCGATCCTGACCGACGCCGGCAGCATCAGTTACCGGGCATTGCTGGCCCGGGCGAATCGCATCGCCAACGTGCTGCAGGCCGCTGGGCTAGTGCCCGGCAACCGGGTGCTGCTACGTGGCTATAACAGCCCCGAGCTTTATGCCTGCTGGCTTGCCGTCATGAAGGCGGGCGCAATTGCGGTCACGACCATGCCGTTGCTGCGGGCGCCCGAACTGACCGCGATCATCACCAAGAGCCGGCCGGTGATCGCGCTCTGCGACCAGCGGCTGCTGGCGGAATTGCGCACCGCGGCCCAGACGACGGGCATCGTCGGTGAGATTGTGGCTTGGGGTGATGGCGAACTCGAGGGCCGGATGGCGACGGCCCCGGACCGATATATCAATGTGGACACGGCTTCGGACGACGTGTGCCTGCTGGCATTCACTTCCGGCACGACTGGCCAGCCCAAGGCCTGCGCGCATTTCCACCGCGATGTGCTCGCGATGGCCGATGTCGTCGCGCGGCACCTGCTGCACACCGGGCCTGACGACGTCTACACGGGCAGCCCGCCGTTGGGCTTCACTTTTGGCCTCGGGGCGCTGCTGGTCTTCCCCTTTCGATTCCGCGCGGCGGCTGCACCGGTGGAGACGCCGACGCCTGCGGCGCTACTCGCGACGATTGAAAAGCACAAAGTGACCTGTCTCTTCACGGCGCCATTTGCCTATCGCGCGCTGATGACCGAACTCGAAGGGCGCAATATCAGTTCGCTGCGGCAATGCGTGTCGGCCGGCGAATTCCTGCCGAAGGCCGTCTCGGATGCCTGGCAGGAACGCACCGGCATCCGGATCATCGATGGCATCGGCGCGACGGAGATGATCCACATCTTCATCTCGGCCAGTGGCGACGCGATCCGTCCGGGCGCGACGGGAAAACCACTGCCTGGCTACAAAGCCTGCGTGCTGGATGACGATGGCAATCCAATGCCGCCGGGCAGCACCGGTCGCCTTGCGGTCACCGGGCCGACCGGCTGCCGTTATCTGGATGACGAGCGCCAGCGCGATTACGTGCAATCCGGCTGGAATGTGACAGGCGATCTGTATCGCGTGGATGAGGACGGTTATTTCTGGTTCGTGTCACGCGCCGACGACATGATCGTCTCGGCCGGCTACAACATCGCCGGGCTCGAGGTCGAATGGGCGCTGCTCGCGCACCCGGCGGTGCGCGAATGTGCAGTCGTCGGCGCACCGGACGCGGAGCGTGGCACGGTCGTCAAGGCCTATGTCGTGGCCCAGCCTGGGAGGGCCACGGACGCCACGCTGGTCCGCGAACTGCAGGACTTCGTGAAGCAACGCATCGCGCCCTACAAGTACCCGCGCTTGATCGAATTCCTCGAGGCGCTTCCGAAGACGCCGACCGGCAAACTGCAACGCAAGGCGCTGCGCAGCTAGGACCAAATCGGCACCAGATCACGCCCTTCCAGGTAATTACTTGACATGTCAATAATATAGCGCTGTAATTTCACCGGGTTACGGGAGATCCGGTTGAAAAGGGTGGTTTGCCTTGGCGGCGGGCCGGCGGGGCTTTATTCCGCAATCCTCTTCAGGAAGGCGCTGCCGCGCGCCCGGGTCGAGGTGCATGAGCGCAATCGCCCGGACGACACTTTCGGCTGGGGTGTGGTGTTCTCGGACCGGACCATGGAAGGCTTTCGCGCGGCCGATGCGCCGACGCACGAGGCGATCACCGCCGCATTCCATCATTGGGACGACATCGACGTGCACTACCGCGGCACGAAGACCACCACCAGTGGGCACGGATTCTGCGGCATCAGCCGCAAGCGCCTGCTGAACATCCTGCAGCAGCGGGCGGCCGAACTGGGCGTGCAGCAGAGCTTCGAACATGAAATCGAGGACGCGGCGCTTTATGCCGATGCGGATCTCGTCATCGCCGCGGATGGCGTCAACAGCAAGACGCGTAGCCGCCACGCGGATGTCTTCGAACCCGACATCGACGTGCGTCAGTGCCGCTTCATCTGGCTCGGCACGACGCAATCATTTCCTGCTTTTACCTTCGCCTTCGAGAAAACCGAGCACGGCTGGTTCCAGATCCACGCCTACCAGTTCAGCGGCGACCTCTCCACGGTGATCGTCGAGACGCGCGAGGAAACCTGGCACGCCCACGGGCTCGACAAGTTCGATCACAAGCAGTCCATTGCATTCTGCGAGAAATTGTTCGGCAAGTACCTGGGTGGCCATCCGCTGATGAGCAACGCACTGCATCTGCGCGGCTCCGCCTGGCTCAATTTCAGTCGCGTCCTATGCCGGCGCTGGCATCACCGTAACCTGGTGCTGATCGGCGATGCGGCGCACACGGCGCACTTCTCGATCGGCTCCGGCACAAAGCTCGCGATGGAGGATGCGATCGAACTGACGGCGCGTGTCGCGCACACGCCCGACGTGCCGGCAGGTCTTGTGCGTTATCAGGAGGAGCGCTCGCTGGAGGCGCTGAAGCTGCAGAGCGCCGCGCGCAACCGCATGCGCTGGTTCGAGGAAGTCGTGCGCTACGTGAATTTCGAGCCCTGGCAATTTACCTACAGCTTGCTGACCGGCAGCCAGCGCATCGGCCACGACAACCTGCGGCTGCGCGATCCCGGCTTTGTGCACGACGTCGAGACGAAGCTTGCGGCGCGTGCAGGCGCCCCGGCCGCCAGGCCACCGATGTTCCTGCCTTTCCAATTGCGCGGCATGCGGGTCGTGAACCGCGTCGTTGTCTCACCGATGGCGCAGTACCTCGCGGCGGACGGCATGCCGGGCGACTGGCATCTGGTGCATCTCGGAGCGCGCGCGACAGGCGGCGCCGGTCTGGTCTTCACCGAGATGACCTGCGTGTCAGCCGAAGCGCGCATTTCGCCCGGTTGCACGGGACTCTGGAACGAAGCGCAACGCGACGCCTGGAGTCGCATCGTGAACTTCGCGCACGAGGCGAGTCCCGCAAAGATCTGCCTGCAGCTCGGGCATTCGGGTCGCAAGGGCTCGACCCAGCTCGGCTGGGAGGAGTCGGATCACCCGCTGGCCTCAGGCAACTGGGAGACAATCGCACCGTCGGCGATTCCCTATTACGAGGGCATCAGCGCGCCGCCGCGCGCGATGACGCGCGCCGACATGGATACCGTTCTGGCGGATTTCCTGCGCTCAACGCGATATGGCGCGGAAGCCGGCTTCGACATGCTGGAACTGCACATGGCGCACGGCTACCTGCTCGCCAGCTTCCTCTCGCCGCTCACCAACCGGCGCGAGGACGAATTTGGCGGGCCACTCGCCAGTCGCCTGCGTTTTCCGCTTGAAGTCCTCGCCGCCGTGCGCAAGGACTGGCCGGCCGACAAGCCGCTCTCCGTGCGGCTCTCCGCGAGCGACTGGGCGGACGGTGGCCTGCGCGAGGACGAGCTGCTCGACATCGCGCGCGCGATGAAGGCCGGCGGCGCCGACATACTCGATCTCTCGAGTGGGCAAACCGTGCCCTGGCAGAAACCCGTGTACGGGCGCATGTGGCAGGCGCCCTTTTCGGATCAGGTCCGCAACCTGGTGGGCATTCCGACCATCGCAGTCGGCAATATCTACGAACCCGATCACGTGAACTCGATCATCGCCTCCGGCCGTGCAGATCTCTGCGCGCTCGCGCGTCCGCACCTGGCCGATGCGGCATGGACGCTTCACGCCGCGGCCGCGCAGGGCTATCACGAGCAATGGTGGCCAAAGCCCTACGAGACTGCGCGGCGCCAGCTCGAGCGCAATCTCGAGCGCG
This sequence comes from Steroidobacteraceae bacterium, assembly GCA_016844605.1. GTDB lineage: Bacteria > Pseudomonadota > Gammaproteobacteria > Steroidobacterales > Steroidobacteraceae > SCUD01. The sequence goes on from JAENJD010000062.1 coordinate 11,034, forward strand.
CAGCGCAGATGGCGGGGCCGGTCTGATGCCGCGCACGGCAACCGACGCCGAAACGCGCATCGCGAGCGATGATCACGCCGCGATCCGGCTGTGGCTGCGCATGCTCGCCACCAACCGGCTGATCGAGACGCGCATGCGACGGCTGCTGCAGGAACGCTACGAAACGACACTGCCGCGTTTCGACCTGATGGCGCAGCTCGAGCGCGTGCCTGGCGGCCTCAAGATGGGTGAGCTGTCGAGGCGCATGATGGTGACCGGCGGAAACGTCACGGGCATCACGGACATGCTCGAACAGGAGGGCCTGGTCGAGCGCGTGGACGACCCGGACGATCGGCGCGCCTGGCTTGTGAAGCTGACACCGGCAGGCCGGCGCGCGTTTGTCGGCATGGCGCGTGAGCACGAACGCTGGATTGTCGAGGCCCTTGGCGCACTTGGCGCGCGCGAGATGTCGGTGATGGCGGGTTTCCTGGGACGCCTCAAGACGCGTGCCCGTTCACTGGAGGGGCGAGACACATGAGTATCGAATCGGCAATGAATTTCCTGTGGCGCGTCGAGAACCGGATCGGTTGCGTGACGCTGAACCGTCCCGAGCGCAAGAATCCGCTGACCTTCGAGTCCTATGCGGAACTTCGCGATCTCTTCCGTTCGCTCATGATGGACAATGACGTGCGCGCGGTCGTGATCGACGGCGCGGGCGGCAATTTCTGCTCCGGCGGTGACGTGCACGAGATCATCGGGCCGCTGACCAGGATGGACAAACCAGGGCTACTCAACTTCACTCGCATGACCGGCGACCTGGTGCGCGCGATGCGGGCCTGTCCGCAACCGATCATCGCGGCCGTGGACGGCACCTGCGCCGGAGCCGGGGCGATCATCGCGCTCGCCTCCGATTTCCGCTTCGCGACTCCTGCCGCGCGCACGGCTTTCCTGTTCGTGCGCGTGGGACTCGCCGGCTGCGACATGGGCGCCTGCACATTGCTGCCGCGGTTGATCGGCCAGGGCCGCGCCGCGGAACTCCTCTACACCGGGCGCACATTCAGCGCCGAGGAAGGAGAACGCTGGGGCTTCTACAATTCGATCGTGCAGCCGGAGTCGCTGCTGCTGGAAGCGATGCGCCTGGCCGGTGAGATCGCCTCAGGTCCGACATTCGCGCACGCGATGACCAAGAAGATGCTGCACCGCGAGTGGAACATGGGCATCGACGAGGCGCTCGATGCGGAG
>JAENJD010000115.1 GCA_016844605.1 Steroidobacteraceae bacterium
ACGGCGCAGGCACAGTGCCGCCTGCATCGCGCCAGCGCGCGAGCAGCTCGAGCGTTTGTGCGCGCAACTCACTCAATCGCGGTTCACCAGCCATAGTCCGGCCAGGCACAGCACGACGCCGACGGAATTTGTGAGCGTCAGGCGATCCTTGAAGAACAGCAGCCCGAGACCGAGCAGGGCGAGCGCCGCGGCCACCTGCGTCACCAGCGCGCCGAATGATACCGGGAATCCGCTGCGGTACAGGAGGATGAAGGCAAGGTCGAGCAGCACGACCGCGACCGCGAGGGCCGGCGCGGTCCAGTTGACCTGCATGAAATGGCTGCGAAAGCCCGCCTCGGCCGGCATTACGAGCAGGATGCCGGCGCAGAGAAAACTGGCAAACAGATAGGCGGTCAATAGCGTTGCCACCGGGTTGGCGCCTGCCGGTACCAGCTTGGTGACCAGGTGATAGCCAACGGTCGAACCAATGGCAAGCGCGAGTGCGATCGATTGCATGGCGAAGCTCCCGGAAAGCAGCCGCGAGCCTAGCAGCTATCAGATGTCCGGTGGATCCTGCGCGGGTGATTCAGTTGCGTCGGATTTCGTCAGTGAGTCGCGGGCTGTACTGCCGGCCGCGCAGTTGCCAGCGCCTCGTCGAGTAACTTGATCAGCGCATCCCGGTCATACGTATAGGCCTGCCCCTCGTTGAGCTGAACGAGTTCCTGGATGGCCTTCTTGATCGTGATCTCCGCTTCATACTGACTTGGAACCACCATGTACCGACGCTTCGGATTGGGCTCGAACAGGGCGAGTTTCACCGCGTCCGCGACTTCATCCGGCGCCTTGTACTGCGAGCGGTCTGTCAGGCGCGATACCACGCCGGTTCTCGCTGTAGCGGACTTGCCGATCTCCGAATTGTAGTTGCCCGGCTCGACGACACTGACCAGGACGCCGAGCGGCTCCATCTGTAACGCAAGCGAATCCGTGAATGCTTCGACCGCGTGCTTGCTCATGCTGTAAACGCCAAGCTCGCGCCCCGAGAGAATTCCTGATATCGAGCCGATGCTCGTGATCCGGCCCTTTTCGGCAATGATCAATGGCGCGAATGCCTTGGTCACGCGATAGGGGCCGTAGGTGTTGACGTCCATGACGAAATCGAAGTCCTCTTCCTTCGTATCCATGAAGGAACCCGTAATCGCGACGCCGGCATTGTTGACCAGGCCATAAAGGCCGCGACCGGCTTTCGTCACGGTCTCGACTGCCGCGGCGATTTCGTCTGCCTTTGTGACATCCATTCGCAGAGCCTGCACGTTCTTGATGGCGGCCAGCTCCTCGAGATCCTTGTCCTTGCGTGCACCGGCGTAGACAAAGTATCCGTCTGCGACAAGTCGTTCGGTGATCTTGCGGCCGATGCCAGTGCTCGCACCGGTGACCAGCACGGCCTTCCGGGAATCTCCCTGAGGCAGGTCCGCGTGCGCGATGGCGCCCGCGAGCAGCAACGAGAGGCCGATGCATGAAGCGAATTTCATCTTGCGACTCCGGAACCCGGACGGCTGGTGAAAGAGACTGTGATCCGCGCCATCGTAACGCTTCGTCATCAGGAAGGACTCATGATGCGTGAAGTCTTCCAAGACGTTCCAGTTGCGGGCGGGCGAATGCGTCGATCGCCTGCCGAAGCCCGGCTGATGCGGCCGCCTGTTTCGTCGCGGCATCGCTGGCGAATTCCGCGGCTTTGCCAACCGGCCCTTTCGAATTGATCCGCGCGGCTTGCGCCATGCGATCTCGTTGCCGGTCATCGATCACCAGCGAAAAATGCGGCGTCACGATTTCCCACACGGCCGCGGGAAGGGCCTGGTAGCGCACGAGCCTGCCCCGCCTGGCATCGAGACGACACCCGGCTTCGCAGAACGCCCCATATAGCCGCGCGACAAATTCTTCCGATGACTGCGAGGCGCCGTCCGGATCTATGTATCTGCTTAGTTCTCTGGAAGGCTCTTCGGCGCCTTGCATCCACCCGGCAGGCTGACTCAAGAGCGAAACGCCGACTTCGACTGGATCGCGCAGGCTGAGGACCCAGGGCGAATCCGGAAATGCCTCGGCCAATATGTCGCAGAACAGCGTGTTCCAGCTGCTGAATTTCAGGACATAGGGCTTGCGCGCATGGCGGGCGAAAGCATCGCCAAGAGACCGGAGGGCGGCAACCAGTTCGTGACGCGGCCATTTGTGGGGTGGCAACAGGATTTCATTGACCGGCAGCGGCTCCGCATAGACGACGAGGTTGTCGTGCTGCTTGAGCAACTGCGAAATCAACGTCGAGCCGCAGCGCGCAACATGAAATATGAGCCCAGCCGGCGCGGTATCGGGGGCCGATTTGCCGATGTCTTCCCGGGCGATGTGGACAATCGATTCGGACGCAGGGATCCGCACGACGGTTTCCTGCATGAAGGCGTCCCGAAGTTCCTCCGGGCCGATATCGCGTAGCGCAAGGTACAGGCCGTCCCGGCGCAGGGCTGCCCGCGCTGGCAGCCGGTTCCCTTGGATCTCAAGCATCTGGCGGCACCCGCGGTTCCTCGACAGGAGCGGATTGCCAATGCTAACGTCTATTGGTCATGGAATTTGCAGATTTCATCGCGCCCTTCGATGCAGCCATCTTTCGCGCGCAGTACTACGGCAAGCAAGCCGTCCATATTCGTCGCGACGGTCACAGCCGCCCGGACATCCTTGATTGGGCGCGATTCAATTCAGTGCTCGCGATCACGCCGTATTGGAACGAAGACACGCTCAAAGTCTTCTTCAAGAGTCGCGCAGCGCTCCGGGAGAACTACTGCGATACGGCCGACCTGCGTGCGGGCGTGAGCGCGCCAATCAATCCCGCCAAGGTCAAGGCGCTGATGGGGCTCGGGGCAAGCCTCGTCGCCAACCAGCTGCATCGCGTGTGCCCGGAAGTTGGCGCGGTCGTCAACATGTTCGAGCGTGAGTTCGCCGCGCGCGTGGTCGCCAACGTCTATTGTTCCTTCAAGGACGTGCAGGCATTCCAGACTCACTACGACCTGCACGATGTATTTGCCTTCCAGGCCGAAGGCGAAAAGACCTGGCGAGTCTACGAGTCGCGGGCGGACACGCCCGTGTCGCCGCTGCCGCCGGGTGATGAGATCGAGAAATGGCTGACCGAATCCCGCGGACGCCTGTTGTTTGAAGCGCTCATGAAGCCGGGCGACATTCTCTACCTGCCGCGCGGCCAGTATCACGATGCCCTGACCGGTGCACAGGCTTCGCTCCACGTGACATTCGGGGTCGCACCGGCGACGGGTCTCGCGCTATGCAAGCTTCTCGAGAGTGCTCTGACCCGGGAGAGTGCGTTCCGTGCGTACCTGCCGGACGCCCGCAGTGAGACGGAACTGCGCGAAAGGCTCGCCATTCTCGCTGATCGGATAAGAACCGTAGTCACGTCGCCCGCCTTTGCAATCGACGTGCAGAACGCCCAGCGCGGCCTGGCCCGCGCCGCGGCGAATTACGGGTTGCCGTCGCAATCGCCACCCGCCTGGTACTCGGTGGCGCGCCGGGCGCAAGTCATGCGTCGCGATCAGGGATTCGCCGTCGTCTACGACGGTGGCGAGATCGCCCTGGGCGCAAGCTATCCGACCGTCGAGTGGATCCTTCAGCAGCGACTTTTCTCGCTGGACGACGCGGCCGCGCGGCAACCCAGCGTCGACCGGCAGGAACTGCGCCGCGACCTGGAGCAGCTCGCCAGAGCCGGAATCATCGTCGAAACCGAAATGCGGTAGGACGCGGCGCAGAAGTTTCTTGCGAACCCGGCTTCTTAGGAATTCGATGACGGCATCGAGAAATCTCGTGTTGAGTACGCTTCTGGCAACGGCCCTGTCGGTCGTGGCAGCTTCATCGGCGAGCGCTGCCGCACCCGCGCGCGAGCAGAGCACAGACGTCGCCGGCAGCGCCCTGACAAGCATCCTGCCGCACATATCGGCGGTGCCCGGCGGCGTCGTGACGCTGCCGATCGAGGGGCCGACGGGCGTTGAACCCGTGGTCACATTCGTTGGCGCCCGCGCAATGGTGCTGCGTGACGCCGAGCGCTGGCTGGCGGTTGTCGGCATTCCGCTCGGCACTTCACCCGGCCCAAACCATGTCGTCGTGAAGCGTGGCAAGACAACGGCACGCGTCAGCTTCGACATCGCCGCCAAGGAATACGCCGTGCAGAAACTCACGGTGCCGCCGAACCAGGTGAATCTCTCAAAGAGCGATCTTGCGCGCGTCGAGAAAGAGCGCGCCAGAATTCGCAACGCGCTGACGACATACTCGGCGAACCCGCCCGGGACGCTGCGGCTGCTGCAGCCGACGCCAGGCCCGCGCTCGAGTTCCTACGGACTGCGCCGCTTCTTCAATGACGAGTCGCGCAATCCACACACCGGCATGGACATTGCGGCCTCGCTTGGCGCCCGCGTGCTGGCCGCCGCCACCGGTACCGTCATCGACGTCGGAGATTACTTCTTCAATGGCAACACCGTGATCGTCGATCACGGCGCAGGGCTGGTGACGATGTATTGCCACCTGAGCCGCTTCAACGTGGAACAAGGGCAAAGCGTGCATGCCGGCGAACTGATCGGCGACGTGGGTGCCACCGGCCGGGTCACCGGCCCGCACCTGCACTTCGGCGTGACGGGTGGATCCGGCGCTTTTTCTGCCGGCGGAATAAAAAAGGCCCGGGAGTCTCCTCCCGGGCCTTCCTGTTCGAAGCGTAAAGTCTTGCGACTTTACATGTCCATGCCGCCCATGCCACCCATGCCGCCGCCACCGCCCATCGACGGATGGTCGTGCTCCTCCTTCGGAGCCTCGGCAACCATCACCTCGGTGGTCAGCAGGAGGCCGGCAACAGATGCCGCATTCTGGAGCGCCAGGCGCGTGACCTTGGTCGGATCCAGGATGCCCATCTCGATCATGTCGCCGTACTCGCCGGTCGCGGCGTTGTAGCCGAAGCTGCCCTTGCCCTC
>JAENJD010000063.1 GCA_016844605.1 Steroidobacteraceae bacterium
CGGCGGGCTCAAGTTGCTGGAGCGCGTGCGGCGCGACCATCCCGGGCTGCCGGTCATCGTGATGACGGCACATTCGGATCTCGACAGCGCAGTGGCGGCTTATCAGGGCGGCGCCTTCGAGTACCTGCCGAAACCATTCGACATCGATGAGGCGGTGGCGCTGGTGCGCCGCGCGGCGACGCAGGGCGCTGCAGGGCGCGGCGCCGAAATTTCGCCAGCCGCGATCCTGGGCATCCTCGGTCATGCACCGGCAATGCAGGATGTGTTTCGCGCGCTCGGCCGGCTGTCGCGTTCGAGCTTGTCCGTATTGGTCACAGGCGAGTCTGGCACCGGCAAGGAGCTGGTTGCGCGCGCCCTGCATCGTCACAGCCCGCGCGCCGCAGGCCCGTTCATCGCGTTGAACACTTCGGCGATCGCATCCGAGCTGCTGGAGTCCGAGTTGTTCGGGCACGAGAAGGGCGCATTCACGGGCGCGGACGCGCAGCGTCGCGGCCGCTTCGAGCAGGCGGACGGGGGCACGCTGTTCCTGGACGAGATCGGCGACATGTCCACGGCGCTGCAGACGCGGTTGCTGCGCGTGCTCGCCGAGGGCGAGTTCTACCGGGTCGGCGGCAGCGTGCCGATACGTGTGGACGTGCGCGTGATCGCGGCGACACACCAGGATCTCGACACGCGGGTTCGCAAGAACATGTTCCGCGAGGACCTCCTGCACCGGCTCAATGTGATCCGCATCCGCGTGCCGACCCTGCGAGAACGGCGCGGCGACATCCCGGAACTGCTGGCGCATTACCTCGCAGTGGCCGCGCGCGAACTCGGGGTCGAGCCGAAGACGCTGACACGCGATGCCGAGCGCTGCCTGGTCGCCTTCGACTGGCCGGGCAATGTGCGCCAGCTCGTGAATGCGGCGCGAAGACTCACGGTCACTGCCCCGGGACGCGAGATCCGCACGGAAGATATCCCGGCCGATCTCGGCGGCGAGAGTGGGGAGGCACCGGCGCTCGACAGCTGGAGCCGCGAGCTGGAAGCCTGGGCGACGCGGCAGCTTGCTTCGGGTGGCGCGCCGCTGCTCGAAATCGCGGGGCCCGAGTTCGAACGGACGCTTGCGCGCGTTGCACTCGCGAGCGTCCAGGGGCGCCGCCAGGAAGCAGCGAAACTGATCGGCTGGGGGCGCAATACGCTGACGCGCAAGCTGCGCGAGCTGAGAATCAACGGGGACTGACAGAGCGCGCTGGCGCAGGAAAGCCACTGCCAGCGAACTGACCGTGGGCTATGTCGCAGTCGGCACAGAATAAGTAAAGCCGCGCTGAGGAAGTCCGGCCGAGGGCGAAAAGCAAAGCTTGTGATGATCCGGGCCGAGCGTAAGATTGACGAACCGCAGCGACGCAGATGCATCGTTGCGGTTGGCTCCGCAACTTCACTCGGAGCCCCAAGAATTTGACAACAAAAGCAGGGGATGTGCACATGTTCAGCAAGAAATCATTGTCGCTGGTATCGGCGACCGTACTGGCGTTGGTCGGAGGATTGGCGGGCACAGCATCGTCGATCGCCGCGCCTGGCAATGACGAGGGCGGCGCTGTCAGCAAGAGCAAGCTGTCGAATTCGGTCTATATCGTCAGGATGGCGGATGCCCCCGCGGTCGCCTACGACGGGACGATCAAGGGATATCTGGCGACCCGCCCGAAGAAGGGCCAGAAAATCAATCCGGATGACCCGAACGTCGGCAAGTACTTCGAATATCTTTCGTTGCAGCACGACGGTGCGTTGGCAAAGATCGGCGGCGCGAGGAAACTCTACAGCTATGGCTATGTGTTCAACGGCTTTGCTGCTGAAGTCAGCGCGGCCCAGGCCGCCTTGCTAAGCACGACGAAGGGCGTGCTCTCGGTCGAGAAGGATGAATTCAGCCAGTTCGATACCTCGTCGACGCCCGACTTCCTTGGCCTCAGCGGTACTGGTGGTTTCTGGAATACGAAGGCCAAGGGCGAGAACGTCATCATCGGCATGGTCGACACCGGCATCTGGCCGGAGCACCTGAGCTTCTCGGACCGCACCGGGGTCAACGGCAACGCAACCAAAGACGGCAAGCTGGACTACCAGCAGATCCCGGGCTGGCACGGCAAGTGCACTCCCGGCGAAGAGTTCAATGCATCGAACTGCAACCAGAAGCTGATCGGCGCGCGTTACTACAACGCGGGCTTCGGCGGCAACGCGGAAATCGACAGCCTGTTCCCCTTCGAGTTCAATTCGCCCCGCGACTGGGCCGGTCACGGCACCCACACCTCGTCGACGGCAGGCGGCAACCGCGGTGTGCCAGCGACTGGACTTGCGGCTGCCCTTGGCTCCATCAACGGTATTGCGCCGCGCGCGCGTATCGCAACCTACAAGGTCTGCTGGGCCGATCAGCCCACGGGCGGCGGTTGCGCCGGCTCGGACATGGTGGCCGGGATTGACCAAGCCATCGCCGACGGTGTCGACGTCCTCAATTTCTCGATCAGCGGTACGCGCACCAACTTCCTTGATGCGGTTCAAGTCTCGTTCCTGTTCGCGGCCGACGCCGGCGTGTTTGTCGCGGCTTCGGCGGGCAATTCCGGGCCGACGAGCAGCACCGTGGCGCACCCGGGCCCGTGGCTGACCACGGTTGCCGCAGGCACGCACAACCGCAATGGAACGGGCTCGACCACGCTGGGCAATGCTGCAACCTATGCAGGCGCCTCGTTCGCAAACGCGCTGGCGTCAATGCCCCTGATCGACTCGGAGAGTGCCGGCCTTCCGGGAATGCCTGCCAGCCAGGTCGCGCAGTGCTGGTCAGATGAGACCGGGGGTGGATCGGTGCCGGGCACGCCCATTCCAGGCGATCCGATTGGCCCGCGGCTCGATCCCGCCAAGATTGCGGGCAAGATCGTGCTGTGCAAGCGCGGCTCTAACGCTCTAGTCGACAAGAGCGGCGCGGTGGCGGCTGCCGGCGGCGTTGGCGCCATCATTTACAACGATCCGGTGGGAGCGACCACGACGCTTGCGCTGGTACACGCGGTACCGGCCGTGCATGTGGTGGCGGCGAGCGGCGCTGCCATCAAGACCTATATCGCGGGGACGGGTACCTCGGCGACCGCTTCGATCGCGCAATCGACGGTCGTCTTGAACGCGGCGGCGCCGTTCACTGCGACGTTCTCCTCGCGCGGCCCGCTGCTTGCCGGCAACGGCAATTTGCTGAAGCCCGATCTCATCGCGCCTGGACAGGACATCCTGGCCGGCGTCGCGCCGCCCAATAATTCTGGCCGGCTGTTCGACCTTTACAGCGGCACCTCGATGTCGAGCCCGCATGTGGCCGGCCTGGCGGCGCTGTTCAAGGAGCTGTATCCCAGCTGGTCACCGATGATGATCAAGTCGGCATTGATGACCACCGGCGTTGACGTGCTCGATGGCGGGACGCCACCCGTCGCCGAAACAAACCCTGTGTTGATCTTCCGCCAGGGCGCTGGGCATGTGCAGCCGAACCAGGCGGCGAACCCCGGGCTGGTGTTCAATTCTGGCTTCAACGACTGGCTGGCATTCCTGTGCGGAACCGGGCAACTGGTCGCGCCGTATTGCCCCGGGATCGCGATTAACCCGAGCAACCTGAACGTGGCGTCGATTGCGATCGGCGCAATGCCGGGGGCGCAGACGGTCACCAGGACGGTCATCAATGTGGGTGGTGCGGCCGAGACCTACACCGCCACCGTCAACATGCCCGGCTTCACGGTCACGCTGCCGGGACCGTTCACCGTCAACAGCGGGGCCAGCAGCACCTTCAGCGTGTCGTTCCTTCGGACCACGGCTCTCCTGAACGCTTACAGCGGCGGCCAGTTGAGGCTGACCGGCAACCTTGGCCATGTGGTGAGGGTGCCAATCGTCGTGCGGCCGGTTACGCTGGGGGCACCGGTGTCGGTCTCGGGCAACGGCAGCGCAATCAACTTCGACGTGCTTTTCGGGTACACGGGAGCCTTCAGCGCCGCCGCGCGCGGGCTTGTCGCCGCGGTCACGACGACGGGTACCGTTGCCGATGACCCGACCAACGGGGCGTGTTCGCTCACGTCGCCAAACGCGCAGCTGATTCCGGTGGTCATTCCGGCCGGAACTACCTACGCGCGCTTCTCGCTGTTCGACGCCGATGTCAACCCGGGGTCAGACATCGATCTGTGCGTTTTTAATGGCGCCACGAACGTGGGCGGCAGCTTTAGCGGCACCTCGGCCGAAGAGGTGAACTTGTTGAATCCTGCCGCCGCTACCTACACCGTCGTGGTGCAGGGCTGGGGCGTCGTTGGCAGCAGCCCGTTCAAGCTGTACGCCTGGGCGCTGGGAAGCACTGCTCTGGGCAACATGACCGTGAGCGCGCCAGCGACGGCCACGGCCGGCACCACCGGTACCATCGCCCTGAGCTTCAGCGGCCTGGCCGCCAGCACGAAGTACCTCGGTTCGGTGGCCTATAGCGGGGCTAGCGGCTTGCCCAACCCGACTATCGTCAGGGTGGATACGCCGTAATAACGAAAGACTGATTGATACGACAACTGGCGCCTCGGGGAGAAATCTCCGGGGCGCTTTCATTTTCGGCGCTAGACGCGGTCGTCGATCACCGGGTCGATTACGCGCTCGGGCAGGCACAATGCGAGATGTCCGTTTGCAGAGGCGTGGTAATCGAGCATCTCGCCACTGGCGCGCAAAAGGACTCGATACCCCGGGACCAGCGCTTGCGTGTATAGCATTTCGGGCGCCGGGCAACCGAGGGAGCCGTCTGACCAGGTAACGTGCTCGGCGCGCACGATCTCGATGGTCCCGGGGTCGATATTCATGCGTGAGGCTGCGTCCCGTGTCGCGGCCTCAATAATCGATTGCAAGTTCGCAGGCATGGTCCGGTTTCCAGAGATGGTGCCAGCAGCAGGCGGCAATGAGGGTGCGGGCTTTGGGGCGGGGGCAACGGCAGGCAATGCATTGTCGCCGGGCCTTCCAGGACAGCCGGCCAGCGCGATAACAACGAGAAACGAAGTTACGTAGATCTTGATTCTCGACATGTAGTTGCAACCTGTCATCTAAGACTGCGCGCTAGCCACAGTCCCCTGCCGGGCCCGCGACCAGCGAGCCGATCAGTTCAGCGACTGATTTCATGCCCGCATCGCGCAGGTAGTTGGTAATTCCAGCGTTGACCTTCGGACACAGCAGCGGATCGGGCACACGCGATACCGCCCTGGCCGATGATCGGCACACGATGCGGTTTTGCGACTTCGTAGACCTGGCGCACCTTCAGGAGCGCAATCGGCTTGATCGCCGGCCCCGACACGCCACCCTGCACATTTCCAATCACGGGCCGGCGCGTCTTCAGGTCCACCGCCATACCCGAGATCGTATTGATGACCGCGAGTCCGTCGCTGCCGGCCTCGATGCACAGGCGTGCGTTCTCGCCGATGTCGGTCTGGTTGGGCGAGAGCTTGGTGATCAGCGGTTTCTTCGTGACCTTGCGGCAGGCCGCGACCACACGCGCGCTCATCTCAGGGTAATTGCCGAACTGCACGCCGCCTTCCTTGACGTTCGGGCAGGAGATGTTGATCTCCATCGCGTCGATCGGCGAATCATCGAATCTCCGCGTGACTTCGACGTATTCGTCGATCGTCGAGCCGCAGACGTTGGCGATAAAGCGCGTCTCGCCGAAGTCGAGCGTCGGCAGGATATTCTTCACGACATGATCGACGCCGGGGTTCTGCAGGCCGATCGCATTGATCATGCCCATCGGGGTCTCGGTCACGCGATGCAGGGGGTTGCCGAGCCGCGGCTTCAGCGTCGTGCCTTTTAATACAATCGCGCCGACCTCGCGGTTCGAAAATCCCTCGACGCGCGTGTATTCCTCGCCGAAACCGACACAGCCCGAGAGCAATACGATCGGCGATGCGAGCCTGAGCCCGCAAAACTCGAGCGCGAGCGACGGGTGCGGGCGGGGGGCGATGGCGGCCACGGCGCGATTATAGTGGAGGGGTTCCTGGAACCCCGCATCAGCGGTCGGGCCCGATGTTTCACCTGATCCTGTTCGAGCCGGAAATCCCGCCCAATACCGGCAACATCATCCGGCTGTGCGCAAACGCAGGCGCCACGCTGCATCTGGTGCAACCACTCGGCTTTTCGCTGGATGACGCGCAGCTACGACGTGCCGGACTCGATTATCACGACCTGGCGCGGGTGCGCGAGCACCGGAATCTGGCCGACTGCCTGCGGCAATTCGAGGCCACGCGCGTGTTTCCGGTTGAAACGCTGGGTGGCGGGCGTCACACGGAGCAACGCTACCGGGCGGACGACGCCTTCCTTTTCGGACGCGAAACGAGCGGCCTCCCGCCAGAGGTCCTGTCGTTATTCCCCGCCGAGCAGGTCATGCGGTTACCGATGGTCCCCGGCAACCGCAGTATCAACCTGTCAAATGCCGCGGCAATCGTCTTGTTCGAAGCCTGGCGCCAGCTCGGATTTCCCGGCGGCTCGTAACGCGCGCCGGCCCACAATCAGGCTGCGTTCGACGAGCCGGTGGCGCCGATCGCCTCGGATTCCGCCAGCAACTCTTCGAGCGCGTGATTGGCGAGCGGTCTCGCGAGCAGGAATCCCTGTCCCTCGAGACAACCATGTTTGTTGAGGAACTCGAGCTGTGCCGGGGTCTCGATGCCCTCCGCGACCGTGCGCAGCCGCAGGGCGCCCGCGATGCCGAGGATTGCCTGCAGTACCCGCTCGGCGCCTTCGTCGGCGGACAGGTCCGATACGAAGGACTGGTCGATCTTCAGGCAATCCACCGGCAGCCGACGCAGGTAGCCGAGCGATGAATATCCAGTGCCGAAGTCATCCAGGGCTATCGATATCCCAAGGCTCCTGAGTTCGTGCAACGCCGCAAGCGTCTCGCTCGTGGCGTTGATCATCATGGTCTCTGTCAGCTCCAGTTCAAGAGCGCTGGCCGGAAGGCCGGTGGAGCGCAGCGCCGCGAGCACGTCCTCTACCAAAGTCCGTGGTACCCGCAACTGATAGGCCGACACGTTGACGGAAATGGTCAGGTGGGACCCAAACCTGGCGTGCCAGGCTGCCGCCTGCCGGCAGGCCTCCTGCAGTACCCAGGATCCAATCGCCATGATGAGTCCGGAATCCTCTGCAATGGGGATGAATTCCATCGGCGAGACAGATCCGAGTACAGGATGATTCCAGCGCAGAAGTGCTTCGGCACCGCGCAGACCGCGGTTGGCCAACCTGAATCGGGGCTGGTAGGCGAGGCTCAGTTCGCCGCGCTCCAGGGCGCCGTGCATCGCCGATTCGAGGTCAAGCAGCCGCAGCGCGCGCTGCTGGTCGTCGGAGGCAAAGAATTCGTGACAGGATTCCGCAGTCGACATGCCGCGCGCTGCAGTCGTCCGGGCGTTTTCGAGCAGCGTCTCCGCGTTCTCGCCGTCCGATGGCCACATGACGATTCCAGTGCTGATAAGAAAATTTGCCGTCCAACCCTGGCCGGTGACCGGGGCCGCCAACACACGCGCGACATTCCTCGCGACACTGGCGGCCAGGGCCGGAGAGTTGCATCCGGAACTGCAATAGGCGAACTCGCCTCCACCGAGGTGGGCAAAAGCAGCTCCGCCGTCGTGGACGGTGGCATCGAGAATCAGCCTCGAGGTGTTGACCAGCGCCGCATCACAGGCAGCCTGGCCCAAGGACTGCTGCAGGCGCTCGAGACCGCGCAGCCGGAACACAAGAACCCCGAGCGGTTCGCCGGGCTTGAGGCTGCCAAGCTCACCGGCCAGCGTATCGAGGAATTGTGCCCGGTTCGGCAGGCCAGTCAACGAGTCGAAATTTGCCAGCCGGTACGCTCGTTGCTGCGCACGCCGTAACTTCGAGATGTCCTGAACAGCCAATGTCAGGGTCGCAGTTCCAGCGGCATCTGCGCCGGGCGTCGTGGTCCCCTGAATGTGCAGATTTGCCCCCGTCCGCAGCTCGGCCTCGAGCCGGAATGGCGTGCGCGATTCCTGCCAAGCGCGGAAGGCCTCGAGTAACCTGCGGCCGTCCCTGGAGCGCAGTGCGGACGCGAGCAGCGCGAGATGACCGCCGGCGCTCTCCAGCGCGGGCAGCAGTGAGCACACCACGCGGGAAACGTGCAGCGTGTGCCCGGCGTTATCCACCTCCCAGTGTCCGACCTGTGCCATCTCCTGGACCATCCGCAGCCGGCCCTCGCTGACGACCAACGCCTGCCTCGACTGATGTTCGCGCAGCAGGAATCGAACGCGCTCGATCATCAGGCGGCTGCTGATGCCCTTGCTGGTGAAATCCGTCGCGCCGGATTCATAGGCGCGCGCAACCGCGTCGACATCGTCGCGGCTGGTCATGATGAGGATGGGCACATTCGCGCCGGCAGATGTCGCGCGGATCGCACGGCAGGCCTCGAAGCCGTTCATTCCGGGCATCATCACGTCGAGGATCACGCATTCCGGGTTGTGCTCCGCGAAAAGCGTGATCGCGGCGCTGCCGTTGTCGGCCCCCAGCACCTCGAACCCGGCACTCTCCAGTGCGGTCTGCGCCACGAGCAGCGCAACCGCATCGTCATCCGCGACCAGTACGCGAGGCGTGCGCTTCGTCATGCCGCCTGCGCTCCCTCGTTCGCGATCTCTTCCAGAACGCCGCACAGACTGGTGAACTCGGGGCGCAACCGGACCGCCAGGTCGGCCGCCGTCTTGAAGTCACCACTGCGGGCCGCCTGTTCACAGTCGCCGGCTGCCGCAGCAAAGCGTCGCCCCCCGATGCTCAGCGCTGCAGACTTCAGCGAATGGGTGGCGCGTTCCACGTCGGCAATACTGAAGGCATTCAACGAGGCGTCCACTTCGTCCAGGTTCTTCTCCGCCTGTGTCTTGAAGAGTGCAATGGCCCGCGGGACGATCTGGGGACGGTTCAGTGAGCGCAATTCTGCGATTTGAGCCAGGTCGACTATCGGCAGGGCGCTCCCCGTCCCGAACTGGCTGTTTTCATCACAGGCTGCATCGCCGCGGGCGTTGGCAGGCGCGGCGCCGGCTGCGGGATCCGCTCCGGGGGCCGTGTTGGTGGCGACAGAACCCGTCGCCGCCCGCAGCACCTCACGAAGCTTTTTCATCGTGAACGGCTTGCTGATGAAGTCGTTCATTCCCGCTTCCAGGCAGCGCTCGCGGTCGCCTTGCAGCGCATTCGCTGTCAGCGCGACGATCGGCAAGGGAGCGCGACCAAGCGAGGCTTCTTTCGAGCGGATGCGGCGGGTAGCTTCGAAGCCGTCCATCAGTGGCATCTGGCAGTCCATGAGCACCAGGTCGAAGCCCCACGAAAGAGCCTGTTCAACGCCGACGCTGCCGTCGTGCGCGCATTCCACTTTGCATCCCAGCGACTCGAGCATGCCGACTGCCACCTCGCGATTAACCTGGCTGTCCTCGACCAGGAGCACCCGGAGGTTGAGACGCGCCTGGATGGCGGCCTCACGCGACTGATCATCGGCCGAGCCGCCACGCCCAAGGGCATGATCGATCGCCCTGTGCAATCGGGCCCGGCGCACCGGCTTGCTCATTCGCGCGTCAGGAGCACTGGATGGCTTGATCAACAGCGTGGCGGTAGCTGCGGCCGGCTTGCTGCTGGTCATCAACACGAGCGGAACCACTGTGGATGCCGGCGTGGAACGTATCCGATCGATCAACTCCACGCCGGTCATGTCGGGCAACAGCTCGTCGATCAGGACCAGGCCGAAATTATCAAGCGCCATGCGCTCGATGGCATGATGTCCCGTTCGCGTTATCCATGCGGCAGCCCCAATGGCCTCCAGCAACGCCGCAAGGGCCTTGGCGGCGGACTCATCGTCCTGCACGATCAGGATGCTGTTTACGCCCGCGCTGAAAGAATCGGCAGCCCGCGGTGCCCCCGCGGGGATCGCAAGCGGCAGAGTGACCCAGAATGTCGAGCCGGTGCCCAACCTGCTGGTGGCCTTGACCTCGCCGCCAAGCAGCGTGACCAGCTCGCGGGTGATCGCCAATCCCAGGCCTGTGCCTCCATGCTTGCGTGTCTCGAAGGAGTCGCCCTGGGTGAATGCCTCGAAGATGGTCTCGAGTTGCTCTTCTGGAACCCCGAAGCCAGTATCTTCGACCTCGATTCGCAGCTGAACTGACGCCTCAGCCGGTTCGGTTGCGGTGGCCCGCACGATGATATGCCCCCGCTCGGTGTACTTGATGGCGTTGCCGAGCAGGTTGACGATAATCTGGCGCAGGCGGATGGGATCGCCCCTGCATGTCTCCGGCACGGTTGCTGCGATGTCACAAACCAGCTCGAGATTGCGCTCGTGCGCCTGCGGAGCCAGAAATTCGCAGACTTCCTCCAGTAATTCGACGGGCGAGAAACCGGTTTCGAGCACCTGCAGCTGGCCGGCCTCGATCTTCGAGAAGTCGAGGATGTCGTTGATGATTTCAAGCAGCGCATCCGCTGAAGAACGCATCGTCTGCACCATGTGCTGCTGTTGATCCGCGAGACCGGTGTTCTCCAGAAGTTCGGCCATACCCACGACGCCGTTCATCGGCGTGCGAATTTCATGGCTCATGCGGGCAAGGAAGTCTCCCTTGGCCTGGCTGGCCTTCTCTGCCTGACGCGCCGCCTGCTCGAAGTTCTTTGTGCGCTCGATGACAAGCTCCTGCAGCTTGCGGCGGTGCTCAGCCAGCCGCAGGTTCCGCGAATGGATTTGCTGGATCATCTCGTTGAAGCTGATGATCAGGCTGCCGACCTCATTGGGGCCGCCAGGCTCGGCCCGAATGGAATAATCCTGGGTGTGCGCCACCTGATCCATGGTCTCGAGCAGATGACCAATCGGATGGGCGATCTGCCTGCGCATCCGGGCCGCGACGACGAACACGAAAATCGCGACCGGCAGCATGATGAGCAGAGCCCGGAGGAGTGGCGCAAACGCAGAGTGCAGGATTGGCGGGGGTGAAACCACGACCTCGACCGAACCGACGGGGTCGCCATTGATTTCCAGAACACGTGATATCCGCAGCTCGGGCGAAGAAATCTCCGGCAGGTAGTCGAGCACGGCCTGCTGCCAGCCCGGGATACGAGAGTCGGCTTGGCGTAACGCATCGGCGGTACGAGCGACCCTGGCAACCACCGTGCCGTCGTTGTTCATCAACCGGACCAGGCTCGCGTTGGCGATTCTCGCGATCTTTGTCGCCGCGACCTTTGCTTCGTATGTGAAGGCGCCGTCGATCGCCGGGACCGCAGTGCTTCGGCCCTCCTCGATTGCCTTGTCCACCTGATTGACCAGCATTGCGCGGTCGTCGACGACAACGTGCCACAGGAGCGGCACGATAGCGACCAGCAACGCCGGCGCTGCGACGAACGCGAATAATCGTGTCAATCGCCGCGACAGGCTTCCGGTGGGGCGCCAGACAGTTTGCGAATTGGCCGTCGCAGGCATCTTGGGACGGGCTATCTCTGGCATCGGGGCCTCGGCCAAAGTTGTGGCCAGTGTCCCGCGAATTGTCCGGTTTCCGGCTGTTTCGAGAGTCGGCAACAGATCGAGAATTTGATCGAGTGGTCTTTGACAAAATCCAGAATCGTGATGCCCGTCGCACTCCCGGGCATTGCCACGAGTCAACAGCACGGCATGTCGTGCGGGCGAGGTGGGCGGGGTCCCGCGAGTGAGCTTGTAAGTTCCGGCTGAGAGAACGAGCGGGAACCCCGCTCGGATCCGGCCCGCGCGACGCGATGTCAGTTCTCTGAGCTGACTTCGCGACTGAGCATCGACTGGACGACGTCCGGAATGGACATGCCCTCGTAGAGCACCTGATAGACACGCTCGCAAATGGGCATGTCAACGCCCAGCTTCTTCGCGACCGTGTGCACGGCCTTCGCCGCGTAATAGCCCTCGACGACCTGGCCGATCTCGGCGATCGCCTGGTCGATGGGCTTGCCCGAGGCGAGCGCGCGGCCGAAACGGCGGTTGCGCGACTGATCATCGGTGCAGGTCAATACGAGATCGCCGAGCCCGGCGAGGCCCATGAATGTTTCCTGCTTTGCGCCGAGGGCGATGCCCAGGCGAACCATCTCGGCGAGTCCGCGCGTGATCAGGAATACGCGGCTGTTGGAGCCATAACCCATGCCGTCGGATGCGCCGCTCGCGATTGCGATCACATTCTTGACCGCGCCGCCGATCTCCACACCGACGATGTCGGACTGCGTGTAGGCGCGAAAATTGCCGGCGGTAACACTTTTCGCCAGCTCAAGCGCGAAGTCCGCGTTCGGCGATGCCACGGCGATCGCAGTTGGCAGACCTTCGCCGACTTCCCGCGCAAATGTCGGACCTGAAAGTACTGCGAGCGGAATCGTGGGGCCCAGTACTTCCTGGGCGACCTGATGCGGCAGCTTGCCGGTCGAAAGCTCGAAGCCCTTGCTGGCCCAGGCAATGCGCGCCCGCGGGCCGAGCAGCGGCTTGATCTGCTGCAGCACGATCCTGAGCGCGCTCGAGGGCACGGCAAGCAGCAGGTCGTCACCGCTCGCGATGGCCTTTGCGATATCGGGCTCGATCGCGAGCGACGGCGGAAATTCCGCGCCCGGAAGGTAGCGCTCATTGCGGCGCGCACGAGCGAGTTCGGCGGGGTTGTCTTCCGCGCGGCCCCACAACACAGTCGGCCGGCCGCTGCGCGCGAACTGGATCGCGAGCGCCGTGCCCCAGGAGCCGGCGCCCAGCACGACGATCGGCGGCATTACGCCGCTCAGTTCGGCTGTTCGGACGCGGGTCCCTGCGGGGCCTGGCGCGCGGCGCGTTCCTGCATCGAGCGCTCGAACAGCGCATCGAAGTTGACGTGCGGCAACAGGAACGGCGGGAAGCCACCCTTGGTCACGACATCGGACACGGTCTGCCGGATGTACGGGAACAGGATGTTCGGGGCGAATGAGCCAAGAATACGCCGGGTTTCCTCGGGACCGAATCCGCGCACGACGAACACGCCGGCCTGCTTGACCTCGGCGAGGTAAACGGCGACTTCGCCGTTCTTGGCCTCGAGCGTCACGGTCAGCACGACCTCATGGGCGTCCTGGCCAACGGTGTTCGACGAGGTGTTGAGATTCAGGGATATTTTCGGATCCTGCGCCTGCGCCGGCAGAAACGGGCCTTTCGGGGACTCGAATGAAAGGTCCTTTATATAGACCGTCTGCAGCGCAACCGCCGGACCCTGGCCATTCGCGGAGGGGTCGCCCGCGCCGCCTGTCAGGGGGATATTTTCGTCAGCCATCTTTTGCCTCACATTTCATCAAGTGTTGTTGCGCTTCATGCGCCATTCGCCATCAGTTGGTCAAGTTCGCCGCTTCGGTCCAGGGCAGCAAGCTCCTCGGCACCTCCGATATAGCGCTCGCCCAGGTAGACCTGCGGCAGCGAGCGGCGACCGTTCTTTGCCGCCAGTTCATCACGGAGCCCCGGGCTGTCCTCGACACTGATCTCCGTGTACTCGATTCCACGCCGTTGCAGCAAGTCCAGCACACGCATGCAGTGACCGCAGAAGCTGCCCGTATAGACCGTCAACAGGGCTACCGGCACGGCTCAACCCTTGACGACCGGCAGATTATCCTGGCGCCAGGCCGCGAGTCCCCCGCGCAGGCTGAAGACATTCTTGAGGCCGGCACGCGTCAGCGTCCGCGCTGCGGCGCCAGCCGTGGAACCATTGTCGCAGCACATGATCATGGTCTTTCCGCTGAATTTTTCGAGCGCCTTTGCGCCATCGGCGATCTGGTCGCCGGGCACGTTGCGCGCGCCCGAGATGTGCCCGCCCTTGAACTGATCGACCGGGCGCACGTCCACGAGCACGGCGCCTTCATTCATCATGCGTATCGCATCGTTTGGCGCGACCGCGGTCGAACCCTGGCCCTGCCGGCGCATTTCATAGGCGACGACGATGATCGTCATCAATACCAGGCCACCGGCCAGGATTGGATGATTGGTGAAATAATCGAGCAGTCGGTCCATGGGGCGGGTCACGGGTCGGCCGCGTGACCCAGGGCAAAAAACGGCCGCGCATTATATCAGCGCAGGAAAGGGCGGCCCGGTGCCGCCACGGATGAGGGTCTGGCCCTGAAAAAACAAGGACTTGCGGGTTTCGGATGCCTGTTTCTGCTCTTTGCGGTGGCAGCGCTCCCTGCCGAGCGCGACCCGGAAAAGCAATTGCAGCAGGTGCGCGAGCGCATCGAGGACCTGCAACGGTCGATTCGCCGCGACACGGACCGCCGCGACTCACTCTCTGCCCAGCTGCGCGATGCCGAGGAAAAGGTTCGCGGCGCCCGCGGCCGGCTCGGCAGCGTGCGCAAGCAACTGGCCGCGAGCGACGCCCGCCTTTCCGGGCTGACGGCCGAGCGCGAACGCAACCAGAAGACCCTGCGCGAACAGCGCCTGGCACTCGCCGCCCAGCTACGTACGGCATATATGAGTGGACGCGAGGAGCAGCTCAAGCTGCTGCTCTCCCAGGAGGACCCGGCAGCGTTTGGGCGCATGCTCGTTTACTACTCCTATCTCGGCCGCGCACGCGCCGGAAAAATCGGGGAAATCGAGGCGGCGGTCGCTGCCCTTGAGCAGGCCGCAGCGCAGGAAGCGGAGGAGCGCGAACGTCTGGCGGCGCTCGAGGCTGGCAGCCGCAAGGAATTGTCATCCGTCGACTCGGCGCGCACGGAGCGGAGCAAGGCCGTCCACGCCATCAGTTCGCAGATCCGGAACAGCAGCGACACGATCGCAAAGCTCAAGCGCGAAGCCGCGGGGCTCGAAAAACTGGTCGCAAACCTGCGCCGCGCGCTCCGCGACCTGCCGCCGGGCGCCGGCCAGGCCTTCGAAAAAGTCCGCGGCAGGCTTGCCTGGCCGACGAGCGGCAAGATTGTCGCGCGCTTCGGCCAGCCGCGTGGCGGCGGCCTCAAGTGGAATGGCGTGATGATCGAGGTTGGCCGCGGCAACGAAGTCCGGGCGCTGTATGAGGGACGCATCGCCTACTCCGACTGGCTGCCGGGAATGGGGCTCCTCCTCATCATCGACCACGGCGGCTACATGAGCCTTTATGCCCACAACGAGCAACTCTTCAAGGCAGTCGGAGACCGCGTGGAGGGCGGTGAGGTCGTTGCGACCGTGGGGGACAGCGGGGGTCGCAGCCAGCCCGGGCTTTACCTGGAAATCCGCCGGGGAGCGGCGCCGGTCGACCCGGTCCCCTGGTTCCGGCGGCCGACACCCTGAGAACTGCGTCAAATTCCGACAATCTGCGGATTACGTCAAAGACGGCCCGGGCCGGCATCGGCGACCCTGCACCACAAGCCCGGCATTGCGCCGGACAGGGGTTGAGCCCGTGGCGTCGACTGCGCTGGAACTGCCGCTGCACCTCGCCGGCATCAAGCCGAATCTCGATCCGTACGGCCACCTGCTGCGGATGCTCATGCCGCGCGCCCTGGGTATTGGCTTCTATGATGCGAGCGGCGCGCTGCTGTGGGTCGCGGACGGCTACGACGGCCCCGACGCCCTGCCACTGGTGCAGGCAGCACTCGCGAAAATCCCGCCGGCGACCACCGGGCGCATCGACGGCTTCAGCCAGGATCACGAGGGCGCACCGGCTTACGTTTTCCGGCTCCGTAACAATGAAGGCGACGTCATCGCGATCGTGGCGCTGCTGACACGCGAAGGCGAGAACCGGCCTTATTCATTCGTGCAGTCACTGGTGCAGCCCGCGCTCGAATGCCTGCAACGCGAACTCGAGGCGCGCACCAGCGTCGACGTACTGATGCGCGACCTGGAAGCGCGCGACGCGGACCTCGAACTCCTGCTTCGCATGGCGCCGGACGATCCCGACAGCCCGCAGCAGGGCGACGAACTGGGCGTGCTGGTGCAGACCTGCGTCGATCATCTCGGTTGCGTGCTGGGCGCCCTGGTCGTGCCGGAGCGCAATGTCGCGATCTGCAAGGCGCCGGCCGGCCAGAAGCCGCGTGTCGAGCTGCTGACAAAGATTCACCGCCATCTCCTGAACTGGGCGCAGTTGCAGCGCCGCAATCTCGTCATCAACAAGATCAAGGCGCGGCCGATCGAACTGCCGCCATTCAAGATAATGTCAACGCCCGTGCGTCATGCCTCAGGCCGGGTGATCGGATTTCTTGCGCTGTTTCGCGAAGATGACGGACCCGGTTTCGAGCCGCGCACCGAACGTCTCGTTGAATTGCTGTCGCGCAAGACCACGGCCATCCTGCAGGCAAACTTCGATACATTGACAGCGCTGCTGACGCGCGCGGCATTCGAGGTGCAGGTGCGCGCCGTGATCGGCGCACGCCACGAGAACGCTCCGGATTGCGTGCTTTACATCGATGCGGACCGCATGCACGTCGTCAATGACAATTTCGGCATGCATATCGGTGATGAACTGATCGGCAAGATCGCCGAGGTGCTGCGCAAGAAAGCGCGCCCTGGGGCGCTCGCTGCGCGCATTGCCGGTGACCGATTCGCCGTTTACCTGCCGGACTGCAAGCTCGAATTCGCGCAGCAGATCGGCGACATGCTGCGGCGCCAGTGCGCCGAACTGACCCACACGCGCGCCGATGGGACAGTGCAGGTGTCGGTCAGCATGGGCATCGCCGAATTACCGGATTCGCAGAACGCGCTGGCACATGGCATGGCCAAAGCCGAGCTTGCCTGCAAGGCCGCGAAAGACCGCGGTCGCGACCGCGTCGAAATCTTTCAGGACGCCGACCTGAGCATCATGCGCCGGCACACCGACCTACTGGTCGTACAACAGCTGCACGAGGCGCTGGAAAAGGACCGCTTCGTGCTCTATGCGCAGCCCGTGCTGCCGCTGGGTCCCGAGCGCAGCCCGCCGCGCTTCGAATTGCTGCTCAGGATGCTGTCGGAAACGGGAGAGATCCTGGCGCCCGAGAAATTCCTGTCGGCCGCGGAACGCTACCAGATGCTGCCGGCCATCGACAATTGGGTGATCAAGAACGCGCTCGCGACCCTTGG
>JAENJD010000064.1 GCA_016844605.1 Steroidobacteraceae bacterium
TCGACTTCGTCGGCTGTAATCGCCGTCGAAGATGTTTCGGTTCCCTTCGCCTTGACCAGCGTTCCGGCCGCCACGCGGCTGAAGAATTGCGCGGACGTGATGCTGCTGTCATCCGTATCGCGGAATTGAGTCGAGCCGTTCGTCGTGATCGTCACGCCGAGAATCGTGAAGGACGGGTTGGCCACCGAAACCACGAAGCCCTGCAAGATGGTCTCGGTGTCGATGTCGTCTCGCTCCAGTATGGAGGCCAGGATCCGGCCACTGCCGGCCGGCTGCTCACCACCCCTGACCTCCAGATAATCGCCGGTGTTCAGGTCGTTGATGGTCAATGGCCTTACATCCGCGTTGCTCTTGTCCTCAAGGCGAGTGAGCGCGTCGATGTTTACCGTAATGCCGAGCATCACGAGACTATTTGCCGGCCGGTCGACCGAGTCCACTAGCGCGGTTGCACGGACGGCTGTCGCGCGGCGGATGTCGACCTTGGTGGCGACAAGCGTACCGCTCGCATTCAGGCTGCCCTCGACTTCGACCTTGATGTTCAGGCCCAGGTCCGCCGCCGTGCCCCCCTGAAAGATCGTGCTGTTACTTGTTGAGACCGGCACTCCCGCGACGTCGAAGTCCTGGGCCGACGCGAAGCGGGTGATGAAGCCCTCGATTTCCGCGTGCTCGGCGGTAATGCCGGCGACAGGCGATCCTTCGAACTCGACCCGTGTCGCGATCAGCGCGCCCGCGCCATCGAGCGAATTGCCCTTAGCTTCGACGAACTGGCCGTCACTCACCTGGCCGCCGGGGAAATTGTCCAGTGTCGCGGCGGAATAGTTGACGACCAGCGCGTTCAGCGAAAAGCGGAAATTGACGGCGTCGAGATTGCTGACCGTGCCGTGAACCTCAAAGAGCGAGCCGGCCACCTTCTTCTCGATCCGGGTGGCGTCGATTCTGCCGTCTGCCAGCACGAGACCGCTCACTTCCACGATGTCGCCGACAATGAGGCCTGCAAGTGATGCAGGCTGGATATTGTCGTCGTACGACGTGCCGGGTCCGGTACTTACTGTCTGGCCCAGCACGACCAGCAGGCCGGTGACGGGGTCGAGACTCTGTATCGGTCCCTCGACGTTGTCGTCAAAACGGATGTCATCCGCGGTACCTGTCGTCAAGTTGTCATCGATTCGGCCGCGGACGCGCACTACCTGGCCGACCTTCAGGTCGCTCTGGCTGCCCGGTGAATCATCCACGGTGATGACGGCGGCCGTGGTGCTGTAGCGCACGCCGTTGACGACCACGCTCCCGAAAGTCGAAATCGGGCCGATCGCGAAGCCGGTGCGCGTAATGCCACCTACCGGTGGGCCTGGGGGCGGATTGCTTGACGAACCGCCGCCACCGCAGGCGGAAAGAATGAGGGCGGTCGCAAGGGTTGCCAGAATGGATGAGGTCTTCATGATTGCTTGCCTATGGGTAGTTGGCCATCGATGGCGTAGACGCCTACGCCCAGCCTGATTGGTACACAGTCAGTATCTTTTTCTGTCACGCGATGACGATTCAGCCAGTCGTCGACTTCCTCGAGAAATTTCTGGCCGCGCTCGTCTACAAAATGGCGGAACTCTTCGGCCGCAGCCGGTCGGATGCACTCGTCGGCCGCGAATCCTTCGAATCTGCGCTTGTCCTTGCGCGCAGTGACATTCCGCTCAAGTGTCGTCGCGTGATCGAAGAGGTTGGAGCCGAACAGGCGGACGTTTTCCTCTGACATCGCCGCCGGCATGTGGTATCTGCGCAGTGCAACCAGCTTGCCGCCGTCGGCGGCGGCGATCGAGCCCGCCGCCCTAAGCTCCTTCAACAAGGTCTGAAATGGCGTGTCACCGCCGTAGCTCTGGAACAGCGACTCGAAGCTCGGAACCGGTCCGCGTTCGACGAGCGGCAACGGCGCGCCGCTCGAATCCTGATACGCCGGATCCTGGTGCCAGCCGGCCAGCAACCGCGTGGCGTCGTTTGTCTTGGTGGATGACGTGCCGCTGACGGAGGCGAGCAGCTTGCGCTGGCGCGTGACTTCTTTTCTGCTGATGCCCGTCAGTATCGAAACTCGCGAAACGTTGGTCGGGCGGCCACGAATGCCGAATTGTTCGGTGGCGACCTGGACGAAGACGGGCTTCGCAAGATCGGAAAATTCTTTCCAGGTAATACCGCACTTCATGATCAGGGAGACGACCGGCCGCAGCAGCAGCCGACACGCGTCATATATGGTCTCTTTTTCTACGGACTCCACAGTTGAGTAAATTAACCCCAATAGTGAACAAAAGCAAGTCGAATTGACGAGCGGAGCCGCGTGGCGGATGCCAGCGCTGAAAGCGCCGGCAATTCAAGGTCTTGGTCGTCCTCTGCGGTCGCGTATGGAATCATGGCGACCATGAAATCGTGGCGGAACCCGCAGGTCCTCCTGTTTGCCATGGCCTTGATGCTCGGCGCCTGCGGCCGGCCCGATGCGGTTACCGCGACACAACGCAGCGATGCGGCGGCGGTGCTGAAAAGGGGCAATGGGGGCGATCCCGGGAGCCTCGACCCGGTTCTCGCCGAGGACGAGCACGCATTCAGTGTTCTGCTCGATCTCTATGAGGGCCTGCTCATCGCCGAGGCCGACGGTTCGATTTCACCGGGTGCCGCAGCCAGCTGGACAGTCTCGCCGGATGGACTGAGGTACCGCTTCAAGCTGCGCGACGACGCCGTCTGGTCGAATGGCGTCCCGGTGACGGCGCAACATTTCGTCGCCGGCTTTCGTCATGCCGTGCAGAGCGGCAGCCAGTCGCCAAACGTGTTCCTGCTGTCGCCGCTGCGGAATTATCAACGCGTGTTACAGGGTGAACTGCCCGCGACATCGCTCGGAATCCGGGCGGAGGACGACCGGACCGTCGTGATCGAACTCGACCAGCCGGCGAGCTATTTTCCCGGAATACTCACGATGCCGATCGCGTTGCCGCGCCTGGCGGGTGTGCACGATGATGCGGCGAGTTTCCGGCTGCCGTCCAGATTCGTCGGCAACGGACCGTATGTACTGCAGGATTGGAAGCCCGGCGGCGCCCTGCAATTGCGTCGCAACGGGAAATTTCACGCTGCGCGGACTGTCGCAATCCAGTTCGTCCATTACCTGCCGTTGACGGACCCGGCCGCGGAATTCAATCTCTACCGGGCCGGTGATCTCGACATCACGGCGACAATTCCACCCGCGGCGTTCACGAAGATTCGCAAGGAACGGCCGAATGAAATGCGCGTGGCGCCCGGTCTCGCCCTCTATTACCTCGCCTTTGACCTGAGTGAACCGCCGCTCGACAATCCAGCCCTTCGTAGGGCACTTTCGATGGCAATCGACAGGGAACAACTGGTCGAGATTCTCGCTCGCGGAGAGCAGCCGGCCTATGGACTCGTGCCGCCCGGAGTGAGGGCACATCTGCCGGTTTCCTACGCATGGCGTGAAGAATCCAAGGCGGAAAGGGAACGCCAGGCGCGCGACGCTTATTCAGCGGCCGGATTCCACGGTGGTCCAGCACTCAAAATCCGGCTGACCTACGACGCCGGCGATGTCCACGAGAAAGTCGCGCTGGCTGTCCGATCGATGTGGCAGGAAGTGCTGGGCGTCGACGTTTCGCTGCAACGGATGGAGTGGAAAATATTCCTGGACACGCGCAGCGACCGAACCGCATGGCAGGTCATGCGCTTTGCATGGGTTGGAGACTTTGACGATGCGAGCACCTTCACGGATATTTTCATCTCGGGAGGTGCACAGAATCTGCCTGGCTATGCGAACCGGCGCTACGACGACCTGCTGAAACGGGCGTCGAAAAGCAACGAAGATTCAGTACGGCAGCAATTGATGGCGGAGGCCGAGCGGGTCCTGCTCGAGGACTATCCCTTCGTGCCGCTCTATTTCTATGTGAACAAACATTTGGTCAGCGGCCGAGTGCAAGGCTTCCAGCCAAACGCGCTGGATCGCCATCCGAGCCGCTTTCTTGTCCTGCGGGGGCCGTGACCGCCCGATCAGTCTTCCATCAGAAAACTGCGCAGCTGCTCGCTGCGGCTGGGGTGCCTGAGCTTCCGTAGCGCCTTCGCCTCTATCTGCCGGATACGCTCGCGGGTGACGTCGAACTGCTTGCCGACTTCCTCGAGCGTGTGGTCGGTGGTGAGATCGATGCCGAAGCGCATGCGCAGCACCTTCGCCTCGCGCGGAGTCAGCTGCGACAGCACGCCGTGCACGGTCTCGCGCAGCGATTCGACGGTCGCGGAATCGAGCGGGCTCTCGGCGGCGCCATCCTCGATGAAGTCGCCCAGGTGCGAATCCTCGTCGTCGCCGATCGGCGTCTCCATCGAGATCGGTTCCTTGGCGATCTTCAGCACCTTGCGGACCTTGTCCTCGGGCATCTCCATGCGCTCGGCCAGCTCGTCCGGCGTCGGCTCGCGGCCCATCTCCTGCAGCATCTGCCGCGAAATGCGGTTCAGCTTGTTGATGGTCTCGATCATGTGCACCGGGATGCGGATGGTGCGCGCCTGGTCGGCAATCGAGCGCGTGATGGCCTGGCGGATCCACCAGGTCGCGTAGGTCGAGAATTTGTAGCCACGGCGGTACTCGAACTTGTCGACCGCCTTCATCAGGCCGATGTTGCCTTCCTGGATCAGGTCCAGGAACTGCAGGCCGCGATTCGTGTACTTCTTTGCGATTGAGATCACCAGTCGCAGGTTGGCCTCGACCATTTCCTTCTTCGCGCGCCTCGCCATCGCTTCGCCAGTCGCGATGTCGCGATTGACGGACTTCAGCTCCTGGATCGAGCGCGTCAGGCGCTTCTCGAGGGCCTTGAGATCGTGCTGGCGGCGCGTGACTTCTTCCTTGAGCCGGCCAAGCGATGCCGAATGCTTGCGCTTGGCGCGGATGTGCTTGTCGATCCAGCGCGTGTTGGTCTCGTTCTTCGGGAAGGTCGCGATGAAATCCTTGCGCGGCATGCCGGCCTGGCGCACGCAGATCGTCATGATCTCGCGCTCGAGGCGGCGCACTTCGTCCACGTGGCTGCGCAGGTTCGCGACCAGCGCATCGAACATGCGTGGCGCGAGCTTCAGTTCCATGAATTGGCCGGCGAGTTTCTTGCGGGCGCGGACGACCTTTGGTTCCTTGGCGCCCCGTGCCGTCGTCAGGCCTTTGGCAATCTGGTTGTGCAGGCGCTGAATTGCGCCAAAGCGCTTCGCAGTTTCCTCCGGGTCCGGTCCGGTATCGACGGCTTCTTCGTCTTCCTCGGAGTCCTCGTCTTTTTCCTCGTCATCGAGCTTGGGCTCTTCCTTCTTGATGACAGCCTTTGGATTGTGCGGCTGCGCGATCTCGTCCGGCGCATTCGGATCGATGAAGCCGACGATGATGTCGGTCAGGCGGCCCTGGCCGCCCTTGACCGGCTCGTAGGCGCCGAGCAGGAAATCGTAGGTCGGCGGGTAGTAGGCGAGTGCGGAGCGTACCTGGTCGAGGCCTTCCTCGATGCGCTTGGCAATGCGGATCTCGCCCTCGCGCGTCAGCAGCTCGACGGTGCCCATCTCGCGCATGTACATGCGCACCGGATCGGTCGTGCGGCCGAATTCCGAATCAGCGATCGCAAGCGCAGCGGCGGCCTCTTCGACGGCTTCCTCATCGGGGGCGGAAGCATCGGTCAGCAGCAGGGCTTCAGCGTCCGGTGCCTTCTCGTACACCGTGATGCCCATGTCGTTGATCGTGTTGACGATGTCTTCGATCTGTTCCGGATCGACGATCTCGGGTGGCAGATGGTCGTTGACTTCGGCGTAGGTCAGGTAGCCCTGTTCCTTGCCGCGCGCGATCAGCAGCTTGAGCTGCGACTGGCGATCTTCAGGAATGATCGGGGTCTTTTTCTCGGTCAAAGGATGGATCACCTGGGTAAGGGGCGGGCAAAAAAGAGCCGCGTATTATACAGCCGGGCCGGTTCGCCGTCTTTCCAAGACTTGCCCGGGTCAGGCCCCGGCCGGGCTGCCGCGATCGCCCAGAAGTCGTTGAAATTCCTGCTGTTCTTCATTGCTGAGCTTGCGCTCGCGCGAAATCGCGATCAGGTCGTTCAGGCGCTTGTCGGGGCCGAATTCCGCCGCCAGGCGCTTGAGCGCCAGGACGAGATCACGACCGGCTGCCCGCCCATCGCGCACCAGCGATTCCTCGGCGGCGAGTTCGGCGAGCCGCGCGCCTTCGGGCCTCTCTCTCCAGCGCTCGATCAGCTGCGCGGTGCTGAGTTCCGGTTCTGCCTTCGCCATCTCCAGCAACTCGAGCAGCACGGCAAAACCCTTGTGATCCCCATGCAGGAAATCCGGCGGCTCGGCGACTGCGCGCGCCGCCGACGGATGATGCAGCAGCAGCATGATGACCTGGGTCAGCAGCGGATGCCGCCCGGCGGAGAGTGGTGTCCTGCGTCCGGGCGCCGGCCTGCCAGCGCGCGGCTTCTCGGGCCGCGCCTTCAGTAGTTCCGCCAGGCGGCCCGCTGGCATGCGGACTTCCTGGGCGAGACGCTCGAGCAGCAACTCGTGATAAACGCCCGCCGGCACGCGCGCAAGCAATGGGCGCGCGAGTTCCGCAAGCCGCGCGCGGCCATCGACATTCGAAAGATCGGCCTGCGCCGCGAGTTGCGTCACCAGGAATTCCGACAGCGGCTGCGCGGTCGTGAGACGCGCCTCGAAGGCCTCGGCACCTTCCTCACCGACCAGCGTGTCCGGATCGTGGCCTTCCGGCAGGAACAGGAATCGCAGCTGGCGACCGTCGCGTGCATGCTCGAGTGCGTTTTCGAGCGCCCGCCAGGCAGCGGCGCGGCCCGCGCGATCGCCGTCGAAGCAGAACACCAGTTCGCTGGTCACGCGAAACAGCCGGTTCAGGTGCTCTGTCGTGGTCGCCGTGCCGAGCGTCGCGACTGAATACAGGATGCCTGACTGCGCGAGGCGCGCGACGTCGACATAACCCTCGACCACCAGCAGACGCTCGATCTTTCGCAGCGCCTGGCGCGCCTCATAGAGGCCGTAGAGTTCACGGCCCTTGTGAAAGAGCGGCGTCTCGGGGGAGTTCAGGTACTTCGGCTCGCCCTCGTCGATGATGCGGCCACCGAAGGCAATCACCCGCCCGCGCGCATCGCGGATCGGGAACATCACGCGGTCGCGGAACCGGTCGTAGAAACCCGATTCCCCCTTGCCGCTGCGTTCGACGACGAGGCCGGCATCCGCGAGCAGGCGCTCGCGCTCGGCGCTGCCGCCGAAGCGCTTCAGCACTGCGTCCCAGGAATTCGGCGCATAGCCGATCGCGAACTTGACGCAGGTCTCAGGCGTGATGCCGCGGCCGGCCAGGTATTTCTTGGCGTGCGCGGATTCGCGGAGCGTATCGCGATAGAATTGCGAGACCTGCGCCAGCAGGTCATAGAGTTCTTCGCCGGGCCGCGTGCGCGCGCCGCGTCCGTCGTCCTCGCGCGGCACGTCGAGCCCGAGCCGCGAGGCGAGTTCGTCCACTGCGTCCGGGAATGGCAGCTTGTCGTGCTCCATCAGGAAGCCGAGTGCCGTGCCGTGCGCGCCGCAGCCGAAGCAGTGATAGAACTGCTTGTCGGGGCTGACCCAGAATGACGGCGTCTTCTCGGCGTGGAACGGACAGCAGGCTTTCCACTCGCGGCCTGCGCGCTTCAATTGCACGCGGCCACCGACCAGTTCAACGATATCAGTGCGGGCGATCAGCTCGTCGATGAAGGACTGTGGAATTCGGCCAGCCATGCGACAAGATACCGCAGTTCGCGACGCCCACCGGCGCTCAGGCCGGCACAGCCGTGCCCGCGGTCCAGGTCTTCTGGCGCATCCGGTCGAGCAGGGCGAGAACCTCGGCGCGGCCGGTGCGGGAGTGCAGCGGCAGCACCAGCACGTCGCCGGGGCGCGCCCAGGCGAGCGCGGTGCGCGTGGCTGCCAGTTCATCCGGTTGTTCGCGGATCGCCGTATCCGGCAGGCCAGCGTCATGCAGGGCCCTGCGCAGAATGGTCGGTATTTCGCCTTCGCCGCGGCCACGCCGGTAGCCCGCGAGTTCCTTGATGACGACGAGGTCGGGTTGTGCGGCGACCGCGACCCGCGCCAGGCGCTCCATGTCGGCATCCACGCGATTGCCGGCCTGGCCGAGCAGCAGCGCAAGCCGGCCGCCGCGGAGCCTGCCAGCAAGCTCGAGCAGTCCCGTGAGGGCCGCCGGGTTGTGCGCGAAATCCACGAGCAGGTGCAGGCCGCCCAGTTCGTAGCGCATCAGCCGGCCCGGATTGTCCATTGGATCGGCGCCGAAGCGCGCAAACACGGCCGCGATCGTCGCGGGCCGGATGCCGAGCGTGACCGCGGCGAGTGCCGCGGCCGCGAGATTGGCGATGTTGAATGGCGCAAATCCGCCGGCGGCCAGTGGCAGCGTCGCAACCGCACCGAGGTCGTACTCAATACCGCCGACCGAGAGCAATAGGCGACCAGCCGCCACGCCGCAGGTCGCGCCGCCAAGCTGCCTGTGCGCGACCAGTCGTTCCTGATTCGCATCGAGTGCAAACCAGGCAAGAGTCTTTCCGGAGCCGGGCGATCTTGCCGCAAGCAGGGCATCGTCGGCGTTGACGACCAGCCGCCCGTTTGCACCGAGCGCACGCGCAACGGTCAGCTTCACGTCGGTCAGTGCTTCGAGATCGTGGACGCCGTATTCCCCGAAATGATCTGCGCTCACACCGGTGATGACGGCGGCGTCGGCGTGTTCGACGGCGAGTCCACGGCGCAGCAGGCCGCCGCGCGCAGTCTCAAGGATCGCAGCCTGGACGCGCGTGTCGCGCAGCACCGTGCGCGCACCCGCGGGCCCGGAATAGTCGCCGGCCTCGATGCTGACGCCGTCGATGTAGAGACCGTCGGTGCAACTGTGGCCGGTCGTCCGACCCGCGGCCTGCGCGCAGGCGGCGACCAGGCGCACGACAGTCGTCTTGCCATTGGTGCCGGTCACGAGCGCGAGGGGTATCGAGCGCAAGCCCGCCCATGGCACATCCGAGACGCTCGGTAGATCAGACAATGACCAGGTTCTGCCACCGATGCCGGCGCCAATGGTCAGCGACTCGTCGTCCAGCAGGCAGGGGAGCCTGCGGTCATGCGCGCAAACCAGCAGCGCCCGCAGCCGCGGATTCGCCTCGCCGGCAGCCCGTGCTGCGAGTCTCTCGAGTGCCGCGGCTTCCTCGATGCCGGGCGGCACCGAAGCATCGGGTTGTTCAAAGGCAAGCGCCGCGAGCAATTCCGCCTCGCGTGACGGATTGCGTTCGAGCAGCGCGGCGGCAAGCGCCCATTCATTGAGTTCGGTCGCCGTGATCAGCTGGTCGGCCGCCGCCGCGAGCGCAAGCGAAGCGCCCGAGGGATGTGGAATTGCGACGACTGCCGCATCGGCCCAGCCGAGATTTTTCTTCGCGCGCCGGACGCGCGCTGTCCATGCCTGCAGAAGTGCGGCATCGGTATCCGCCGCCGCGGATTCGAGCACGGCGCCGGGGCCGTCGAAAAACCGGTTGTGGCCGGTGAGTCGCCGCGAGTCGGTGAAAGGCAGTGCCGGTAACTCGATCAGTCGGTCGCCTCGGGCGCATAGCGGATGCCGCGTTCGTCGCGGATCAACCCGTCGAGCGATAGTGGCGCCAGGCTCTCGGGACCGGCCTCGGTGACCGGCGACGAGAGGACGGGATCCGGTACGCGCGCCGCGGCCGGAACGGCTGTGCCTTCGGGCCGGAAGCGGATGATCTGTTTCCAGGAACGCACCAGCGCATCGGAGAAAATCAGCAACAGGTCGCCGGCCCGGCCCATGCGGAGCGCCGCATCGATCGCCTCCTGCTCATCCGGTATCACGGAAATCGCGGATTTCTTGACGCCCGCGGCGATCAGCGCCTCTGCCTGGATGCGCGGCACCTCGTCGCTCGCGCGGTCCCGCAGATTGTCGTCGCGGCGGCAGATGTAATGATCGAAGCGTCCGGCGACGGCCAGTGCGATCGCGCGCAGGTCCTCATCACGCCGGTCACCCGGGCCCGCGAGCACGACGATGCGCCGTCCGGTGACATCGAGGCGGCCAGCGAGGTCTGCAAGCATCGACACGGCGTGCGCATTGTGGCCGTAGTCGAACAGCACCTTGAACGGGTGCTCGTCGAAGATGTTCATGCGCCCGGGCGCCTGGTAGAAAGTCGTGTCGAAAGTGCGCAGGCCCTGGCGGATTGCGTCGAGCTTGACGCCGAGCGAGAATGCTATCGACGCCGCAAACATCGCATTCTGGACGTTGTGAGTCGCGCGACCCTCGAGTGTCGCCGGGATCAGGTGGGTCCAGACCAGCGGGATGTGGCCGCCGCGATCGTAGAGCGTGACCATCTGTCCGTTGACGCCGGCTTCGAGCGCGCAGGCCCGGCCGCCCGCGCGGATGTGCTCGCGCACCAGCGCATGCTGCGGATTCAGCGTGACGTAGCAGATATATTCCGCATCGGTGTGCGCCGACATCCTGAGCACCAGCGGGTCGTCGGCATTCAGCACCGCGCAACCGGTTGCGACCTCGACGACCACGCGCTTGATCTCGGCGAGCTGCTCCAGCGTGTCGATGCCCTTGAGGCCCAGGTGATCGGCCTGAACATTCAGCACGGCGCCGACATCGACACTCGGGACTCCCATGCCGGCGCGCAACAGGCCCCCGCGCGCGGTCTCGAGTACCGCCACATCGATGTGCGGGTCGGCCAGCACCATGCGCGCCGACACCGGGCCCGTCATGTCGCCGGAGACGGTGCGCTGACCGTCGATGTAGACGCCGTCGGTCGTCGTGAGGCCCGGCGTGTAGCCGGCCATCTTCAATATGTGCGCCAGCATGCGCGCGGTCGTGGTCTTGCCGTTGGTGCCGGTGATCGCAGCGATCGGCACGCGCGAAGGCGCACCCTGCGGAAACAACATGTCGATGACGGGTGTCGCGACATCGCGCGGCGTGCCCTCGGAGGGCGCGACATGCATGCGGAATCCGGGCGCCGCGTTGACCTCGCAGATGCCGCCGCCGATCTCGCGATAGGAGAGCGTGATGTCCTTCGACAGGAAATCCACACCGCCGACGTCGAGGCCGATGGCCCTGATCGCGCGCACCGCCATGTCGCGATTATCGGGATGGATCACGTCGGTCACGTCGGTCGCGGTGCCGCCGGTCGAGAGATTCGCGGTCGAGCGCAGGTAGACATTCTGTCCTGCCTCTGGCACCGAGTCCGCTGTGAGCCCGGCACGCGCGAGCATCGCCTGCGCCTGTGCGTCGAGCTCGAGGCGTGTCAGGACTTTTTCATGGCCGACACCGCGCCGCGAATCCTGGTTGACGCGCTCCATGAGCTCGGTGACATCGTGCTTACCGTCACCGACCACGTGTCCGGGCGTGCGCCGCGTCGCCGCGACGAGTTCGCCATTCACGACCAGCAGCCGGTGGTCGTCGCCCTCGAGGTAGGTCTCGACGATCACCGAGCGTGAATGCTCCCGTGCGGCCGCAAAGCCGCGCGTGACCTCTTCATCATTCATGAGCCGGATCGAGATGCCACGGCCGTGATTGCCGTTGTAGGGCTTGGTCACGACCGGAAAGCCGAGCCGGTTCGCCGCGCGCACGGCTTCGCGATCGGACTGCACCAGTTCCTGGCGCGGCACCGGCAGTCCCAGCGAGCCGAGGATGCGGTTGGTTTCTTCCTTGTCGCTCGCGAGCTCGACCGCGATATGCGGCGTGCGGCCCGTGACCGTCGCCTGCAGACGCTGCTGGTAGCGGCCGTGGCCCAGCTGGATCAGCGACTGGTCATTGAGCCTGAGCCACGGAATGCCGCGTTTCTCGGCGGCATGCACCAGTGATGCAGTCGAAGGCCCGAGCGCGCG
>JAENJD010000116.1 GCA_016844605.1 Steroidobacteraceae bacterium
CTCGGTGACGTCGCCCTCGGGCACGCGCAGCAGATCGGCGGCAGTGACGGTGACGTCATCACGCATCCGGTGCAGGTTGTTCGGCGTCGGCATCAGCCGGTCGAAGATGTCGCGTGCGACGAATACGAGCCCCGGGTGCGCCACCCAGGTGCCGTCGTGACCGTCGCCCGCCTCGCGCTCCTTGTCGGCGCGCACGCGCGCAAGCGCAAGCTCATTGGCCGCGGGATCGCCCTTGATCGGAATCTGCGCCGCCATGCCACCGATCGCGAATGCGCCGCGCCGATGGCAGGTCCTGATCACGAGCAGCGAATAGGAACGCAGGAAGTGCGAAGTCATGGTGACCGAATTGCGGTCCGGCAACACGAAATCCGCGCGACGGCTGAATTTCTTGATGAAGCTGAAGATGTAGTCCCAGCGCCCGCAATTAAGTCCGACGATGTGTTCGCGGAGTTCGAACAGGATTTCGTCGATCTCGAATGCAGCCGTGATCGTTTCGATCAGCACGGTGACTTTGATGCTGCCGCGTGGCAGCCCGAGCACCCGTTCACTGAATGCGATGACTTGGGCCCAGAGCCGGGCCTCGAGGTGACCCTCGAGCTTTGGCAGGTAGAAGTACGGTCCGCTGCCGCGACTGAGCAATTCGCTGGCGTTGTGAAACAGGTAGAGCCCGAAGTCGACCAGTGCGGCAGCAATCGGCTTGCCTTCGCGCAGCCAGTGCTTTTCCGGGAGATGCCAGCCACGCGGCCGCACCACCAGCACCGCGGTCGATTCATTCAGGCGGTACGACTTTCCCTCGGGGCTCGTGTACTCGAGCGTCCCGCGCACCGCTTCCATCAGGTTGGCCTGGCCCTGGATCACGTTGAACCAGGTCGGGCACAGCGAGTCCTCGAAGTCGGCCATGAATACATTGGCGCCGGAGTTCAGCGCATTGATGATCATCTTGCGATCTGTGGGGCCGGTGATTTCGACACGCCGGTCGCGGAGATCGGCGGGAATCGATCCAATGCGCCAGTCCGATTCCCGGATCTTGCGCGTGCCCTCCAGGAAATCCGGAAGGACGCCGGCGTCGAACTGGAGCTGGCGTTTCGCCCTCTCCTCGAGCAACCCGGCGACTTGCGGGCCGAAATGGGCCGCCAGCTTGTTGACGAATGCGATTGCCTCGGGACGAAGCACCTCGCGCCAGTCCTGCCTCAGCACGGGAAACTGGCCGGTGTTGGTGCTGATGCGATCTGAACTCTC
Source organism: Steroidobacteraceae bacterium (assembly GCA_016844605.1). Taxonomy (GTDB): domain Bacteria; phylum Pseudomonadota; class Gammaproteobacteria; order Steroidobacterales; family Steroidobacteraceae; genus SCUD01. The sequence continues at coordinate 1,240 of JAENJD010000116.1, forward strand.
AGATACCAACGCTAACTCCATGAAAAAACATAAGTTTAACGATTGCCCCGATGACGTGCGATCAGCATGGCGAGTTCCAGGGCCTGTTCGTAATTCAGGCGCGGGTCGACACTCGTGCGATAGGCCCGCGCCAGATCGCCGTCTGACAGGCCACGGGCACCGCCGGTGCATTCGGTGACATCGTCTCCGGTCAGCTCGAAATGCACGCCACCCAGTCGCGAACCCGACTCCTCGTGGATGCGAAACGCGGCCTCGACCTCCGAGAGGATGTTATCGAAGCGGCGCGTCTTGACGCCCTGCGGCGTGGTCTCGGTATTGCCGTGCATCGGGTCGCAGACCCACAGCACCTCCTGCCCGCTGTCGCGCACCGCCTTGATCATCGCCGGCAGCGAGCCTTCGATATTGCCGGCGCCGAAGCGATGGATCAGTGTCAGGCGCCCTGCCTCACCTTCCGGATTCAGGATGCGCGTGAGTTCGCCGAGCCAGGTGGCATCCATTGCCGCCCCGACCTTGACGCCGATCGGATTGGCGATGCCGCGGAAATACTCCACATGCGCGCCACCCGGCATGGCCGTGCGCATCCCGATCCACGGCATGTGCGTCGAGAGGTTGTACCAGCGCTCGCGCCGCTGGAGGTAACGCGTCTGCGCCTGCTCGTAGAGCAGGTGCAGCCCCTCGTGACTCGAATAAAAGCGGACCTGGCTGGTCTCGTGGATGGGCCCGCCGGAAATCGCCCGGAAAAAATCCAGCGAGTCGGAAATCGAGTTCACAATCTTCTGGTAAGCGTCCTTCAGCTTCGCGTGCTGCATGAAGCCAAGATCCCAGTACTCCGGGTGGTGCAGGTCGGCAAATCCGCCATCGACCAGTGCACGCACGAAATTGAGCGTCAGGGCAGCGCGTTCGTACCCTCGCAGCAATAGTTCGGGATCGGGCTCGCGGTCCGCCGCGGTGAATGCGGCGCGATTGATGATGTCGCCGCGGTAGCTGGGCAGCGTCACGCCATCGCGTGTTTCAGTATCCGCGGATCTTGGCTTGGCGTACTGGCCGGCGATGCGTCCTACGCGGATCACCGGCTTCTTGAGCCCGTGCAGCAGCACGAGACTCATCTGCAGCAGGATCTTGAGCTTGCGGGCGATGATCGTCGATTCGCAGTCGGCGAATCCTTCCGCACAATCGCCGCCCTGCAGCAGGAAGCGCTCGCCGCGCTGTGCGGCCGCGAGTTCTTCCTTGAGCTGGTCAACTTCCCAGGACACGACCACCGGCGGCAGCCGCGATAATTCCTCGATGACGCGCGCGAGTTTCGCGGCGTCCGCATAGCGCGGCTGCTGCTCCGCCGGCCGGTGCTGCCAGCTTTCAGGGCTCCAGCCAGTTGTTTGCGCGACGGCATTCATGAATCAACCCATCGTACACGGATTCGCTGCACTGCAAAAATATCCGGCCCCAGGGGTGGTTTATGGTCATCCGAATGGGCAGAATGCGCCTCCCCCGGATGGAGCATTTCCATGCATCGCGTATTGGTTCTCGGCGCCGGAAAAATCGGTGCGCTGGTCTCCGGCCTGCTGGCCGAGGCTGGTGACTATCAGGTCCAGCTTGCCGATCTCAGCGGGGAAGCTGCCGCCAGTGTCGCGCGCGAACATGACCGCCGGACACTGACGACGGTTGCCCTCGACAGCACGGATCCGGCGGCGCTCTCGCGCGAACTCGAGGCGCGTCCCGTTGATGCGGTAATTTCGTCACTTCCCTTCTACTGCAATGTGGCCGTGGCCCAGGCAGCGCGCGACCATGGCCTGCACTACTTCGACCTGACCGAGGACGTCGAGGTGACGCGCGCCGTACGTGCGATCGCCGAGGGTGCCCAAACGGCATTCGTTCCGCAATGCGGTCTGGCACCCGGCTTCATTTCGATCGCCGCGAACGAACTGATCAGCCACTTCGATGAGTTGCGCAGCGTCAAGCTGCGGGTCGGCGCCCTGCCCCAGCACCCGAACAATGTCCTGAAGTACTCGCTGACCTGGTCCACCGAGGGCCTGATCAACGAATACGGCAATCCCTGTCATGCGATCGCGGACCGGCGCCTGGTCGAGGCCGCGCCGCTGGAGGGCCTGGAGGAAATCGAGATCGACGGCACGCTCTATGAAGCCTTCAATACTTCGGGCGGCCTCGGCTCGCTCGGCGAGACCTTCGGCGAGCGCTGCGAGCAGATGAACTACAAGACGATCCGTTACCCGGGTCACTGCGAGCAGGTGCGCCTGCTGATGAACGACCTGAAGCTCAACCAGGATCGCAGCACCTTGAAGCGCATCCTCGAGAACGCCGTACCGCAGACCCTGCAGGACGTCGTGATCGTTTACGTCGCCGTCACCGGCCGCCAGAACGGCGAATTGCGCGAAGAGAATTACGTCAACAAGATCTATCCGCAGCAGATATCCGGGCGCCTGTGGTCGGCGATCCAGGTCACGACGGCCGCCGGTATCACCGCAGTCGTCGATCAGGTGCTCGCGAAGCCGGGCGCTTACCGCGGCTTCGTGCGCCAGGAACAATTCCGGCTGCCGGTTGTGCTGGCCAACCGCTTTGGCGCCTGGTACCAGAATGGCGGCGACAAGGGTGTGTCGGGCCGCATGGTGGTCGAGGGCAAGGCCGGTCGCCAGCGCAACCTGGTGGGAGTCAAGAAATGAACAAGGCGGAGATTCTCAAGGGACTGGGTATCGCCGAGGTCAATCCGGGCGCCTGGTCCGGCGATGGCTGGCATGCGGCCCCCGATGCCCCGCTGGTTCAGTCGCTGGACCCGGCGACAGGCGAATTGATCGCTTCGGTCCGGGCCGCGACCGAGGCCGACTACGAGCGCGTCGCCGCAAGCGCCGCAGCCGCCTTCCAGAAATGGCGTGACGTGCCCGCACCGCGGCGCGGTGAGGCCGTGCGGCTGGTCGGCGATGCCCTGCGCGCGAAGAAAGACCTGCTGCCGAGGGCGACGGCGAAGTCCAGGAGATGATCGATATCGCCGATTTTGCGGTCGGCCAGTCGCGCATGCTCTACGGGCTCGCGATGCACTCCGAGCGTCCGCAGCATCGCATGTACGAGCAATGGCATCCGCTGGGCGTCGTCGGCATCATCTCCGCCTTCAACTTTCCCGTCGCGGTATGGTCCTGGAATGCGTTCCTGGCCGCCGTTTGCGGCGATATCTGCATCTGGAAGCCCTCGCACAACACGCCACTTTGCGCGATCGCCGTTCAGCGCATCTGCAACGAGGTCATGGCGCGCGAAAGCCTGCCGCCGATCTTCATTCCCGCCGACAATTCGCTGGCCAGCCGCTTCGTCGACGACCGGCGTGTTGCGCTCCTGAGCTTCACCGGGTCAACGAATGTCGGCCGCAGGGTCGGCGAACGCATCGCTACACGGCTCGGCAGGAGCCTGCTCGAACTCGGCGGCAACAACGCCATCATCGTGGATGAGTTCGCCAATCTCGATCTGGTCGTGCCGGCGGTCCTGTTCGGCTCGGTCGGAACGGCGGGCCAGCGTTGCACGACGACCCGCCGCCTGCTGGTTCATCAATCGCGTATCGCGGAACTGGAGCGGCGCCTGATCGCCGCCTACAAGCAGGTGCGGATCGGCAATCCGCTCGATCCCCAGGTGCTGATGGGGCCATTGGTGGACGCCTCCGCGGTCCGCCGCTACGAAGCGGCGCTCGGCGACGTGCACAGCCAGGGCGGCGAAATTCTTTGCGGCGGCCATGTGCTGCCGGGTCCGGGGTTCTTCGTCGAACCGACAATCGTCAGGGCAAGAAATGACATGCCGGTCGTGCGCCACGAAACCTTTGCGCCGATCCTCTACGTCATCCCATTCAAGACGCTGGACGAGGCGATCGCGATGCACAACGACACGGACTATGGGTTGTCGTCGGCCATCTTTACCGATCGACTGCAGCATGCCGAGCGCTTCCTGTCGGTTTCCGGCAGCGATTGCGGCATTGCCAACGTCAATATCGGCACTTCCGGCGCCGAGATCGGCGGGGCATTCGGTGGCGAGAAGGACACCGGCGGCGGGCGCGAGGCGGGTTCCGATTCCTGGAAGGTCTACATGCGCCGCCAGACGAACACAATCAACTATTCGAGCGAGCTGCCGCTCGCCCAGGGAATCAGGTTCGACCTGGGTTGAGCTCGCGATCGAGCAGTTCGTAGATCATCCGGGTATAGCGCTCGGGCGTGATGAAGCCCCAGGCCCACTTCTGGTCGAAGTCGGCGTTCGGCGCAGCTGCAACGATCTCATCCGCGGTCTTTCCCGCCTTCATCAGGTCGCGGAGCCGGCCGCTCGTGGTCAGCAGCATTTCACGGTACTCGACGAGTTCGGCGCGATTCGCAAGCGGGCCATGACCCGGGATGATGCGTGTCTTGTCGTCCGCGATGGCGAGTATCCGGTCAATTGCCGCGATCAGGCCGGCAAGCGAGCCACCCGAACTGATGTCGATGAACGGATAGAAGCGGAAGAACAGGTCGCCCGTATGGATTACGTTCGCCTTGCGGAAGTGCGCGAACACGTCGCCATCGGTATGCGCATGCGGGGCATAGGTCCCGTGAATCTCGTCGCCATTCAGGTAAAAGGTGACCGCGTCGTTGAAGGTGACGATCGGTAGTGCCGCCTGCGGCGAGGCCGGCACGGCGCTCTGCACGAAGCTGATGAACTGGGCACTGCTCATGCGCGCGCGAACCTGGTCGTGGGCGACCAGCACGGCGCCCTCCTTCGCCAGATTCTCATTGCCGCCCGTGTGATCGCCGTGCCAATGCGTGTTCAGCACAAAACGCGGCATCGCCGCATTCAGGCCCTTCAGGGCGGCGATGACCGAGGGCGTCATCGGTGCGTACTGGTCGTCGATCAGGAACGTGCCGTCGGCGCCCGTCGAGACGCCGATGTTGCCCCCCTGGCCGATCAGCATGTAGATCCCGGGCGCGACCTCCTCGGTGCGGATCGTCGTGTCCGGTGGCGTTAATTGCGCGATTGCCGCAGGTGCCAGAATCGCAAGTCCGATGACCGCCAGGCGCCGAACCATGGTCCCCTCCCGTCCTATTAATTCGCTGTCCGCTTGTAGCAGACCAGCCTGCTATCATCAATGCCGTACGGTGGAGACCCGCGAATGGCCCTGCGCCACGTAATCCCTGGCTTCCTTGCGATCCTGCTGACCAGTGCTGGCATCGGCTTCGCAATGGCCCAGGCGGACGAGGCTGAATCGCCGGATACCTCATCCCTGGCAGGCACCGCGGTCCTGATCGAAATCAAGGACGCAATCAGCCCGGCGACCCGCGAATTTTTCCTGCGCACGCTCGAACGGGCCGAGGAGCAGGAGGCTGCACTCCTGATCCTGATACTCGACACTCCCGGTGGCCTGTCGGATTCGATGCGCGACATGATCAAGGGCATCCTGAATGCCCGGATTCCCGTGGTCACTTATGTCTCGCCATCCGGCGCACATGCCGCGAGCGCGGGTACCTTCATTCTGTATGCGAGTCATATCGCTGCCATGGCGCCGGGAACCAACCTGGGCGCCGCGACACCCGTGCCGATCGGTGGATCGTCGCCGGAGAAAGACGACAGGGACGAGGATGGCGGGAAGGACAAGGACGCGAAGGAATCTGCGCCGCCTTCGTCAGCGATGGATCGCAAGGTGCTGAACGATTCCGTCGCGTATATCCGCAGCATCGCCGAGATGCGCGGCCGCAATCTGGAATTTGCCGAGGCGGCTGTCGTGGAAGCGGCCAGCATCACGGCGACGGAGGCGCTCAAGCGCGGCGTCATCGACCTGATGGCAGACGACCTGCCGGCGCTCATGACCGCGCTCGACGGCCGCGAAGTCAAGTTGCCGACGGGTGTCCGCGTCCTGAAGACAAAGGGAATCGTGCTCGAGCGCATCGAAATGGACTGGCGCACCGGGCTGCTCTCGGTGCTGACCAATCCGATGGTCGCTTACGGCCTGCTGCTGATCGGAATCTATGGACTGATGTTCGAGGGCTACAACCCGGGTGCCGTGCTGCCGGGTGTCGTCGGCGGTGTCTGCCTGCTGCTGGGCCTGTACGCGCTGCAGGTGTTGTCAGTCAATTTTGCCGGTCTCGCGCTCGTGTTCCTGGGCGTCGGCATGATGGTCGCGGAATTCTTCGTGCCGAGCTTCGGAGCGCTGGGCTTTGGCGGCCTCGTGGCCTTCGTGATCGGATCGATCGTGTTGATGGATACGGGTACACCCGGTATGGAACTGAGCCGCGGACTGGTCGGCGGGGTCGCAGCGGCCGCCGGCACGCTGATGCTCGGGACGATCTGGCTCGCGATGCGCGCGCGACGACGGCCGGTCGCGACCGGCCGGGAACAGATGGTCGGCGACACCGCGGAAGCGGTCGGGGCATTCACG
>JAENJD010000117.1 GCA_016844605.1 Steroidobacteraceae bacterium
TTCGCATCGCCTTCCCACCGGAGGATCCGGCAGTGGCTGCAGGGAAACCTGCGTGATGCGGCTTGCGCCGTTTACCGTTGCGGGGGCAGTGCCGGCATTGCGAGCGACTCGCGCACCGGCTTCCCGATTAGCCCGGGACCAGACCCGGGACACCTGTCATCAAGGCCAATGTAGGCAGCGCGGCCGCCGCGGTCAAGCGGCCGTTGACGGCATCCGATCCAGAACGCAGTGTTGCGGCATGTCGAATTCGGCGCGCCTGGATGCTGCGCTTACCGCCGCGGCGGCGGCGGCGGAAATTATCCGGAATTCCTATCGGCGCAACATCGGAGTACGCCTGAAGGCCGACCGGTCACCAGTGACGGAAGCCGATGTCGCGGCCGAAGCCGCGATCCGCAAGGTCCTGCAGGGACAATTTCCGCATGACGGCTTCTACGGCGAGGAATCCGCCGCGGAGCGCATGGACGCCGACTGCCTGTGGCTCGTCGATCCGATCGACGGGACCAAGTCCTTCATTCGCGAATACCCGATGTTCTCGACGCAGATCGCGCTGATGCAGCGCGGGCACCTGGAGCTCGGCGTGTCTTCCGCGCCGGTCTATGGCGAGATCGCCTGGGCCGAGCGCGGCCAGGGCGCCTGGCTCGATGGCATACGACTCGCGGTCAGCCGAATCGGCCGGTTCGAGGATGCGACGATTTCGACCGGCAACCTGAAGGCGCTCGCAGCCGGGCCACGCTGGTCGGCGCTCGGGCGCATGATCACGCGCCTGGACCGGATCCGCGGCTTCGGTGATTTCCTGCACTACCACCTGCTGGCGGCCGGCAAAATCGAGGCCGTGATCGAGTCCAATATCCACATCCTCGACATCGGCGCGCTCACGGTCATCGTCGAAGAGGCGGGTGGACGCGTGACGGATCTCGAGGGCGCGCCGCTCTCGCTCGCATCGACCAGCATCCTCGCGAGCAATGGCATGCTGCACGAGCCGATCCTCGAGGAATTCAGGCGCTGACGAATACGCGCCTGCCGCGCGAACTCAATTCCTCGATGGGCACCCGATAGAGCTCAGAGAGACTCTCCGCATTCAGCGTCGAGCCGGCGTCGCCAAACAACCAGCGCCCTTTGCCGAAAAGCAGCAGCACGCGATCGGCGTGACGTGCCGCGAGCGTGGCATCGTGCAGGGCCGCGATGACAAGACCGCCCGCATCCGCGCGCCCGCGGAATAGCTCCAGCACTTCATTGCGATGCTGGGGATCCAGGTGATTGGTCGGTTCGTCAAGGAGGCACACAGCAGCGTCCTGGGACAGAAGCGTGGCAATCTCGAGCCGCCTGCGCTCGCCTCCCGACAGCGATGCGACGTCGCGTGCCGCGAGATCGGCGAGTCCGACCGCGGCGAGCGCCGCCTGCGCGCGCGCGAGGTCCTCGGCGCCTTCCCATTGCCAGAAAGGCAGGTGCGGGTGCCGCCCGATCAGCGCCGTGTCGAATACCGTGGATGGAAACGGATCCTCGGTCGTCTGCGGCAGGAGCGCGAGCCGGCGCGCGCGCTCGCGGCCTGTCCACGCGCCCAGGCCGCGGCCGTCGAGCTCGACGGAACCTGCCGCCGGCACACGCAGTCCAGCCAATGTGTGCAGGGTCAGTGTCTTGCCGACGCCATTGCGGCCGAGCACCGCGATGAACTCACCGGCCAGCGCCTCAAAGGACAATGCGCGGACGAGCGTGTAGCCATTGACTGCGACATCGAGGCCAATACTCGAGAGCTGCGGGCCGGCGCGCTCGATCAGGGCTGCAGCCGCTCGTGCTGCCATGGCCTGGTCTGGCTGTGCGTGCCGCCGGTGGCTTTCAATTCGCGGGTCCAGCAGATTCGATCATGCAAGCGGTGTTCACCTTCGACCCATAGTTCGACCGTTGCCGCCCAAAGACGATATCCGCCCCAGCCCTGCGGGCGCGGCAGTCGCGAGCCGGCGTCCTGATCGTCAGTGGCAGCCGCAAACGGATCCGGCGTCCCGAACCGGGTCGCCGTATCGCGCAGATTCTCGAGCAGGTCCTGGCGCGATGCGATCGGTGCGCTCTGCGCGCTTGCCATGGCAGCCAGGCGGCTCTGCCAGGGACGGCTCGCGAAATAATCGTCGCTCTCGCGCTCGGGCGACCTGACAACCGGCCCTTCGACACGTAACTGGCGGCGCATCGCGTCCCAGTGGAAGACGACGGCCGCCCAGGGCTTCGCCGCCAGTTCGCGACCCTTGCGTGACTCGTAATTCGTGTAGAAGACCAGATAGCCGGGTTCGATCACAATCTCCTTGCACAGCACGACGCGGGCCGAGGGCCGGCCACCGGCATCCGTCGTGGCAAGCACCATCGAATTCGGGTTGCGCTGGATATTCCCGTCCATGGCATCGCGCAGCCAGGCCGCGGCCAGCGGTATCGGGTCCACTGGCAACGGGTCCGGAAGCGACTGCGTTTGCGCCTGCATGATGCGATGTTAACGCGGCGCCGCCCGACCGGTGTACTTTGCAGCTTCCATGCAGCACATCCGCATCAATGGCATCCGTGTCGGCTATATCGACACCGGAAAAGGCGCGCCGGTCCTTCTGTTGCATGGCCTGGGCGGCAGTCACGACGAGTGGCGGATGCAGATTCCGGCATTCGCGGCGAAGCACCGCGTGATCGTGCCGGACCTGCGTGGCTTTGGCGCAAGCGACCGGCGCGAGCCCTTCACGATCCAGCAGCATGCCCGCGACATGATGGCGCTGCTTTCGGCGCTCGCGATCGAATCTGCGCATGTGGTGGGCCTGTCGATGGGCGGGGCGGTCGCGATCGAAATGGCGTTGCGCACGCCGGCGGCCGTCAGGTCGCTGGTGCTCACCAACACGGCGCCGGGATTCACGCTGACCAACTGGCAGCGTCGGCGCATGGCCTGGCTGCGCGTGCTGCTCGCGCTGGTGCTGGGCGTCAAGGGCGTCGCGCGCGTGTCCGGCAAGGCCATGTTTCCGGCGCGCAACCAGGGCCGGCTGCGCAAGCGCTTTATCCGGGCCGCGAGTCATACGAGCCGCTGGGCCTATCTCGCGACGCTTCGCACGCTGACACGCTGGAATGCCGAATCGAAACTCGCCGATATCCGCGCGCCGACGCTCGTCATCGGCGCCGAGCACGACTTCACGACCAGCGCGGAAAAACGCCGCTGGAGCGCGCGCATTCCGCACGCCCGCTTCGCCGAGTTCGCCGGTAGCCACCATCACTCGGAGCAGGATTCGCCGGAGCGCTTCAACCGCGAGGTGCTGGCCTTCCTGGCAAGGCCAAGTCATTGATTAAGCCCCGATTCAGGTTGGCGGGCAGAAACTGGCTCCACGCACCCTGAGGAGGAGCCATGATGATCAAGTACACATTGGCGGCGGCGGCACTGGCCACGCTCCTGACGAGTTCCGCAATCGCGGACGACAGGTCAAAGCGCGCGGACAGTGACCGTAACCGCAGCGATTTCCAGACCTATCGCCATGACGACCGTCGCGACAATGACCGTCGCTACGATGACGACCGGCGTTACGACCAGCAGCGCTATGACCGCCGCTGGCGCCATGTCCCGCCGTCCTATTACCGCGGCAACAAGGGCTATCGGGCCGGCTACGAGTCCGGTTGGCGCGATGGGTCGCAGAATTGCCGCTTCGACTATCGCCCGGGCCGCTGGTATCGCGATCCGCGCGACGACTACTGGTACTTCGGCTTTCAGATCAACGGCTGATTGCCAGGCAAGTTGATGCAATAGCTACCGGCCCGCTTGCGTCCGCGCGGGCGGGCCGGTACACAGGGCAGACGCAACAAAGGCGCCTGCCCGAATGGATCTCCAGGAACTGCGCGATCGGCTCACCCGGCTGGATGGCGAACTGCTAGCGCTGATCGCCGAGCGCCAGCGTCTTTCCACGGAGGTCGCGCGCGTCAAGCGTGCGACCGGCCACCCGACCCGCGACTTCCAGCGCGAACGCGACGTACTGCTGAATGCGCGCTCTGCCGCAACGAGGCTTGGCCTCCCGCCGGCACTGGCCGACAACCTGCTGCGGCTGCTGATCCGCAGTTCGCTTGCAACCCAGGAACAGGCCCAGGTTGCGGCCCAGGGCCAGGGCAGCGGCAAGCGCGCGCTCGTGATCGGCGGCGCCGGCAAGATGGGCCGCTGGTTCGTGGAATTCCTGCATTCGCAGGGCTTCGTCGTGACCGTCGAGCCGCATGCGCATCGTGCCGACTGGCAGTCGGATGATCTGACGCACGACGTCATCGTCGTTGCGACTCCGCTCGGCATCACAAAGGCCATCCTCGAGCAGCTTGCCCGGCACCGGCCGCCCGGCCTCGTGTTCGACATCGGCTCGCTGAAGACGCCGCTGCGCGCCGGCCTGACGGCGCTGATGCAGGCTGGTGTCCGGGTCAGTTCCATGCACCCGATGTTCGGGCCGGACACCGACCTGCTGTCGGGGCGGCACATCATCCACGTGGATGTCGGACGGAAGGATGCTGTCGCGGATGCGCAGAATCTGTTCGTCTCGACGATGGCCGAACAAGTGGTCACGACCCTCGATGACCATGATCGGCTGATCGCCTATGTGCTGGGCCTTTCGCACGCCGTCAACATCGCGTTCTTCTCGGCGCTGGTGGATAGCGGGGAAGCCGCGCCGAAACTCGCGCGGCTCTCGAGCACCACCTTTGATGCGCAGCTCGCTGTCGCCTCGCTGGTCGCCGGAGAAAGCCCGGCGCTCTATTTCGAGATCCAGGCGCTCAATGAGTACGGAGGCGAGTCGCTGGCGGCGCTGGCGGACGCGGTCGGGCAGCTGCAAGCCCTGGTTGCGAATCAGGATGCCGCTGGCTTTGCGCGCCTGATGCGTCGCGGTCAAAATTATTTTCAGGATCGTGCCGCGGCCCGCCAGACTTAAGGGACGCTTCCCGATTTCAGTCCCTGGAATCGGGAAGCGTCCCCCTTTCGACTCTACGTCGGAAACAACCGGGCCGGTACGGTCTCGGTGATCGAGGTGCCCGGATTCCGGGTCGTCGAGGAATTCGACGTGATTCCCGACCATCCCGACCGCCCGGACAGTGACGGCACCTGGGTCGACGATGGCGTCGCGCCGGCGGCCGGTGGAGTGCTTTACGTCTCGCGTGCCGATCAGGGCCTGCATCGGGGGAGGGCGGATTCGGAATAGGTGGTTTATGCTTCCTGTCCGCAAGGGACGGAACGGATTCGTTTGTGAGTCACGCGACGTAATGGGTACGCTCTGTTCACGCCAGCGCACGGTCGATTGGCGGCTGGAATCCGAGCTAATCCGGCGATTTGATTCGCGGGCTTGAGCTGAGAAGCGTGTTTATTACTACTATCCTTGTACATTGCGTGCCGCGATGCCACCACATCTCGTGCCGTCCGCGCCGGCGAGCGCATGTTCACAGCGTCCATGGTTTCGTCCAGTGCTGAGGCGCTGAACGCTTGGACTCCGAGCACGCCAGCCTGACCCGCTTCGAGCGGCTACTGTCGCTCATCACGCGCGTGGCGCCCGGCGAGGGCCGCGCCGCGTTCCTGTTCTTCATGCACGGGTTCCTGCTACTCGCGTCGTACCAGGTAGTAAAAGCGCTGCGCGAAGCCTTCATGCT
>JAENJD010000007.1:0-721 GCA_016844605.1 Steroidobacteraceae bacterium
CGCGGCCTGGAATCCGCCATTCATCCTGTTGCTGTGGGCCTCGACGATCGTCGACTGGTTCATCGCGCGCGGCATCTACGCCGCCCGTGACAAGAGCAAGGCCCATCGCCGCGCCTGGCTCGTGATTTCTGTCGCGGTCAATCTCGGCTTCATCGGGTTCTTCAAGTACGGCGACTTCATGCTGCACAACTGGCAGGCACTGATGGCCTCGCTCGGCGTCGAATACGTGCCGCCCGCCTGGCACATCGTGCTGCCGGTCGGCATCTCTTTCTACACCTTTGTGACGATGTCCTACACGCTCGATGTGTACCTGGGGCGGTCGAAGCCGATCGAGTCGCCACTCAACTACGCGCTGTTCGTCACTTTCTTCCCGCACCTGGTCGCAGGTCCGATCGTCCGTCCCACCCAGCTCGTGCCGCAGTTCTATGAGCCGAAGCAGGCGAATCGCGACCAGATGCTGTGGGGGCTCGGTCTGATGATCCTGGGCCTGTTTGAGAAAGTCGTCATCGCGGATGGCGGGCTCTCGAGTGCCGCGGATGCGGTCTTCGGCGCGCAGGGCCCCGTCGGTTTCGCGGATGCCTGGCTCGGAACACTGGCATTCTCCGGCCAGATCTTCTGCGACTTTGCCGGCTATTCGACCATCGCGGTCGGCGCGGCGCTGTGCCTCGGTTTCGGGCTGCCCGACAATTTCCGGATGCCCTACGCCGCGATTGGATTCTCC
>JAENJD010000007.1:760-33574 GCA_016844605.1 Steroidobacteraceae bacterium
GACCACGATGCTGCTGGGCGGTTTGTGGCACGGCGCGAACTGGACCTTCGTCGCCTGGGGCGGCCTGCACGGCGTTTATCTTGCGGTCGAGCGCTGGATCCGGGATCGCACGGGTATTCGCGGCGAGCCTGTGCGCTGGATAAACCGGCTGGTGCTGGGGCTCCTGACCTACGCGCTGGTCAACGTGACCTGGGTGTTTTTCCGCGCCCACACATTCGGCGGCGCTGCGCGGATTCTGCAGGGCATGTTCGGCTTTGCCACCGATGCCGAACCGGTGCTGGCGACGATCTACATGATCAAGGTCGGCGTGTTGATCGCATCCATCGTCGCGACGCAATGGCTGATGCGCGACCGCGAACTCGAGCAAGTCGTGTCGCGCGCGCCCTGGTGGCTCACGGGTCTCGTCTGTGCGGCGATGCTGTTTGCGGTAATCGTCACGCAGGGTTCGGGCACAGCGTTCATCTACTTCCAGTTCTAGGCGAAGGTCATGAGCAATTCGGGCAAGTGGAGCGAGGACGTCACCGTACGGGAAATCCCGAAGGCGCGCCTTGTCGCGATGGGCTGGCTGGTGTTCCTGCTGGTGACGGCGGGCGTGATCGCCTGGGAATTGCAGATGCGGTCAATCGGCCTCGTCGCCGGGGACCTGGACGACAGCAAGGCGCATTGGGCGGTCGAGCGCCGCAAGATCGCTGCGGGTGATTACGACGATGTCGTGGTCATCCGCTCCTCGCGGATCCTGTTCGACACGAATCTCAATGTCTGGAAGGAGATGACGGGCCGGCGGCCAATTCAGCTCGCGCTGGCGGGCACGAACCCCAGGCCCTTCCTGACGGATTTCGCCGCCAACCCGGATTTCAAGGGCCTGCTCGTGGTCGGCGTCACGCCCGACATCTTCTTCGGCGACTGGCTGGGCATTGGACTGTTCGCCGGCGTGCTCGACTACTGGAAGGACCAGTCGCCATCCGAGCGCTTCGGCCACCAGGCGGGACTTTTTCTGTCGCGCCACCTGGCGTTCCTGGACAGCTCGTACACCCTGACGGCGCTGGTTGACCAGGTGAACCTGCCGAATCGTGGAGAGATCGTGCGCCCCTACCTGGATGTCTGGAAAGTTTGGGAGACCACCGACGATCGCCAGACTTTCCTGTGGAGGGGTATTGAAGACAATGAGCATCTGCGCGAGCACGCGCGCTTGGCCTGGGGGCCATTCGCTGGCAAGCCGATGGACGAGGCGGCGATCGCGAGGGCCTGCAAGGAAGCCGCGGACGCCGTGAAGAAGATCCGCGCGCGTGGCGGTGAAGTGGTATTCGTCCGCTCCCCATCCGCGGGCCTTTATTACGAAAACGAGCTGCACAGCGCGCCGCGCGCCAGGACCTGGGACCGCTTGCTGAAGGAGACCGGGGCGTTTGGCATCAATTTCGAGGACTATCCGGGGATGCGGGGGCTCGATGTGCCGGAGTGGTCGCATTTGTCGCGTGAATCTGCGGTGAAATTCACGCGCGCCTATGTCGGTGTGCTGGCACAGGACGTGCCCTGGCTGAGCTCACGCCTGCGCGCGAAGGATGGAGCATGAACATCATTGCAGCGGTCGATTTTTCGCCGGTGACCGGGGCGGTGCTCGATGCGCTGGAGCAGTTCGCCGCCAGCATCGCGGCGCGGGTCTGGCTGATCCACGTGGTCGCGCCGGATCCCGCCTTCGTCGGCTATGAAACCGGCCCCGGAGGGGTTCGCAACCAGGTCGCCGCCGAACACCGCAAGCACCACCAGGATCTGCAGCATCTCGCCGAGCGCCTGCGCACCGCGGGCATCGAAACCACGGCGCTGCTGCTGCAGGGACCGACCGTCGAGACGATCATCAGTGAGGCAGACCGGCTCCCGGCTTCATTGATCGTACTCGGAAGCCATGGTCACGGCCGCGTCTATGACGTGCTGGTCGGCAGCGTGTCGGAAGGCATCGTGCGCGCGTCGAAAGTACCGGTGCTGCTGGTGCCTGCACAACGCGGCACTTGAATTTGAAAAAGGGGACGCTACCCTTTTTCCCGAAAAAAAAGGGTAGCGTCCCCTTTTTCAAACGGGCATTGTTAGCAAGGCCCGCCGCGCCACGGTCGGGTGAATCCATACCCACAGCGGGTTAGTCCAGCACACTATCGCGGCGCGGCGGCCTCTCTCCGGGGTATGGAACCTCTGATTTACTCCCGAATGGGCGCGACCGTGCGCGATTTTCGTTCCTGGCAAGAAGCGGGGAGCGAAGTGTATCGTGATACATGAGCGACAAGCGACGCCGCCAGGGACGAAAATCGCCCGGTCCCTGCGGGTTACGCGCGGGCGGCGGCGCGACTGCGTTGCTCGCCTTGTCCATAGTCCTTGCTATAGGACTTCGGCTCGCGCCTTGTCGCACCACCGCGCGCGCGTAACGCGCCTCATGCGGGAGTAAATCAGAGGTTCCCAATGACCAGTCGCTCGCTGCAGCGCCGCCAGTTGAGCCGCTCGAAGATCGATCTCTTCGTCGAGTGCCCGCGCTGTCTTTACCTCGATGTGGCACTTGGCATCCCCCGGCCCAGCGGTCCGCCATTTACGCTCAATAATGCGGTCGATACGCTGCTGAAATCGGAATTTGACCGTTATCGCGCGACCGGGGAGCCGCACCCGCTGTTCGACGAGGCGGGGCTCGATGCCGTGCCATTTGCGCACCCGGAACTCGACAAATGGCGCCAGAACTTCACCGGCGTGCGCTGGATCGACGAACAGACCGGCTGGACGCTATTTGGCGCGATCGACGACCTCTGGCAGGCGGCGACCGGCGAACTGATTGTCGCGGATTACAAGGCGACCGCCCGCAAGGAGACACCAACGACCGCGGGGCTCTATCCGTCGTACCAGCGGCAGATGGAGGTTTACCAGTTCCTGGTGCGCCGCCAGGGATTCCAGGTCAGCAATCGCGGCTGGTTCGTCTATGCGAATGGAGACTCCAGGGTCGGCGAGTTCCGCGGCACGCTCCGATTCTCGACGCACATGATTCCCTACGATGGCGACGATGCCTGGGTGCTCGACGCGTTCCGGCGCACGGTTGCGACCGTCGGCGGGGGCAGCGTCCCGGAAGCCGGCGAAGACTGCAAATGGTGCAGCTATGTCGTCAAGGCCCGGGCGGCCGACTAATGAGCCGCAGGCGCTGGCCGGTCAACACTCAGCAGGTAGTGCAGGAGATTGTCGATCAAGTGCACATTGCCGGTTAATAGATCGTGCGACTCACAGAAAAAGATGGGGTGATCGAACTCTGCGTTTTCGTATTCATTGCGCTGGGTCGTGACATCCGCCTCCTGCCGGCCAAGCAGGGATGATTTCGTGACCTTGCCGTCGCCAGGATCGTACATCAGTTTTTCGTAATCAATCCCGGGCACGGGATGCTGGATCTGCTCGGGTCGCAGCCGCGCCACCGAATCACGATCCACCACTTCAAGAACCAGCCGCGCGGGCGTCGGAACGCAATCGCTGCCGAACAGGAGTGGTTCAATGAGTTCCACGTCCCCGGCCGGCGCGCTGAGCGACCACACAAACCGCTGCGCGCGCTCGAGACGCTTCTTGAAGTAGCGCTCGAAAACATTCTGGGCCGGCCAGACGCCAGGCTGGGCCGCCATCTTGCGCTGCACATTGTGTCCGAACACGGACCACCCGAAATTCCGCCAGGTCCCGACATCGAACAAATCGAGTTTCAGAGGCACGCCATGTGTGTCCGCAATCCAGTTCACATGCGGATGCGGGAAGAACTGGTACATGGCCGGCATCGTCGCGACGCCCTCGGTCGGAAGCCGCGACAGCGCGACGCGGTAGCCATTCAGGAAGTAATGGATTGCGCTCGCCGTGCCCTGATTCGGCGTGCCGAGCAGCACGACGCGGCGCAGCTTGTGCGCGCCGGCGCCGGTGATCTGGAAGTAATTTCCGTCCAGCACATCATTGACGCCATAACGCCCGTAGTAGCCCACGATCAAACCACCCATGCTGTGGGCGATGATGTCGACGCGCAGCTCCGGATCTGCGTAATCGCGGCGAATCTGCTCGATCAGTTCATCGAGCTTGCGCGCCGACGCGACCATGTCCTGGCGCCAGTCATAGGTGAAGGTGTACATCAGCGCATCGCCACGGGTGGCCCGCTGCCCGGGCCTGGCTTGCCGGTAGCCACCGACTTCCTGCAGGGCGTCAAGGATCCGGCCGTAGAAATTCCGTCCGACTGCGCTGTCAAAAATGCCGCCAGGAATCAGCCCGTCGTCCAGTGGCTCGAGTGTGTCGGGATCGATTTGAAGCGCGAGTTCCAGATAGCCGCTGGTGAGGAGTTTCCGGGTGCTTCCGGGCCAGGCCTCTACGCCGGTTTCGCGATCGACCAGACGCGAGCCGAGCAACCCCGGGATGATGATCACCGGCACCTGTTGGCGGTCGGCGGCGCGCTCCCGGGAAAGGCGTACGAGGTCATGCGCCGGGTAGGTCGCGCAGCCGCCCAGGGCCAGCGCGAACAGCAGGATCGCAGCAGTTACAGTTTGCGCACGCATTATCGAAGACCACCAATGGGGTCGGCAGGCACGCGCCGGCACCTCAGGCGGATTGTAAGACGTCCTCAGTTGCGAACGCCGCGGCCTTGCGCGGTTCGATGACGGGTGGCAACAGCTTGTACATTACGGGCGTCACCAGCCGGGCCAGCAATGTCGAACTGATGAGCCCGCCGATGATAACGATCGCGAGCGGCGAATAGAGGCCGGAGCCCTGGATTGCGAGCGGCGTGAGCCCACCGATCGCCGTCAGCGACGTGAGCAGGATCGGCAGGAAGCGCACTTCGCCGGCCTCGGCGATGGCGTCGTCGAGCGCCTTGCCTCCCGCGCGCAGCTGGTTCGTAAAATCCACCAGCAGGATCGAGTTCTTTATTTCGATGCCGACCAGCGCAATCATGCCGATCATCGACGTGAATGACAGCGTGTAGCCGCTCAGGAACAGCGCGACGAGGCCGCCGGTGATCCCGAGCGGCACGACGCCGAACACGATCAGCATCGAGCGGAAGCTGCCGAACTCAAGCACGAGCACCGCGAGAATCCCGAACACCGCGACCAGCATGGCGACGCCGAGGCCGGCAAAGCTTTCCTCGCGCGCCTCGATCTCACCAGCGGCGACATAGCGGTAGCCCGGCGGCCAGGCCATCGCCCCGAGCTTCGCTATCACCTGGCTTGTCAACTCGTCGGTCGCGTAGCCGGTGGCCGGATGCGCGGTAACCGCAACGGCGCGCTCGCGGTTGTAGCGCTTGATAATGCTGGCTGCGCTGCGAAATTGCGGGTCGATGATCTGGGCCAGCGGCACCTGCCGGCCGGTGAGCGACGAGACCTGGATCGACTGCAGCAGGTCGAGCGTCGGGCGCGCCCCAATCGGCAGTCGCAGCGTGATGTTGTACTCGTCGCCGTCCGGCTCGCGATACTGTCCCGCCGTGAGTCCTGCGACCGCGAGCCTGACGGTCCGGTCGGCCTCGATCGCCGGGATGCCGAACAGCGCGGCCTTTTCCGAATCCACGCGCAAGTCGATGTCGGTGCGCGACAGGCGCAGCGGATTGACGACGTCGCGTGTGCCAGGAACTTCCTTGATGAGCTTCTCGACATCTGCTGCGAGCGCCCGCAGCGTCTCCATGTCCGGCCCGAATACACGGATCTCGATCGGCGCGGCGATCGGCGGGCCATTCTCGAACTGGTGGATGGAAATGCGCGCGGCCGGATACTCGGCGAATGCGACCCGCAGTCCGTCGAGCAGGCTCGCCGTCCTGACAGGATCGTCGCGATCGAGTTCCGCAAACACTTCGGCAAGGTTTGCGGAAGCAACGCGTGAGAGCACGTTGTAGTAGATGCGCGGGTTCTCCTGCCCGAGATTGGAGAACCACCAGCGGACACCTGGAGTTTCCGCGAGCGTCTGCTCGACGAAGCGCAGTGCGCGATCGGTCTCCGCGAGACTCGCGCCATTCGCGGTCTCGATGCGCACGCGAAACTGGGGGATATCCGCCGTCGGAAACAGGCTGAAGCCGATCCACGGCACCAGCAGGAGCGACAGCGCGAACACGCTGAGTGCGGCGGTGAGGGTTTTCCGAGGACGTGCGAGCCCCCAGCGGAGCGCCGGGCCGTAGATCCGGTGGATGCCGCTCATCAGCGCAGAGAGCACGCGATCGGCGACATGGTCAGCGCGGTCGAGCAAGCCGCGCACGTTCGCAAGCGGGGCAGCCAACCAGGGCTGGCGCGGCGGCCGGCGTTCGTCGCCGCGCAGCAGGCGGCTCGCGAGGAACGGAATGATGGTCAGGGCGATGAAGAACGAGGCCAGGATCGTGAACAGCACGGCGGCCGGCAGCGAACGGATGAAGTCCCCGGCGCCCTCCGGCAGGAACAGGAGCGGCACGAAAGCGAGCAGCAGTGTTGCCGTGCAGCCGAGCACCGCGAGCCATATCTGGTCGGTCGCGGCGATCGCGGCCTGGCGCCTCGGTACGCCCTTGCGGACATTGCGCGCGATGTTTTCGACGACGACGATCGAGTCATCCACCAGCAGGCCGAGCGCCACGACGAAACCGGCGATCGAGAGCTGATTCAGGGAAAAGCCGGCCAAATAGAGCGCGGCCAGCCCGATCGCGAGCGACAGCGGGATCGAGATCATCACGATGCCGGCGGCGCGCAGCCCGAGTGGCAGCAGCGTCAGGATCACAAGCCCGATCGCGATCGTGAAGTCGACCTGCAGCCGGGACAGACGGTGATCCACATTGGACGATTGGTCAAAACCGTTCTCAAGGCGGATCCCGGAAGGCAGGCCAGCCCGGAACTGGGGCAGACGCGCGTAGATTGCGTCGCGCACCGCAAAGACATTCTGGTTGTCCTTCATGCTGGCGGTGACGAACACTGCGCGCGTGCCGTTGTAGCGGCCGATGTAGCGTTCTTCCTCGGCACTCCAGGACACCTCGGCGATATCGCGGACATGCACGGCGCGACCGGCCCTTGCGCTTACG
Source organism: Steroidobacteraceae bacterium (assembly GCA_016844605.1). GTDB lineage: Bacteria > Pseudomonadota > Gammaproteobacteria > Steroidobacterales > Steroidobacteraceae > SCUD01. The sequence continues at coordinate 7,767 of JAENJD010000007.1, forward strand.
ACCGTGTCGCCTATCTCCGCAAGGGATTCGTAGCTGCCCGAAGTCTTCAGGTTGTAACGGCGCATCCCGACATCGACCGCGCCACCCGGGATACTCGCGTTCTCGCCCTGGACTGCAGCAATCACCTGCCCCAGCGTGACATTCGCGCCGGCAAGGCGCTCGAGATCGATCGCGACCCGCACTTCCGGCGCCGGATAGGCCCAGGTCTCGGCGCGACGCACGCCGGGAACCGTCTCGATGAGTTCTTCGAGATTCTCGGCGTGCTTCTTCAGCTCGCGCCAGTCGGCATCCGTGCTGACCAGCGCGAACTGCACGATATTGACGGTGCCGGGCGTGAATTGCCGCAAGTCGATCGAGAACACATCGCGTGGCAGCGATGGCCTCACCACATTGACCTCGCGTATGACCTCGTCGTGCTTGCGGTCCGGATCGGTGCCGTAAACGAACTCGATTTCGATCAGTGCAAGCCCATCGATCGCCGTGCTGGTCAGCTTCTTGACGTCATCCAGCTCGGCCAGCGCGTCCTCGATCGGGTCGACGACCAGGCGCTCGACATCCTCCGGATCTGCGCCGGGGTAATTCACGGCGATCAGCGAACCCGGAAATTTCAGCGACGGATCCTCGGCGCGCGGAATGGCGCCGAGCGCCCAGAGCCCGGTGGCGACCAGCAGCGCAAACACGACCAGCGTGAATTGCCAGCGGCGAACCGAGAATGACCAGAGGCTCATGCGCCTGCCTCAGCCGCCGTCGAGTACGCGAACGGCGTCGTTGTCATTGAGCCAGGCAGCGCCTTCCGTGACGACGCGATCGCCGGGCGAAAGGCCCGTGACGATCTCGATGCGGTCGCCCAGTAACCGGCCCGTCTGCACCGGGACGCGCATTGCATGATCGCCTTCCGCAACCACGAACACGAGGGCGGCGCGGCCATCGGCCTCAAGGAGCGCGGTCACCGGTACGACCGACACGCCCCTGGCGTCCTGGTCCGCGATCACGACCTTGGCAACCAGGCCCTGCACGAAGCGCTCGCCCTGTGGATCGATGGCGAGCTTCAACTCGTAGGTGCCAGTCTGCGGATCGGCTGCCGCCGCGATCTCGGTGACAGTCGCGGTGAATTTCCGGCCGGGGAAGGCATCCAGCGTCACTTCGGCAGGAGTGCCGGCCTTCACGCGCACGACATCGCGGTCAGATAGGGCCGCCCGCACGATCCAGCCGCCGCCCGTGTTGCCGACCACGAGCACGGGCTGGCCCGCGGCGACCAGTTCATCCGGCTCTGCGAGACGTCTTTGCACGACGCCATCGCGCGGCGCCTCGATGCGCGCGTGGCGGGCGTTGAAGAGCGCCGAGCGCAATGCGGCCGCCGCGACCGAGTGTGCGGTCTCGAGGTCCTCGACCTGCTCCTGGGTCGCGACCTCATCGGCAAGCAGGGCCCTGCCGCGTTCGAGGTCGCGCGCGGATTTGCCGGCGATCGCCTGGGCCTGCGCGACGACGGCCGCGACCTCGTCGTCGGCCAATGTCGCAAGCAGTTGGCCGCGCCGCACGCGATCGCTCTGCTCGACGTGGATCGCCTGGATCATGCCGCCGGTCTTGAACGCAAGGCGCACTTCGTCGGCCGGCGTGACGACGCCAATCGCGCGAAGCGTCTCCGCCGCGGAGGCCGTCTCGACCGTGGTAACGCGCACTGGCGCGGCATCCGCGGCATCCGTGGTATCTGTTCCAGTGCCGCAGGCGGCAAGGCCAAGCATGGCGACGAGCGCCAGGATCCTGATATTCATGGTTGCTCCACGCCGCCGATCGCGTATTCCACCTGCGCAAGAGCGGCCAGCGCCTCATAGCGCGTGACATTTCCGTTCAGGCGCGCCTCGGTCAGCGCGCGCTGTGCGTCGAGGTATTCGGCCGGTGATACCTGGCCGAGGTCGCGCTTCTTCGCGATGATCGTGAATGCCGCGGCCGCCGCATCCGCGCGCCGGCTCGCGGTTGCGAGCGAGGCCTCGGCGACCTCGAGATCCGAGAGCGCCTCGTGCACCTGGATGCGTATCTGCTGCTCGACCAGTGCGTGGCCTGCCTGCAGCTCAGCGCTTCTGGCCCGGGCGGCACGCACAGATGCACGGTCAGCACCACCACTGAAGAGGTTGAACCGCACGATCACGGAAGCCATCACATACGGATCCTGGTCGCTGTAATCCCAGTCGGAGCCCTGGGTGCCGGCATCGACGGCGAGCGCGACCTGCGGCTTGAAGGCCGCCCTGGCAATGCGCTCGGATTCACCGGCCGCTGCGACGCCTGCCTCGAGCTGGCGTAATTCCGCCCGGTGCGCGACGGCACTGTCCTCGAGGGAAACTGCAGCGCGTGGCACACGGGCGGCTAACCGCGGCAGGTCCGCATCGGTCAACTTGGCTGATTCGAGTTCGCGCGTCAGCGGCGCGTTGCAGAGCAGGTTGACGTAGCGGAGCGCGAGCGACTCGGTGGACCGCGCCCCGGCCAGTTGCTGGTCGATCTTCAGCCGGTCCGCCTCGGCGCGCAGCACCAGGTCGCGCGTGACCTTGCCATTGCGGTACAGGCTGTCGTTGACGCGCTCATTCTCCTCTGCGAGTTCGAGCGTGGCAGCCAGGATCTCGATCGACTCGCGCGATGCGAGCCAGCGGTAATAGGCCTGGCGCACGTCGCGCTCGAGTTGCAGGCGGTAACTCTCGAGGCCGTAACGCGCTGCGTCATAACCGTAGGAAGCCTGGCGTCGTGCCGCGGAGATTCTCGCGTCGTATAGCGGTTGCGAAAGCCGCAGCACGGAATCCTGCTCGCGCTCGCGCAGGAAACTGAAGGACTGGTTGGCGATTGGCGTGAATGGCGCGGGCTGGCCGCTGGCTGCGAGCAGCGCATTCAGCGAGGAGTAGACGGGATTCAGCAGGTCGCCGACGGGCAGCTCGATCTGGCGTCCGCCGTCTGCTTCCGAATAACGGAGTTGCAGGTCGAGTGTGGGCAAAAATCGCGCGCGCGCCACATCGAGTGCCGCGAGTCGTTGATCCACCCCAGCCTGGACAGCGGTCAGACCGAGATTCGATTCGAGCGCCTCGACGACGAGCGCATCCGCCACCCGCTCGACCGCGGGCGCATCAGCGGGCGTTGCCGCGACCGGATTCGCAAGCAACAGCGCGAGCAGGAAGCTCGCGAAGCCTATTTGTGCAGCCTTCGAATCCTTGGACATCTGTCAATCCCTGACCCAAAAAAATCAGCCCGCCGGCTTCGCTGCCAGCATGTAGCGCAACATCGCGAAGGAACCGTCCATCAACTGAGGGACCTCGATGCCGAGGCGCGCGATCTCCTGGGTCTTGTTCGTGCCAATCTGGATAAGGCCGTGCGTGAATGCCCACAACATCACGCAGACCTGCGCAGGATTGCCGATGTCCTTGCGGATCGAATCGTCTGCCTGCCCCCGCATCAACGCCTCAACAATGACCGCGATCACGGCATCGCCTGCGGCAGCGCAGGCGTCATCGGTCGGCTGGCCCGCGGCCTGGTGTGCGTGGAAGCGGCTGCAGGCATCGAAGCGGTAGGGCGTTTCCTGCTGGAACAGCACATAGGCACGGCCGATGGCCTGGACCTTGTCGAGACCGGAGATTTGCGCCGCCGCCGCGGCGATAAAGCTCTCGCGCAATTCGGCGAGCGCGCGCTCTGCAATTGCAAGCAGCAGGTCGTTCTTGTCCTGGAAGTAGACGTAGATCAGGGCGCGCGAGAGGCGCGCGCACTTTGCGACGCTATCCATCGTGACGGCATCCCAGCCGACTTCGGCGTAGAGCTGCTCGGCCGCGTCGACGATCTCGGCCCGGCGGCGCTCTTTCTCTTCTTCGCGGCGTTCGGCGACATGGGACATGGGGCCAGTTTAGGCATGCGTTGACACAGTGTCAATGAATAAACATATGCCTAATTCGAATAGATGGCGTTGGAAAATCGAGTTGTTTGAAAGACTTATGGAACTCGTCGGGTCAGGGCCAGTCTGCACAATCGACTTCCCACAGGTAGCAGCAGATTGGCCATCCGGATTCATACCCGCCGCTTCGGCCGTGCGCTATGCCTCGCGGCCTGCCTGGTCCTGGTGCCCGCAACTGACGCGATGGCTGAAGAGGAGCCAGGCCGCATTATCGTTCGTGTTCTTCACGAAACAGCGCCTGTTCGCGGCGCGATCGTTGAAGCGGAGGCGACGCGGGCCGTGACCAATGTGCGGGGCGAAGCGCAACTGGTGCTCGCAATGGGCAGCCACACGATTCGTATTGAACGGCTGGGCTTTGTCACCGAGTCGCTGGCAGTCAATGTCCTGCCGGCGGGCAACCGGCCGATCGTGGTCCGGCTTCACGATGAATCGCTGGAATCCCAGGTGGTCGTGGTGACCGCCACCCGCTCCGGAACCGTGGTCGGCGACCAGCCTGTCCGGGTGGAGGCGGTGCCGGAAGAAGAGATCGAGGAAAACCTTACGATCCAGCCCGGGAATCTCAGCACGCTGCTGAATGAACTGGCTGGAGTACGCATGGAGTCCACGGCGCCGGGCCTTGGCGGTGCGACTCTGCAGATCCGCGGGCTTCCCGGGCGACTGACACAAGTGCTCACCGACGGTCTGCCGCTGATGGGTTCGGAGCCGGCCGGATTTGGCTTGCTGCAGACGCCACCGCTCGACCTGCAAAGAGTCGAGGTGATCAAGGGAGTCGCTTCGGCGCTTTATGGGGGGTCAGCGCTCGGTGGCGTGCTGAATCTGATTTCGCACAGGCCGGGCGGGGAACCGGAACTGCTGATCAATCGCACATCACGTGACGGAACCGATGTCGTGGGGTTTGCGTCGGGAACGTTGACGCCTTCGTGGGGATACACGCTGACAGGCGGCGCACATGATCAGCAGCGCAAAGACCTGGACGGGGACGCCTGGGCGGACTTGGTGGACTACCGGCGATATACATTTCGGCCGCGGCTCTTCTTCAATGACGAGTCCGGGCGTTCACTGTTCATCACCGCGGGCTTGGTCGATGAAGATCGCGCCGGCGGATCCATGCCGGGCCGCACGCTTCCCGATGGCACGGTGTTCATCGAAGCCCTGCACACGACGCGCGTCGACGGTGGCGCCGTCGGGCAGATCCCGCTGGATGACGGGCGAATATTGAGCGGCCGCTTGTCTGCGACGGTGGCGGATCACGATCGCACATTCGGTGATCAGCGCGTCCAGGATACGCAAACGACGCTCTCTGGCGAGACGACGCTCAGTGGGCGCGGTCAGGGGCACTCCTGGGTGCTCGGAGCGGCGATTGGGCAGGACCAGTTGCAGGTCGGCGATGTTCCGGGTGTCGGCCACACGTACACCGTGCCGTCAGTTTTTGCGCAGGATGAGTTTGCATTGGCCGACTGGATGATTCTGGCGGCGAGCGGGCGCGTTGATGTACACAGCGACTACGGGACATTCTTCAGCCCGCGGCTTTCCGCTGTTTTCCTGCCGGCGGAGCGCTGGACGATCCGTGCGTCGATCGGGACCGGGTTCGCGGCTCCGACGCCATTCGTCGATGAGATCGAGTCCACCGGGCTCGGCGTGCTCGATCCGCTGACAGGGCTGCAGGCGGAACGCGCTGCCAGCGCTTCGTTGGACGCGCAGTGGGTCGCGAATGGATGGGAAGCCAATGTCAGCATCTTCGGATCCGAGATACGCCAGCCGCTCGAAGTCCGTCCCGGATCAGAAGCCGGCCGCCTCATGCTGGTCAACGGCGACGGACCGCAGCGCGCAATCGGTGGCGAGGCTTTCCTGCGCTATGTCACGGGCCCCTTGAACGTGATCGCCAGTTACACCTATCTGGATGTCACCGAAGCGGCAGATGGTGGCGGGCGACACGCGGCCGACCGGATCCCGCGTCACACGGCGGAGCTGGCAGCGCTGCTCGAGGACGAGGATCGCGGCCGGATCGGAATCGAGATTTCCTACACCGGCCAGCAGACTCTCCTGGACAATCCATACCGCACGTCGAGTCCGTCCTACGTGGAGTTGAACGCTCTGGCCGAGATCAGGTTCGGCGAGACGGCCATATTCCTGAATGCCATCAATCTCACCAATGTTCGCCAGAACCAATACGATCCCTTGCTGCGTCAGGTCCCCGGTGCGGGTGGCCAGATAATTACCGACCTGTGGGCACCGGTCGCGGGCCGCGTATTCAATCTGGGAGTGCGACTGGAGTTCTGAGATCCGCGTGCTAGCAGACCCGGTTGCGCCGGCGGCCCGCCAGAAAATCGACGACATTCAGCGCAAGCTCGTCCAGGCAACGTTGCCTGGCCTCGCGCGCGGCCCAGGCGACATGCGGCGTCAGGATCAGGTTGGGCACGGAAGGGTCCAGCAGCGGGTGGCCGGGCGGCGGCGGCTCACGCTCCAGCACGTCGATGCCGGCACCGCCGAGGCGGCCTGCCTTGAGGGCTGCGGCCAGTGCGCTTGCGTCCACCAGCGCGCCACGTGCCGTGTTGATCAATACCGCGTCGGGTTTCATGCACGCGAGGCGGGAGGCTCCCATCAGTCCATGCGTTGCATCGGTCAGCGGGCAGTGGAGCGACAGGACATCGGCGCGTGGCAGCAACTCGTCGAGATCCACGCGGCCATCGAGCCGCGGGCCTCCGGGGCGATTCGCAATCTCGACCTGCATGCCGAACGCCCTTGCGGCGTGCCCGACGGCGCGTCCGAGGGTTCCATGGCCGACGATGCCGAACACACGGCCGTGAAGTTCGCGGATCGCGAAGGGAAAGGTCGAGAACTGTCCCGCCTGCTGCCAGCCGCCGGCGCGCACCAGGGAATCGTAATTCTTCAGACGATGCGTCAGGGCGAGCAGCATCGCGAATACGTGCTGGACGACGGACTGGGTGCAATAGTCGCGCAGATTGCAGACCGCGATACCTGACTCGCGCGCAGCGTCAATATCCACATTGTCGACACCGGTCGCCGTCAACGCGATCAGCCGGAGCTGGGGATTGGCCGTGATTGTCGTGCGATCGATGATCGCCTTGTTGGCGAACACGACCTCGAAGCCGGCGACGCGTTCCGCAACCTCCGCGATCGACGTCTGCTGATGAATCACGAGGCCGGGGACCACGCGCTCGAGCGGAGCGGTGTCGAGGTCGCCATTGCTGACCGTGCCGAAATCCAGGAACACCGCGCGCATAGGCGCGCAGTATCGCCCAAGGGCCCTAGAACCTCATCTTCACGCCGGCCAGCAGCGTGAGCGGCGCGCCGGGCCGCGCGCCCGCGGGTCGCAGCGCCACGTTGTAGACCTCGTCGCCAAGATTCTCGATCGCGGCAAACAACGAAAGCGCCTTCGAGACGTCGTACTCGCCGGAAAGATCGACGAGCGTCCTGCTCTCGATACGCTGCGCGACGGGAATCGGGCCGGAGCCCGCAATGGCGCGGGCTTCGCCCACGTAGTTCACAGTCAGGAACACCCGCCAGGACCGTCCTTCAAGCCCGGCGTTCAGCGTGAGCTGATGCTCCGGCGCGTAGGGAAGTTCGTCACCGGCCGCGACATTCGCCCATTCCGCGAAGCCGCTCTGGAAGCTCGTGCGGAATTCGCCCTGGGTCCAGGTGTAGACTGCCGACACCGGCAAAGACAGGCTGAGTCCGAGTAAGCGGCCGAGGTCGTGGCTGGCGACGAGTTCGAGGCCGTGCACGCGCGCGCGGCCGCCATCGTACTGGTCGCCGATGTTGCAGCCACCGCCGGTCGAAGCCGTGCAGGTGCCGACGAGGTTGTCGTATTCGACGAGGAAACCCATGGCCTCGAGGGCAGCGTCGCCGCGCTCGAAGCGCAGGCCGGCCTCGTAATTCCACGATTGCTCCGGATCCGCGCTTGAGCCCGGCGCAGGATTGACGAAACCGCGATGCAGGCCGGCGATGAGCCGGAGTGATTCACCGATTGCGCGTGTCACGCCGAGCCCGGGCATCGTCGCGTCGACGTTGTTTCTGATCATGGCGGGGCTTGTGCTTCTGGCAGGGTCGGCCGTGCCCCAGTTACGCTGCGTCAGCGAGATGCTCTCGTAACGCAGGCCCGGCGTGAGGACCCAGTCCCCGGCAGTGATCGTGTCCCGAATGAAGAAGGCCCAGGCCTCGGCCGAGCCGACGCGATTGTCCTGCGTGCCCGGTGCTCCGGCCGTGGTCAGCACCATCGCGCCGTCCATCATCTGGTAGCGATCGTCCTGCTGGAAACGATCCTCGCCGTCCTGGTGATAGCGCACAGAGAATTCCAGTTCGTGTGCGGCCCCACCCGTTTCGAAGGTCATGCCCAGCACCGACTGGATGCCCTCGGCGTAGTATTCGCGGTCGTTGTTGCGCATTCGCAGCGCGCCAGCTGCGCTTGTCGTTCCGGGCGTACCGATGAGCGCTGCGTATTCGACCGGGAATGCCGCCGGGTCCGCAAGCACACTCGAGAGGCTCACGAAGGCCGTGTTCGCGGCATTCCGCACGTCGTTCAGTTTGTACCAGGCCCGGGCCGTATCTGTGCGGTAGACGATCGTCGTCAGGTCGATATGCTCGCTGAAGTCGATCCGATGGGTCGCCTGAAGAGTTTCGTGGGTCACGTCCATGTTGTCGAGCTGGCTCGCGCGATAGCGGCGATACGGATCGCCGCGAAAATCGTCGAGCGTGAGGCCGAGATAGGTCTCGTCGGAGTCCTCCTCGGAATGCTGGAACTTCAGCTCCAGCGATTGCGCAATCGCGGCCTCGGCCGTCGAGCGCAATGCGAGCTTCGCGACGTAGTCCTGGATGCGATAACCGGTGTCGCCGCCGGAATCAAGGCGCTTAAAGCCATCGGATTTTTCCTGCAGCGTCTCCAGGCTCCAGCCGAGATCGTGCACGCCGGCATCGGTCCAGCCGCCCGCGAGCGCGTGGCCGCGGAGGCTTCCGTACGCGCCGCCGATGAGGTCCGCCTTGCCGTTCAGGCCGATGCCGGACGCGCCTGGAATCGCGGACGAGAATAGGCCGATGGCACCGGCAACGGTCTGCGGTCCGTATTTGATCGCGGCCGGCCCCTTGCTAACCTCGATGGCGCTCATGCGTTGCAGGCGCGGGAAGTAATACGCGGAGGGTGCCGAGTAGGGCGCGGGCGCGATCGGCACGCCATCCTCCAGAACGGCGATCTTCGAATTCCGGTCCGTGCCGGATCCGCGGATGCCGATGTTGGGGCGGATTCCGAACCCTTCCTCCTCCACGATATTGAGGCCGGGCACCTGGCGCAGGATGCGGTTGATGTCGCCGTAGGCGTGCTGCTCGAGGATCGACGCGTCGAGAAAATGCACGGAGCCTGCGACGGCGCCGGCTTCCTTGCGCGATGCCGTGACGATGACGCGATCGAGCAGCGCCGGCTCCGTCGTCGGCGCCATTTCCGCGTGTGCGCCGCCGGCCAGGATGCTGCCGATGGCAGCGTAGATCAGGCGGGTCGTCTGGTGGTTCATGGGCGAAATTTATGCGAACCACATGCAGATAGCAATGAGAATCATTCGCATTACATAAACAACATGATCCATCCACGCCGATCAGCGGAAGCTACTAGTCGCGGAAGTTCTTGAATTGTAAGGGCCTGTCGAGGCCCGCTTTCCGTATCAGGGCCATCCCAGCCTGCAGATCGTCGCGCTGCTTGCCGGTCACGCGCAACTGATCGCCCTGGATCGAGGCCTGCAGCTTGAGCTTCGAATCCTTGATCAGCCGCTGGAGCTTGCGGCCGCTGTCCGCGTCGATGCCGTGGCGCAGCACGAGTTGCTGGGTGGCCGCATTCAGCGCGATTTCCGGCTCGCCCGGTTCGAGGCAGACGATGTCGATGCCGCGCTTGGTGAGCTTCAACCTCAGGACATCGAGCATCTGCTTCAACTGGAAGTCTAGCTGCGCGTGCAGCGTGATCAGATGGTCCCCAAGCTCGAAATTTGCGCCCGTGTCCTTGAAATCGAAACGCTGGGAGACCTCGCGATTCGCCTGGTCGACGGCATTCGCGAGTTCGTGGGTGTCGATCTCCGAGACGACGTCAAAGGATGGCATGCTAGCCTGGCTCCTTCAGCAGCAGGTCGACGAAAGCCGTCAGTTCCCTGTTCAGTTCCTGGTAGTGGGCGCCGGTCGCGGGGCCGCTGAAGCCGGCGTGCGTGCGGCGCAAGCTTCCCTTGCGATCGAAGACGAACAACGTCGGATAGGCGCCGAACGCTTGCAGTTGCGGCAGCTTCTTCAGCACGTCGTTATCGCTCGTCGTTCCGGCGATCAGCACCGGATAGTCGATCGAAAACTTCTCTGCGAATGCGCGTGCGCTAGCTGCGGCACTGGCGAAATCCGGCGTGTGCTCAAACATCAGCTGGATCACCTCAATGCCCTGGGCTCGGCGGCTTGCGAGCAGTTCGCGCAGGAACACCGCCTCGTCATGGCAGTTCGGGCACCAGCTGCCGCCGATCGTGATCAGCACGACTTTTCCGGCGAATTGCGCGCCCGGAAATGTGATCGGGCTGCCGCCCAGATCCGGGAATGTGAACTCGAGACTGCTGGCGCCGGGCTTGAGGGCAGTCATCTGCGCCGGGTCCTCGAGCCTGGCTTCGGGATCGCGGCGGCCGGACCAGGTCTCGTGTGCGCCACCGCCTGAATGGAAGTCCCCGGCCAGCGTGCCGTCCGGGCCCAGGCGGCCGAGATAAAGATAGGCGCTGCCACCGTCAAAGCGCGACAGGAACAGCGTATCGCCGCGCGCTTCGCCGGCGATGTAGCGGTCATCGCCGCTCGCGCGCAATACGGTGCCGGTGACCACGTGCCCAGCTTGCGTCAATTCGGCGATGGCCGCGCTTTCGGTACCTTCTTCGTCGCGGAAGGTCAGGGCCCAGCGGCCGGAGAAATCCATCGGCTCGGCATCCGGCTTCGGAAAGAAGCGCCAGGCCTGGCCGGGCATTGCGACGACGCGGATACTCTTAATCACGCCACGGGGACGCAATAGCTCCACGGCACCCTCGAATCTTGCATCGACGAAGCGCGCCTCGAGCCGGTGCGGATAGCCAGGCATGTGCATCGTCAGGCGATCACCGTCGAGCTGGACATCCGGCACGCGCACGCGTTCCGGCCCGTTGATCAACCAGGCGACCAGCACGCCATTCTCGCGCGTCAGTTCGAGCCCGAAAGGCAGGTCGCCGCCCGCGACCGACAGCACGGCGCGGTATTGACCAAGCGGCGCGGCGTCCGCGGATGCGGGTGCTTCGCCACGTCCGCAGGCGGCCAGGCAGGCCATTGCGAACAGTGCGAGCCAATGTCGTGACACGTCTTTCCTTCCGTTTACAGGGTCGAAGCCGAACGCGGAAAGCCATCAGCCGCTGTCCGCCAGGGCTCCCATGCGATTGCGATGCGGCCGATGCCGATGTCCGACTTGCGCGGCGCGATGCTGATGCGCGTGAGCTCGATGCGGGCCGGATCGAGGGATTCCGTGAGTTCCCCGGCCTCCTGCTCGATCTGGCGCAGCTGCGCGTCGCGTCCGGCCGTCAGCGCCTCCAGGCTTTCGTCGGCGCGCGCAACATCGCCGCGCTCGCCGAATACGCGGCCCGCGGAGCGTGCGGCTGACCCTGCGCGGGTCGTCGCCACGCTCCTGCCGCCGAATATCGCACCGAGCACCGAGGTCCCGATATTGATCACCGTATCCAGCTTGCGCTGCGAGTACTGGGACTGCTCGCGCGCGACACGGTTCTGGGCGCTCCGCAGCCGATCATCCAGCGACCTGAGCTTTGCGGCATGGCGTTCGCGGAGTTTTGCGACCTGCTCATCCCGGTATTCCCGCAGGGCGTGGGCAAGCCGCGTGCGGAAATCGCCCTCGCTCTCGCCGGGATTCGACGTGAGCTTCGGGGTCCTGCATGCAAGCAATTCGACGGCGCCACTCTGGTACAGGTGTGCGGCGAGCGAGCGGCCCCAATCGGCATGACTCTTCGCATTCAGGGCCGCGGCCGGCAATTCGCCGAATCCCGCGCCATCCACGGGTCCCGCGGCGACAACGGAATCCAGATTCGGGACTGCGGCCGCCTCGGACCAGGCGGGTGCGCCATCAGTATCGCCAAGCGGCGCAAGCAGCGCGACCTTGGTCCAGGAATCAACGCCCGCGGGCTTGTCGGCGTAATGCAGCTCGGCCGTCGCGACGAGCCGCGGCCGGTAAACGAGTTCGCCCGCGCCGGGCTTGGCAGCCAGGAAGACCTCCTGGACACCAGCCGGCAGTACGGGTCGCGTGGCCGGGGCTTGCGTCTGCGTTGCGGCGGGCGCAGCCGTTGCGGGCGCATCACCCTTGCGCCCCTCCATCAGCCGCTTGATCTCGGGCAGTGTCAGCGGCCCGCGCAGGTAGCTGAGTGCCCAGCGCGTGCGAAACAGCAGCGGCTGGTCCTCGCTGGCCCTGCGCATCAGGAATACGCGCGGGCTGATGCCGGCCATCAGCTTCTCGAGCATCGCGCGGTCGAAATCCGCGCCAGCAAGCGCACTCGAAAGACCGTCGATCACGCGCTGCTGATCCCTCTCGGTCTGTAGCCGCCCGATGAACCAGGTGCCGGCATTGGACAGGCCCTTATAGTCGAGATCCACGGGATTCTGGGTCGCGAGCAGGATGCCGAGCCCGAAGGCGCGTGCCTGCTTCATCAGGGTCAGCATCGGAAGCTTCGACGAGGGCATCGCGCTTGGCGGGAAATAACCGAAGATCTCGTCCATGTAGAACAGGGCGCGCAGCGCCGACGTGCCGGATTGCCTGCGCATCCAGGCGACCAGCTCGTTCAACAACAGCGTGACGACGAACATGCGCTCAGCGTCGGTCAGGTGCGCGATCGAGACGATCGAAATGCGTGGCTTGCCTTCCGCCGTGAACAGCAGGCGCTGGATGTCGAGGGCCTCGCCCTCGAGCCACACGCCGAAGCCGGGTGAGGCAAGCAGGTTGTTGATCGCCATTGCGAGTTCGAGCCGGTCTTTCGCGGGATAGAAGGTCTCGACGTCGAATACGCCGACCTTTTCGAATGGAGGCTTCTGGATCGCGCCGATGAGGCCGGCGAGATCGAGCGCATTGCCCTTGCTCCAGGCGGCATCGACGACGGCCGACAGGAGAATGTGCTCGCGGCTCTTCAACGGATCCGCAGCGATGCCGACGAGACCCAGGAGGCCGGACACTGCAGCCGAAATGCGATCACGCGTTCCGGCCGGATCGCTGCCGGCGGGTGGTGGCGCGAAGGAACGCAGTATCGACAGCGGCAGGCCGGCCGTGCTGCCAGGCGTGTAGATCGCGATGTCCACGGACTCGCGGAATTTCCGGATGCGTTCACCGTCCTCGCCCCATTCGGCGAGGCCCTTCTGCCAGGTTTCGGCGGTCTTTGCGGCCAGTTCATCCGGTGAAATACCCTTGCGCGCCGCTTCACCGCTATCGATCCAGGGCCGAAACTCGGACGGTGTCAGGTCGGGAAACGTCAACATCAAATTTGCGATGTCGCCCTTGGGGTCGACCACGAGCGCAGGGATGCCGTCGAGCGCCGCTTCTTCCAGCATGCTGATGCAAAGACCTGTCTTGCCGCTGCCGGTCATGCCGACACAGACCGCATGCGTGGTCAGGTCGCGTGAGTCGTACATCAGGGGCTCTGCGGCGAGCGCATCTGCCTTCGGGTCGTACTCGCGGCCGATGTAGAACGCGCCCAGTTTCTCGAAGTCGCTCATTGATTTCTCCGTCGCGATCAGTAGCGCGGCAGCCGCACGCTCTTGAATGCCGCCTCGACCGCCGCAGCGTCCGATGCGCGCAGCGCCTGGTCAACCAGTTTGCGTGTCAGGTGCGGCGCAAACAATTTCATGAAGTCGTACATGTAGCCGCGCAGCAGGCGGCCGCGGCGCACGCCGATCCAGGTGAGGTGCTCAGGGAACAGGTGCGATCCATCGATCGCGACCAGGTCCGGATCCTCGTTCTCGTTGAGCGACATGCAGGCGACGATGCCGACGCCGAGCCCGAGCCGCACATAGGTCTTGATGACGTCCGAATCCCGCGCGGTCAGCGCCACATTCAGCGGCAGTCCGGCGTGATCGAATAGTTCGGGCAGCGACGAGTGTCCTGCGAAGCTGAACACATAAGTGACGACCGGGTGCTCGCTGACCTGACGCAGTGTCGGATGCTCGACGGCAGCGAGTGGATGGCCGCGCGGCACGACGATATCGCGATGCCAGCGATAGCAGGGCATCAATGCAAGACCGGCGAACAGCTCCTGGGATCCGGTCGCGATCGCAAAGTCAACGCGGTCCGCGGCGGCGAGATCGGCGATCTGCTCGGAGGTGCCCTGGTGCAGATGCAGCTTGACCTCCGGATACTGCTCGCGGAAGCGCTTGATGATGGACGGCAGCACGTAGCGAGCCTGGGTGTGGGTCGTCGCAATGGACATCGCGCCGCGCTTGTCGTCCTGGAAATCGGCCGACAGGCGCCGGATATTCTCGGTCTCCTCGAGGATTCGGATCGCGCGCTCGACGACTTTCTCGCCGGCCGGCGTGATGCGCGTGAGATTCCGCCCTTCGCGCTCGAATACCTGAAAGCCCAGCTCGTCCTCAAACAGCTTGATCTGCTTGCTGACGCCCGGTTGCGAGGTATGCAATGCACGTGCGGCTGCGGTGATGTTCATGCCGTTCTGCACGACTGCGGTCAGGTAGCGGAGCTGGTGTAATTTCATGCGGGATGTTCCGGCCCGATTATACGCACGGCAGAACCGTGCTACCTTGGCTGCGCGGGGCGGGCGGCAGGGCAGGGGAGCGCGAAATGCGGATTGTCAGGGCAATGGCATTGACGGTAATCGGCAGCCTGGGCCTCATGGCGCCCGTCGCCCGCGGCGCGACACCGGATCCCAATGCCACGGCGAACGCCTTCTTCGAGCGTGCCTTCCAGGAACGGCTGGCATTGGATCCCGCGTTCGCAACCTCGCTGGGTCTGCGGCTGCGCTACGGCGAATGGCCGGATCCGAGCGAGAAGGGCGACCTGGAACGCTTTGAGCTCGCAAAGCGCGAGCTTGCCGAGCTGCACACGGGCATCGATCTGGCCAGGCTCGACGATGCGACGCGGCTTTCTTACCGGGTATTCGAGTCGGGCGAGGAGCGCCGCATCGCCCGGTATCGCTGGCGCAATCACAGCTATGCGATCGACAAGGACGGTCCGCAGGTCCAGGCGCCGGCCTTCCTGATCAATTCGCACCGCATCGACACGGAGTCGGATGCGCTCGCCTACATCCAGCGCCTCACAGGACTGAGGACCTATATGGAGCAGGTGCTGGAGCGCGCGGAACAGTCTGCGCGTGCGGGCGTATTGCCGCCGAAATTCGTGTTCGCCTATGTGATCGAAGATGCCGGCAATGTCATTAATGGCCGGCCATTCGACGACGGACCCACGGACAGCCCGCTATTTGCCGATTTCAAGACGAAGATCGCAGCGATCACGCTCCCCGACAAGCGGCGTGAAGAACTCACAGCCCAGGCCGCTCAGGCGCTGTTGACGTCGGTGAAGCCCGCCTGGGAATCGGTCATCGCATGGGCGAAGACGGCGGAGCCGCGCGCCACGACTGATGACGGTGCCTGGAAGCTGCCCGACGGTGGCGCCTACTACGACTTCCTGCTCGAGAACTTCACGACCACGAAGTTGACTGCCACCGAGATCCACGCGATCGGCCTGCGTGAGGTCGCGCGCCTGCAGGACGAAATGCGCCGGGTCATGCGCGACGTCGGGTTCGAAGGAAACCTGCAGGCATTCTTCGACTTCATGCGCACGGATGATCGCTTCTACTACCCGGACACGCCGGAAGGCCGCGCGGCATGGCTTGCCGATGCGACGCGCGACCTCGGCGCAATGCGCGCGCGCCTGCCGCAGATGTTCGTGACGCTGCCAAAGGCCGAGCTCGTCGTGCGGGCGGTCGAGCCATTCCGCGAAAAATCGGCGGGCAAGGCCTTCTATCAGCGGCCGGCGCAGGATGGCAGCCGGCCCGGCGTGTTCTACGCGAATTTGTATCGCATGCGCGAGATGCCGAAGTACGAAATGGAGGCGCTGGCCTTTCACGAGGGCATCCCGGGTCATCACATGCAGAATGCGGTCGCCGCTGAGCAGGAGGCATTGCCGCAGTTTCGCCGCAGTGGCGGGTATTCGGCCTACTCTGAGGGCTGGGGTCTCTATAGCGAGCGGCTGGGGAAGGAACTCGGTTTCTATAAGGATCCTTACTCCGAATTCGGGCGCCTCGCGCTCGAACTGCATCGCGCTGTGCGCCTCGTGGTGGATACCGGCCTGCACGCCATGCACTGGTCGCGCGAACAGACGATCCGCTATCACGTCGAGAACAGCCCGACCGGCGAGGACGCCGCGATCAAGGCGACCGAGCGCTACATCCTGAATCCCGGCCAGGCAACCGCCTATATGATCGGCATGCTGAAGATCGTCGAGCTGCGCGAGCGCGCGGCTGCGGCGCTCGGCAAGGAATTCGACATCCGTGAGTTTCACGATTTCGTGCTGCGCACCGGCGGCGTGCCGCTCACGGTGCTGGAGTCGGAAGTGCAGCGCTGGATCGAAACCAGGCGCAGTTGAGGGCTGGCAATGCACGCCGATGTCCATCCGTTCTTACATGCGCCGACCTCGACCTGGAGCTATGTCGTCAGCGACCGCGATTCGCGTGCCGCAGCGGTCATCGACCCGGTGCTGGATTTCGACATCCATTCGGGACTCTGCTGGACAGGGGCGGCGGATGAAATCGTCGCGCATGTGCGGCGCGAGCGGCTCACCGTCGAATGGATTCTCGAGACCCATGCCCACGCGGATCACCTGAGCGCGGCGCCGCATATCAAGGCGAGCGTAGGCGGGCGCATGGCGATCGGCGAAGGAATCTGCCAGGTGCAGCGCACATTTCGCGAGTTGTTGAACCTCGGCTCCGCATTTCCGGTGGACGGCCGCCAGTTCGACCGGCTGTTCGCGGATGGCGAGGAATTCCGCATCGGGTCACTTATGCTTCGGGCGATCGCGACGCCGGGCCACACGAGCGACAGCCTGAGCTACCTGATCGGCGATGCCGTGTTCGTCGGCGATTCGATCTTCATGCCGGACGGCGGCACGGCGCGCTGCGACTTTCCGGGTGGCGACGCGACCGTGCTGCACGCGTCGATCCGCCGCCTTTACGAGTTGCCACCCGAGACCCGGGTCTTCGTCTGCCACGATTATTCGCCGGGCGGGCGGGAACCTCGTTGCGAGACGACGATCGCCGCCGAGCGCGCGGGCAACATTCACCTGCGCGATGGCGTGACCGAAGCGGAATTCGTCGCAATGCGGACGAAGCGCGACGCCGGGCTCACCGTGCCGAAGCTCCTGTACCCGTCCGTGCAGACCAATATCCGCGCCGGCCAGCTGCCGGAGCCGGAGGCAAATGGCCGCCGGTACATGAAATTGCCCCTGACCTGCCCCGCGGCTTGACGCACCCCCCGGCTTGACCTGCCTCGCGCTTGACCTGCCTCGCGCTTGACCTGCCTCGCGCTTGACCTGCCTCGCGCTTGACCGCCGGACCGGCGCCAGCCGATACTGGCTTCGTGACTTACGCAAACCCTTTGGCCGCCGATCTTGGCTGGTGGCGCTACTCCAGGGAGTGGGCGCTGGTCGCGTAGTCTCGATTTCGTTTTTTAGCATCAACCAGGACCCATCTCCATATACCGGGGGTGGGTTTTTTGCATGCCCATGAGCTTGCCATTCGACATCGCCGCGGACCTCGACACGCCGGTTTCGGCTTACCTGAAGCTGCGGCCATTCCGTCCGCGCTTCCTGCTGGAGAGCGTCGAAGGCGGCGTGCGTCTAGCACGCTACTCATTCATCGGCTTCGGCGACTGCCTGGAGGTCAAGCTCGATGGCAAGGGCCTCGCCGTCAATGGCAACCGCCTGCCGCGGCCCGCGGGCCGGGACGAACTGCTCGCGGCATTGCGAGATGCGCTCGCGCGCGCACCGCGACCGCGGCCGGACCATCATGGCCTGCCGCTGGCCGGCGGGCTCGTCGGATTTTCGTCGTACGACCTCGTGCGGTATTTCGAGTCGTTGGCGCCTGCCCGCAATGGCGTGGCGGTGCCGGAAGCCTGCTACGTCGCGCCGAAATCGCTCCTGGTCTTCGATCACCTGACGCGCGGCGTAACGCTCCTGCATGACGGCGATGAGGCCGAGCGGCAATCGCTCAAACGCGAAATCATCGCGGCGCTTTCAGGTCCACTGCCGAAGGCGGGCAGGAAATTTCATTACGCTCCGGCAGCCGCAAGCCTGGGCCGCGACGAATTCGTCAACGCGGTCGCGCGCACGCAGGAGCACATTGTCGCGGGCGACGTGTATCAGCTCGTGCTGTCCGTATGCTTTGGCGGTGAATGCGAGCTCGATCCCTTCGAAGCCTACCGCGCGCTCAGGCTGCTCAATCCATCGCCATACATGTATTACTGCGAGGCCGGCGGCGTGACCGTCGTCGGTTCATCGCCGGAAGCGCTCGTGCGCCTCAATGGCAGGCGCGCGCAATTGCGTCCCATTGCCGGCACGCTGCCGCGTGGCGCCGATGCGGCGGAAGACGATGCGTACGCGGCCCGGCTGCTCGCCGACCCGAAGGAGAATGCCGAGCACGTGATGCTCGTGGATCTCGCGCGCAATGACCTTGGGCGGGTCGCGTCTGCAGGCTCGGTCCGCGTCGATCCGTATCGGCTGATCGAGCGCTACAGTCACGTTATGCACATCGTGAGCGGCGTCTCCGGGGAGCTTGCGTCAGGGCGCGACGCCTTCGACCTGTTTGCGGCGGCGTTCCCGGCCGGTACGCTGGTCGGTGCCCCGAAGGTGCGCGCGATGCAGATCATCGACGAACTCGAACCGGTCGGCCGCGGGCTTTACGGTGGCACGGTCGGATACTTCGGCAAGGGCGGGGACATGGACCAGGCCATCACGATCCGCACGCTGGTTTTCACTGACGGGCGCTACAGTTACCAGGCCGGTGCCGGCATCGTCGCCGACAGCGTGCCGGAGCGCGAACACGAAGAAGTCATTGCAAAAAGTGCCGTGTTACGGCGGGCGCTCGAACTTGCGGAGGGCGGCCTGTGAAACCGCGGCTGTTGCTGATCGACAATTACGACTCCTTCACCTACAACCTGGTGCAGGCATTCCTGGTGCTGGGCGCCGACGTGCTCGTGCACCGCAATGACCGGATCACGGTGGAGGAGGCGCTCGCAATCGCACCGACGCATCTTTGCGTTTCGCCGGGTCCGGGCACTCCCGCAGATGCGGGCGTATCGATGCGCATGATCGAGACCTTTGCGGATCGCGTGCCCGTGTTCGGCGTCTGCCTCGGTCACCAGGCACTCGTGGAGGTGTTTGGCGGGATGGTCGTGCGTGCCGGGCGCCTGATGCATGGCAAGACCTCGCCCGTGCTGCACGATGGCCGCGGGCTGTTCGAAGGTCTGCCGAATCCATTCGATGCAGGGCGTTATCACTCGCTGATCGCCGAGCGCGACCACATTCCAGCGGAACTCGAAGTCACTGCCTGGACCGCGGAAGGCGAGGTCATGGGCGTGCGGCATCGGACACTGCCGGTTGAGGGCGTGCAATTCCACCCGGAGAGCATCCTGACTCCCGACGGCCCGCGATTGATGGCGAGGTTCCTGCAAGCCGGGATTCAAGAATGAATCGTCCGGGCAAGGAAGCACTCGAAGCGCTGCTCGAGCGGAAGGATCTGGCCGAGGACGCCGCGTACAAACTGATGGTCGCGCTGACCGATCCTGAGATGGCGCCCGCGATGGCAGGCGCATTGCTCGCTGCGCTTCGGATCAAGGGCGTGACCGCAGATGAGGTGCGCGGCTTTGCGCGCGCAATGCGCTCGCTGGCTCGGCGGCCGCAGATCACGGCGGGGGCGCTGATCGCAGACGTCGTTGGAACGGGCGGTGATGGTTCCCACAGCCTCAATCTTTCGACCGGTGCGGCGCTCCTGGCCTCCGCCGCTGGTGTGCGCATCGTCAAGCATGGCAATCGCTCGGTTTCTTCGCGATCCGGCAGCGCCGACGTGCTGGAAGCGCTGGGCCTGCCGCTGCCGCTCGACGAGGCCGCGGCCGGGTTGTGCCTCGAGCGGACCGGATTCACTTTCTTGTTTGCCCCGCATTATCACCCGGCGATGAAGGCGATCGCGCCGGTGCGCGTGGCGCTCGGCGTACGCACGATTTTCAACCTGCTGGGGCCGCTCGCGAATCCCGCACAGGCGCCATTTGCAGTGATCGGAGCCTGGAGTCTCGAGGTCGCGAAGCTCATGGCGGACACACTGGCAGGCATGGAGATCCGGCGCATGTTCGTCGTTCACAGTGACGGCGGTTGGGACGAACCGACACCTGCTTCGCCATTCACGATCTTCGATGTGCGGCCGGGATCCGTGAAGCAGGCGAAGAGGAGCGCCGCCGATTTTGGGTTGCCGGCCTGTGTCGAAGTGGATCTCAAGGGCAGTGACGCAGCACACAATGCAGGGCGCCTGTCCGCTGTTCTCCGTGGCGAGGAGCGCGGCGCTCACCGCGACGCGCTCGTCATGGGCGCGGCACTGGTCGCCGAGGTCACGGGTCTCGCGCCGGATGCCAACGAAGGTGTGAGACTCGCATCCGCCGCGATCGATGATGGCCGCGCCGCGAAACTGCTCGATAGCATCATCGCCTTCGGCAGGGAACGCGCCGCATGAGTGGCTTCCTTGATCACATGGCTGCAGCAAGCCGATTGCGCCTCGAAGAAGCGCGCACACGCGAGCCACTCACGGCGCTGCGCACGCGAGTGCTTGCAACGCCTCAACCACCACCGTTGATTCTGCGGAATCGATTCAATCTCATCGCCGAGTTCAAGCGCCGCTCGCCGGCACTCGGCCGCCTTGGCGACGCCGACCTCGAAAGTCGCGTAACCGCCTACGCTGAAGGCGGCGCTGCGACGGTCTCCGTCGTGACTGAACCCACGCAGTTCCATGGCAACCTCGACCATCTCGCCGCTGCTGCGGAGCTCCTGACGCCCCTTGGCATTCCAGTGATGCGCAAGGACTTTCTAGTTGACCCGTACCAACTTCACGAAGCACGCGCAGCCGGCGCCGGCGGTGTGTTGCTGATTATCCGGATGTTGTCCGGAGCTTCCCTTGCTGAAATGCTCGACTGCGCTCGTGAGCTGACGCTTTTCGTATTGCTCGAGTGCTTCGATGGCGAGGACATTGCGCGCGCCACGGCCGAGGTGGCCGTGGGTGTCCCCGAGCGAAGCATAAAGTTCCCGCGGAGCGAGGGGACACCCCGGCCGGATCCCGGCCGTGGCGCGCCCGCAGTCCTTTTCGGCGTTAACTGCCGCGACCTGCAAACTCTTGCAGTCACACCTGGCCGATTCCACGAAATGGCACCGTTGCTGCCGGGTGGTGTCGTTCATGTAGCTGAAAGCGGGATCACTACGCCAGATGACTGCGCCGACGTTGCGCGCGATGGCTACGAGTTGGCATTGGTCGGCAGCGCGCTGATGACGGCGTCCGATCCCGCCGCCGTGATTCGGACAATGCTCGCCGCTGGCAGGGCCGCCGCATGAGCCTGCTGATCAAGATCTGCGGACAGACAGGCGAGGATGGAATCACCGCGGCCGTCGAAGCCGGCGCCGACGCGATCGGGTTTGTCTTCCACGCGCCGTCGCTGCGCAACATCGAACCAGTGCGTGCCGCAATACTTGCGTCGGCGTTCATGCCGGCGAACGTATTGCGGGTGGCAGTGACACTTCATCCTTCGCGGGCGCTGGTCGATGAGGTGCTCGCCGAATTCACGCCCGATGTCTGGCAGACGGATGCCGCGGACTTCGACTCATTGCAACTGCCGGCGACGATCGCGCGCTGGCCGGTGTGGCGCTCGGGCAGCACGCTGCCGGTTGAACCGCCGTCGCTCCTGCTGTTTGAAGCTGTTTCGAGCGGTGCGGGTATCCAGGCGGACTGGACGATGGCCGCTAGTCTCGCAAGGCGTTGCGGGTTGATCCTGGGTGGCGGTCTCCTTGCCGAAAATGTCGGTGCGGCGATCGCGATGGTGCGGCCCTACGGTGTGGATGTGTCGAGTGGCGTTGAGCGTGAGCCGGGCGTCAAGGATCCGGTTCTGATTCGCAGGTTTATTGACGCGGCGAGGGCCGCGGAGCGGAGATTGACAGCATGACTTCACTGCTCGCTGCCGATGAGGCCGGGCGCCTGCTCGCGGAAGAGCTGGCCGGACGGTTGCCGGATGCGCGCGGCCGCTTTGGTCCTTTCGGAGGCCGTTACGTGCCGGAGACGCTGGTGCCGGCGCTCGACCGGCTGCAGGAAGGGGTCGAGCGGTGGCTGCATGCCGAAGACTTCCAGCGCGACTACGCGCGCGAACTTGCTGGCTGGGCGGGGCGGCCGACGGCGCTCACGCGCGCGAATGGCTTGTCGCGGGAGTGGGGCGCCGAGGTCTGGCTGAAGCGCGAAGACCTGGCGCACACCGGCGCACATAAGATCAATAATGCTGTCGGTCAGGCACTGCTCGCGAAGCGCCTCGGCGCGAAGCGCATCGTCGCCGAGACAGGTGCAGGCCAGCATGGCGTCGCGAGCGCCGCGGCCTGCGCGCGGCTCGGCCTGCCCTGCGTCGTCTACATGGGCGCAGTGGACATGGAGCGCCAGGCTCCGAATGTCGGCCGGATGAAACTGCTCGGTGCAGAAGTCATTCCGGTCACGAGCGGAGACCAGACACTTCGCGCCGCGATCGACGAGGCCTTGCGCGACTGGGTCGCCGACCCGATGGGTACCTACTATCTGCTCGGCTCGGCGGTCGGGCCGCATCCGTATCCGTACTTGGTGCGTGAACTGCAGTCCGTGATCGGCCGCGAAGCGCGCGCGCAGATGCTTACGGCCGCGGGCGGGCTGCCGGATGTTGCGATAGCCTGTGTCGGTGGCGGCTCGAATGCGATCGGCCTGTTCCATCCATTCCTGAATGACGGCAGCGTCATGCTGCTCGGCATCGAGGCAGGTGGACGCGGTTCGGGGCTGGGCGACAATGCGGCCACGCTCGCATTCGGGCGGCCGGGCGTACTGCATGGAAGCTTTACGATGCTGCTGCAGGACGCGCATGGCCAGATCCAGGAAACGCACTCCGTGTCGGCGGGCCTCGACTATTCCGGTGTCGGGCCGGAGCACGCATTGCTGCAGGCAATCGGGCGTGTGCGCTACGAGGTCGCGAGTGACGACGAGGCGCTGGCGGCGGTCGACTTGTGCAGTCGCCTCGAAGGTATCCTGCCCGCGCTCGAAAGCGCACATGCGCTGGCTGGCGCGCGTCGCCATGCCATGGAACATCCGGGCAGCCGGATCCTGGTCGGACTGTCGGGGCGCGGAGACAAGGACATGTCCACGCTGCAGGCGACGCTCCTCGCGGAACGCGGCTGATGCTGCCGCGGGATTCAATCAGCGAAGCGATACGCAATGCGTCCGCGGGTGGCAAGCCGGCACTTGTCGCATTCATGACGGCGGGCTTCCCCAGTCGCGAGCGATTCGCGGCAGATCTCCTGAAAGTGGGCGAAGCCGCGGACTTGATCGAGATCGGCTTGCCCTTCTCGGATCCGATGGCGGACGGCATGACGATACAACGCTCGAGCCGCGTGGCCCTTGCCAATGGCGTGACGCTCGACTGGATGCTCGCGGAGCTCATGACACTTGCAAATCGGCCGCGGGCGCCGCTGTTGCTGATGAGTTACCTCAATCCGCTGCTCGCTCATGGCATCGGGCGCCTGGCAGCGGATGCGTGCGCGGCAGGGATCGCGGGTTTCATCGTGCCCGACCTGCCATTCGAGGAATGCGCGGAACTCCGTGCGGCACTGGCCGCGGAGGGCATTGCGCTCGTGCAGATGGTGACGCCCGTGACGCCAGCGGCGCGGCTCGCGATGCTCGCGCGCGAGTCGGAAGGATTTGTCTATGCGGTCACGATGACCGGGACGACCGGCCGTGATGTGGCGGTGCCGGATGCCGTGCTCGATTACCTCGATCGTGTGGGTTCAACCGCAGCGGTGCCGGTTTGCGCGGGCTTTGGAATCCGCCATGCGGCCCAGGTCGCGCGTCTCGCGGGGCACGCAGACGGCGTGATCGTGGGCTCGGCGCTCGTCGAAGTGCTCGAGCGCGATGGGGATCC
Organism: Steroidobacteraceae bacterium; assembly: GCA_016844605.1. Classification (GTDB taxonomy): domain Bacteria; phylum Pseudomonadota; class Gammaproteobacteria; order Steroidobacterales; family Steroidobacteraceae; genus SCUD01. The sequence goes on from JAENJD010000007.1 coordinate 31,903, forward strand.
GGCGGAATTCCTGCGCAGCCTGCGCAGCATCTGAGAGCGCGCGGACTGAACCGCGCGGACCTCAGCGCTTGCGATACAGGTGCGTGAAGCGATCCGTCTTGCCGCGCACGGCGGGATCGAAGACGAGCTTTGTCAGTTCGTCACCGGAATTCCGGTATCCATCCCAGGTCTTCTCGAGCGTGAAGCCGTGGCTCGAGATGTCCTTCTTTGCGAATGCTTCATCCATGCGATGCAGATTCTGGGCAACCGTATTGCCGGATCCCGCGGCAGCCGCGTGATCCACGATCAACAGGTGGCCACCCGGCTTCAGTGCGGCGTGCAGCTGGTCGAGAAAGCCGCTGGCGTCGATCGCGGGCCAGCCATCCTTCTCGTCCACGTAGTACAGGTCGTGATAGGACATGAAGATCACGATCATGTCGTAGGTCTTGCTGCCGAGCTTCAGGTTGCAGGTTTCGACGGTGATCTGATCGGCGTTCGACAGGCGGTTGCCTTCAAATCGCGACTTGAGGTCCTTGCCGGCGAAAGCGAAGTAGGGCGAGTTGTTCACGAGCCGGACATGGCCCTCGGGGCCGACAGTCCGCGCCATCAGTTCAGTCCAGTAGCCGCCACCGCCGAACACGTCGGCGATCTTCATGCCTGGCATGATGCCGGCGAAAGCCAGGAGTTCTGCGGGCCGATCGCCCACGTCGCGCTCGCGATCCTTGTCGCTGCGCTCGGCGGCGGCCACCGCTGCCGTGATGCTGGCCGATAGGTCGGCAGCCTGCAGTGGTGCTGATACCAGGAACATCAGGGCGGCGGCGAACAGGTGGCGGCGCATGGGAGTCTCCCGTTACAAGGCAATCGGCATGAGAGGCGTCGAACTATAGATCGCGGTGACCGGGCGCAATCGAGGCATGCGCCGACCGGTTATCGGGCTGCGATGAGGCGTTTACTCGCCACCACCCGGCACGCCGCGGCGGTAGTCGAGGGGTGGGGCACGGTCGCCCAGCATCGGCTTGTACTGGAAGCGCGGGCCGCGGCGTTGCTCGAACTCCGCACGGGCCTTTGCGATCAGCTCAGGATGCGCAAAGAGCTCCTGGCCCATTAACGCAAGGACCTGCGATGCGTTTTCCATTCCCTTGTAACCAATGCTCATGCCGCCGGCGGCGACGGCCTGCCAGCTATGCGCCGAGGTACCCGGCACCCAGGTGGCAACCCGCAGGCCGACGGTCGGCACATTCCAGCTGACATCGGCGACATCGGTGGAGCCGATGCCCGGACGCTCGAACCCGAATGCCTGGACGTCGGCCTCGGAACCCAGCGGCATGTTCGGTTGCACCAGGCTCGAATACAGCTGCTCGGCAAATGCCCGCTCTTCAGGCGTGTAACTGATGCCGCCCACTTCCTGGAGCTTTGCGAACATCACGCGCGCGAGTGCTTCGTTCGGCAGGATGTTGTGCACGCCGCCGATAACTTCATAGTCCATCGTGGTTCCGGTGCCGAGTGCTGCGCCTTCGGCGGCCTTGACGATGCGATCGAATATTTCCTCGACGATGCGCGTGTCCGCATGGCGAACGTAGAGATAGGATTCCGCGAAGTCGGGCACGACGTTGGGGGCGGACCCGCCGCTCGTGATCACATAGTGAATGCGTGCGTCGGATGGCACGTGCTCGCGCATCATGTTGACCATGTA